>JACQCA010000073.1 GCA_016201865.1 Nitrospirota bacterium
ATCGCCTGCCGCAGGGATTCCCCATTCTCGGCCAAACGACAAAACACAACCTGGCCAGAAATATTCAGATGACATACATTCTGACCAAAAGAAAATTGGAGGGTCATCGGAGTACCGGCACTTAGGGAGGTTTCGGTAAAGACGAGAAGACCTTCGGGGCTGATATCATGGGTATACCCGGAAAAATCCTTCTCCTGTACTCGGAAGCGAACTGGAATTCTAAAGGCTTCCCGTTGATGGCGACGCACAAGGGTGGCGAGACGGCGTTGTTCGGCTGTGTGAATCTTCTCGTTATTTCCACGCCTGAGTATTCGCCGTTGATCAGACTCTACTGGTTTGTGTCCTTTGCGCCGCTCGTAGAATACGGTCGAACTCACTTTTTAATCCCTCCAACGCAATGAATGGTGATGATCTATTTCATGCCTTCCTTGTGCTGGGCTGGGGTTAACGTTCGGACGGCGCCGTGTCCTCTGCGGGAGGCGGCGGTCCGAACCTCATCAGAGCATCAGGCTATTTCGCATATTCAGTCTATACCGCTTCACGATTTCACAAGTTCAAAGCTCCCTGCAATCGGAATCTCTTTTACATCCTTGAGGTCTTTAAACCATCTTTCAAAATTCAAAATCGAGAACCCCACCACCTTACCCGTCACCGGATCAAATCTCACAAAGAAATCATCATCGATTTCCCTCGAAATCGCTTTCTTCGGCTTGCCGATAGAGAGATCCAGCACATCCCCTTCCTTGTCGTAAGCAATTCTCATCCTTTTTGCCATACAATCTCTCCCTTCTTAATTTCGTCCGTAATATAGCAAGTCAAAACAAAAGGGCGGAGCGACCTCTTAACGACGACCAGCAGAAACTTCCCTCCGAATATAGACGAATAAAACCTGTAATAGAGCCACACGTCGGGCGCGCGTCGGCTCTGTTTGATTAGATCGGGCTCTCTTAACGCATCTCCAATCCGATCATGATACCTTTCCATTTCTGGATGTTGCGCCACAATATGTTTCCACCGCCCCCTGGGTAATTCAACTGTCTTGCCGTCGCGATCATAAAATTTCACCCGGCCACGTCCTCTCAATGCCTATGGCTCTACCCACGTTCTGCTCCGTCTCGCCTTCCTTGCCTACAGCAACAATAGGGTAACCTTGATTACTTTATATCTCATCTGCAAGGATCTATTGTTTGTCTGCCGTCAATGCGCTGGGTGGGGATAACGTGTCGGATGGCGCTACAGCCTCTGCGTGAGGCGGCGGTCCGAACCTCGTCAGGGCATCAGGCTATTTTATCTTTGACCTCCTGCAACTCGAACAGACTCTGAATCGGCACATGACGCCTGGCATCGAAAATCTCAAGGGCGACGAGTTCATTCTTTTTTGTAATGTGGACTGCAATTCCTTCCCCGATCTCGACCGCCCGCTGCGGCTTCTTTTTGGAGAACTGGATGTAGGCCAAGTCATATTTTTTGTCATAAGAGATTTTCATCTTTAGCCTTCTTAGAAACCCTTTTCATACGGATAGGTTGAGATCACAACGGTCACCTTGTTCTCTATAATGTAGACCACCTTGAGTGGAAACCCGTCGAATCTATCAATAAAACGCTTTGGCCGGCGCGCTCAAGTTCGGCAATTAGGCTGACCCGGATGCGTGTTCCCTTGATGACCGGCTCGCCGCCGCAAACACCCGCTTTTTTCTCAATATACGGATGCTGAACCGCCCGCTGTTTTTTTGTGTGAAGTTTCATCAAATGATTCCTGTTCGTCTCAGGCTCGGAATTGCTCCTTGCCGTCAACGCGCTGAGATTTTTGTGGGATTCGGATGGCGCCGTGTCCTCTGCGGGAGGCAGCGGTCCGATCCTCTTCAGGGCATTAGGCTGATTCGAAGGAAATAACTAACGCACTTAAACAAAAGGCGTTTTTATTTCCACAATGACTATGCGGCTGCAACCTCCACTTTTCCGATCATGAAGCCCTTCTCGCTTGGAATATCTTCGCCGTCTGCCCTCAGTGCCTCAAGATGGGACTCGATCGCCTCCCGAACATTTTTCATCGCCTCTTCGACCGTTGCTCCCTGCGAATAACAACCGGGCAGAGCGGGAACCTCCGCCCAATACCCGCCTTCTTCAGCCGGATGAAAGATCACGGTATATTCTCTCCGCTGTTCGTGTTTTCGCTTCACAGCAACTCCACAAACCTTTCTTCAGTTATGCCCGCTTTTCTCAATGCATCTTTGAGAAGACCGATTCGCACTTCTCCGCTCTGAGGGATTGTTATGATCAGACCGTTCGGCATTTTAATATTGACGTGATCCCCTTTCCCGCCCCTCCGAATGCCTCCGGCCTTCACAAAAGCTTTCACCGCATCCCGTCCCCGAATGCCCCTGAGCTGACGGCCCACACGTTCTCCTTACACGGCTACCTTATAAATCTTTGCCTTGGCCGGGAGCTTCTTTGACGACGGCCGCAGGTAAAGTTCGATGGCTTCCTTGATACTCTTTTGAGCTTCTTTTTCCGTCTTCCCATAGGTCACGCATCCCGGCAGCTCCGGACAGTAGGCCATAAAAACATCTTCATCGGGTTCAATGACCACTCTCAGTCTCATGATCTCTCCTTGCTCTTATTCGTCTCGGATTAGAAGCTGCTTTTTGCCGTCAACGCGCTGGGATTTTTGTGGGATTCGGATGGCGCCGTGTCCTCTGCTATAAGAGGAGGCGGTCCGAACCTCTTCAGAGCATTAGGCCAAATCGTGAAGGAAAAACAATATAAACTGGTGGAGGCGGCGGGAGTTGAACCCGCGTCCGAAGAACTTCAGCCCCAGGCGACTACATGCGTAGCGGCTGTTTGAGATTCGCCGTTCCCCGGGTACAGCCGCAAACCCGAAGAACCGCTATTCCGGTTTGTCTCATCCCGCGGGCCCGGACCACCCGCGAGGCCAGTCTGCTATCGTGACATCCAGGCTAACCGCACAGACGACGATTAGATGGACGCGCCGCTATTTAAGCAGCGAGAGCCAATTCGGAATTGGCAGTTACTTGTTTCCACAGGTGTTTAACGAGCCCCTGTGGGACCTCGGCATGCCGCCCGAAACCTCTTGATCTCCGTCGAATCCGGTCGCCCCCTCCTTGGTTGAGTGAATAAACTATTAAAGCGGTTTTTGCTTCGTCACCGTTGTTTCTGTTTAAAGGCCTTTTGGATCTCCCGTTCCGCGATCTTCCGCCGCAACGTCTCGCGTTTATCCACGGCCTGCTTCCCGATCGCCAGAGCCAGCTCGACCTTGGCCCGTCCTTTCTTGAAATAAATCTTTAATGGAACCAGCGTGTAACCGCGCTGCTGTGTTTTCCCGATCAGCTTGCTGATCTCGTTCCGGTTCAGCAGCAGTTTCCGCACCCTCAGCGGCTCATGGTTTGCGATGTTCCCATGACTGTAAGGACTGATATGGCAATGATGCAGGAAAACCTCATTGCCTTCAATCCGCGCAAAGCTGTCGCGAAGATTTACACGGCCTTCTCTAAGCGCCTTGACCTCCGTTCCCACCAAAACGATCCCGGCCTCGAACTTTTCCTCGATGTGGTAATCATGAAAGGCCTTTGGATTGGTGGCCGCCACCGAATCATTTGCCATGACACCGCTTTGTAAGACCGGAGGTTAAACATCGCCGTCTAACCTTATACCACAGACGCAAATTTTATGCAACCGAAGACTCTGTTTTGGATTCTTCCTTGACTCCCATCGCCGCTTTCGGTAGCATGAGAGGCGTTTTGAGGGTGTTTCCCTATGCTCACCTACCTGATCCTAACGGGGGGGAATTTGGGCGTCTGTCTGATCGCCATCGGCCGGCTTGAGGCCGCTTTCCCAAACGACCTTTATCCAATAATCGGGGTATTGGGGGGCTACCTGGCCCTTGGACCGATTCTCTTTGTCGCTCCTTTCCGGGAACCCGCATGGTTTCAACCAAGCGACGGTCATCGAGGACGCCCGGCGTTTTCGTGGTTTCCGATTTATCTGACCGCATTGATTCTTCTTTTCATCACGACCGCATTCAGTCTCGAGTTTCATCGGCAGCTCGTCGAGCTCCGAATCCCGTTGGTCGTCGCCCACCCGACATGGATGACCCTTCTCTTCTTCGGCGGCTATCTTCCGGTCGCCGTCCTGTTGTGTTCGATCATGGCCCGGCTGACACGGCAACCCATGGCCGTCAAAACGCCCTTGCTCAATCCCGGATACGGCATTCCGATTTCTCTTCCGCCGGTTCAAACGACGGGAGAATCGATCGTGGTCGCGCCGATGAATTCCGCGCCGGAAACGAGCCGGAAAAATCAGTTGACATCGGACCGAACAGAGTTTATAAACAACCCAATGCAAGCCGAAATGCCGGAGGGCCTCGTTCCGATGGAAACGGTTGAGCTTTCCATGCTGAAACAGATCCAGGACCAGTTCTCGTCCATGACGAACCTTTCCCTGCTGGCCTACGACGCACGGGGCGACCTCCTCTGCGAGCCCAGCGGGGAGAATCCCCTCTGCCGAACCGTTCAGAAAACCGCCAAAGGCGAACAGCATTGCAAGTCGCACTGCGGCCGGAGCATCGGTCTCGCGCTACAGGAAAAAGAAACCGTTTTTTTTCAATGCGCGATGAATCTCCACGTCTTCTCGATCCCGATCATCTTAGACGACAAAACCAAACTGGTCGTGCTGGGCGGGAAGAGCTTTCTCAACCCGCAGGAATTCGCCGACGGGCAGGAGAAGGCCGAGTCCTTGGACCTGTCGAAGGACGATCTGACGCCGCTGACCGACCGGATCCGCGTCCATGAAAACCCGTTTCTGGTCCAGTCGGCGCGGTTTCTCGAGTCCGCGCTCCCGTTTCTTTTTTCCACGGCGCACGAGAAAAACACCTTGAACACCAAACTCTCCCGGCTCATCACCCTCTTTACGCTAACGGCCGACCTGAAAAACGACCTCCCGCAGCTGATCCACACCGTGCTCAACACCCTCGGAATCCTGTTCAATCTGAACACGGCCTCCGTCTTGCTCTGGGATCGACGCCAGCAGCTTTTCAAAACCGCGGCGACCTTCGGACAGAAGACCGACCTCATCCGCGATTACCAGACCGACGGCGCCGAGGGGTTGGTTCGAACACTGCTGGATCAACGACGCCCGGTTTCGTCCGTCGAGACCCTGGAGATTCTCCGGGCCGGTTTTCCGCCCGGCCTGGCCCCGGTTTATCTGTTTCCGCTGTTCATCCAAGACCATCGGATGACCGGCCTGCTCGGCCTCTTCGACACCCCGTTGGAGGACGAAGAGATCCGGGTGATCTCGGCGTTTGTCCAGCAGGCCTCCCTGATCCGGGAGAATGCGCAGCTTCTTCAGGAACGGGAGGATCTGGCCAAGGACGTCTCCGTTCTTCTCGATATCGCCAAGACCGTGGGTTCCGCGCTGGAGTCGGAGGATCTTTTCCTGATCATCCTGGAAAAAGCCACCCAGTTTCTCCAGGCGGAGCAGGGCTCCCTGATGCTTTTAGATGAAGATCGAAGCGAGCTGACGGTGAAGGCCATGAAGGGGTTGAACAAGAAGATCGTGGAGCTGATGAGGATCCGGCCCGGGGAGGGCATCTCGGGAAAGGTCTTATCCACCGGCACGGCCCTGGTGGTGTCGGACATCGAGTCGGACGACCGCATCGCGCAGGAAAAACGCCCGCGCTATAAAACCAAGTCGTTCATCAGCATCCCGCTGAAATTGGACGGCCGGACGATCGGCGTTCTCAACATCGCCGATAAAATGACGGGGGAGGTCTTCTCGGAAGAGGACCTCCAGCTTCTGATCTCGATCGGGGCCTACGCCTCGGTCGCGATCGAACGGTCCAAGTTTTATCAGAAGACCGAGGAATTGAAGAGGATCTCGATCACCGACCCGCTCACCGGGCTTCTAAACCGCCGCTACTTTCAGGAACGGATGTCGGAAGAGATCGAACGGTCCCGCCGGCACCATCTGCCGCTGTCGTTGATCATGATCGATCTGGATGATTTCAAGTCCGTGAACGACACCCTCGGGCACCTGGTCGGCGACGAGGCCTTGAAGATCTTGGCCCGCTGCCTGCGGAACAGCATCCGGACGATCGACGTGGCGGCCCGTTACGGCGGCGAGGAGTTCACCGTGATTTTACCGCAGACCAGCAAGACCGACGCGTATACGATCGCCGAACGGATCTGCACCGAGGTGCATCGGTTGGACCTTCCGTTCGTCAAGACGGATCAAAAACTGGTCTTAAGCGTCAGCGTCGGGCTGGCCACGTATCCGGACGATGCCGAGAGCCTCGAAGATCTGATCCGAAACGCCGACATCGCGCTCTACGCCGCCAAGTCGAAGGGCAAGAACCGCGTCGTCATCTACGAAAAATAACTTCCGTGTGATCGATTCGAACGAGGAGGCGACCGATGAAGAGATTCATTTAGGCACGGATTCTAACGCCTTCCGAGCGGGAAGAAAATCGGGCTTGAGTTGCAAGGCCTGTTGGTATTGCTTTTTCGCTTCTTCCAACTTCCCTAATCTTTGATAGACCACCCCTAAGTTGTAATGGGCGTTTACATTGTTCGGATTCAATCGCAATGCGGTCTGGTACGCCTTAATTGCCTCCTGCAGCTGCCCACGGACGCGATAGACTTCTCCAAGGTTGTTGTAAGGGTCGTCATTGTCGGGTTGCAGCTTTATTGCGATCTGATATTCCTTTATAGCTTCCTCCAAGCGTCCCTGTTTGGCTGAGGCATTGCCCAGGTTGTTATGGGCCGGGGCATAGTCCGGTTGTAGTTTTAATGCGATCTGAAATTCCTTTATAGCTTCATCCAATTGCCCCTGTTGTGCTAAGATGTTACCCAGACGATTGTGGACCTCAACAGAGTCCGGTTGTAGCTTTATTGCCGCGCGATACTCCCGGATGGCTTCTTCAAAACGCCCTTGAACTTGATAGACAAAGCCCAAGTTATTGTAAACCGCCGCATCTTCCGGTTTAAGACGGATGGCAATCTGATATTCCTGGACAGCTTCCTCCAGGCGTCCCAATTTTCTATAGATCAGCGCCGTATTGTAATGAGCGTCCTCATGATTAGGACCCAGCCTTATCGCGGCCTGAAGTTCACGCAGTGCTTCTTCCAGCCTTTCCTGACGTCCAAAGGCCAGACCTAGATTGTAGTGGGCATTGGCGTAGTCCGGTTGTAGTTTTACCGCCGTCTGATACTCCTTTACAGCGTCCTCCAGACGGCCCAGATCTTTATAGACAACTCCCAGATTGTTGTGGGCCTCAACAAAGTCCGGTTGTAGTTTTAATGCTGTCTGATACTCCTTTACAGCGTCCTCCAGGCGGCCCAGATCTTTAAAGGCGACTCCCAAATTGTGGTGGGCGACAAAATCCGGTTGCAGCTTTAATGCCGTCTGATACTCCTTTATAGCGTCCTCCAAGCGGCCCAGATCTTTATAGACGACTCCCAGATTGTGGTGGGCATTGGCGTAGTCCGGTTGTAGGTTTATTGCCGTCTGATACTCTGTGATGGCTTCTTCCAAGCGTCCACGCCGTTTATAGACATTGCCCAGGTTGTAGTGGGGCAACGCCGCATGAGGCAATTTTAGGACCGTATTCTCCCAAAGGATGGCCTCATCCCGCCAGATCGCATTCCGTTCCATGGTGAGGTAGGAAAACAGGCTCACGATCAGGACCATCCCTCCTATAACCCATTGGGCCTGAATCGGTCTGTCCCATCGCGCCTGAAACCACCGCCGGCCCTCCAATGCTCCCACGGTGATCATAAACAGAAAGCCTCCTGAAGCCAAATAGGCGTACCGTTCCGCGACAGGCGTAACCGAAACCGGCACAAAGGGCACCACCAACGGCGCCGCCATTCCCGCTATAAACCAGACGACTCCAATTGCGAATAACGTGCGACTCCATTTAAAGATCCCCAAAAGCAAAATAATGGTACCGCTCGCTCCTATCAGAAGATAGGATACCCCCACGCCTCCAGACGGCAGCTCGGCCACAAACAGATTCAAGGGATACGGGATAAATAACAATTTTAGGTAATAACCCAGGGCTAGGAACAAGGTCTTGATCCCGCCGGCTAATGGCACTTCGTCTGAATAAGCGGGCGGCATCCCGACTTGGACTAGACGATAGAGGATGAACAACCCCAGACTCAGGACCCAGACCCAAGTCAAGGGATCTTTCATTCCCCGCCATCGTATTACCTCCGAACGGTGAAACAGAACGTCTAAGACCGGGAAAATCATGAGAAAGGGAATCGCGGTCTCTTTGCTAAGCAACCCCAGAACCGATCCCAGTGCAAAGAGAGGCAACATGATCCATGAAGAGGGTTCCTGACGATACCGGAGAAAGGCATACAGGGCCGTCATCATGAACAGGGTCATGTAGACATCGTTTCGTCCGGAGATCCAGGCCACGGCCTCGGCATGGATGGGATGAACGGCAAAAAGCGAAGCGGTCAGGAGCGCAATCGACTCCTCCCTCCGGTAGAGTCGAAGCAGTAGACGCACACACAAATAGAGCAGGAGGGTCGTTATGGCATGGGCAAGGTAGACCGAAAGGTGAAAACCAAAAGGCTTTAGACCCCAGATCCAATGATCGAGCTGGTAACTCCAGCTGATCAGAGGACGGTAATAGGCGTCTTGGGCGAGACCGAGGGCATTGGGCTTTTGGTCGGAGTATTCGACAAAGAAGATCGCATCATCCCAGGCGAAACCATTGAGTAGAACATTGGCATTGGTCAGGAGCGCCAAGAACAGCGGGATGAGCCAGCTATAATGGAACTTCGGTAATGGTTGCGAAAAGGATGCAAAACCAGCGGATGCACCGTTCTTTGACCGCTCTTTGCTCCGGCTGGCTTTACCCATGGCGGTTAATATATCAAACGGTCTGTGGGGTGTAAAGCGAGGGAGTGCGTCAGAGATCGGCATCGATAGGGATGAGTTGGACCTCCTGTTTTGGAGCCGGAAGACCGAAAAGATTCTGAAATAAGTAGATAGGGGCGGTTTCCGAACCGCCCCTTCTTTACTTAGACAGGGATTCTAAAGCCTTCCGAGCGGGGAGAAAATCGGGCTTGAGTTGTAATGCATGATGATACGACTGGGTCGCCTCATCGATTCGTCCCTGGCGACGGTAGATATTCCCCAGGCTATAATAGGCTTCTATAAGATCCGGTTGTAGCTTCAGTGCAGCCTGAAACTCTTGGACGGCTTTCTCCAAGCGTCCAAGAGTTTGATAGATGGCTCCCAGGTTGTAGTGCGCTTCGACAAGATCCGGTTTTAGTTTTAAAGCAAACTGATATTCCTGGATGGCTTGCTCCGTGCGTTTTAAGTCTTCGTAGACCACGCCAAGGTTGGTATGGGTTTCACCAGAATCCGGTTTTAGTTTAAGGGCCGTCTGATATTCCTGGACCGCTTCTTCCAGGCGTTTTTGCTTTCGATAGGCTATTCCTAAGTTGACGTGGGCCTCAACAGAATCTGGTTTCAGTTTTATCGCTATTTGGTACTCCTGGACCGCTTGCTCGATGCGTCCCTGCCTTCGATAGACTGTACCCAGATCGACATGAGCCTCAGCAAGGTCCTGTTTTAGTTTCAATGCCGTCTGATACTCTTGAGCGGCTTCCTCCAGGCGTCCGAGATCGTTATAAACTCTCGCCAGACGAGCATGGGCTTCAGCCGAGTCCGGTTGCAGCTTTAGCGCTGTCTGATATTCCTTTATGGCTTCCTCAAGTCGTCCATGCGTTTTAAGGACCTCTCCCATTCTGTCATGAGCCCATGCGCTATTTGGAGCAAGTTTTAATGCAGCCTGATACTCGCGGGTCGCCTCATCAAGACGCCCTTGATCTTTATAAATGTTTCCCAGGTTATTGTGGGCCTCGGCAGAATCCGGTTTAAACTTTAATGCGCTCTGATACGCTTGGATGGCTTCGCCTAAGCGTCCTTGCCGCTTATACGTGTTTCCCAGATTATAGTGAGCCGCGGCATCATCCGGTTTTAGCTTTAATGCGATCTGATACTCCTGAACGGCTTCGTCTGTACGCCCCAGGTCCTGATAGAAAAGTCCAAGGTCGTTGTGGGTTACGGCATCATCCGGTTTTAACTTTAATGCCGCTTGATATTCCCTAATGGATTCATCCAAACGCCCCAGTTTTTTAAGGGCGACACCCCTGTTGCGGTGAACATCGGGATTATCCGGTTCTAACTTTAATGCCATCTGAAACTCTTGCACCGCTTTCTCTGTTTGTCCGTGGCTGAAATATAAACTTCCAAGGTAGTTTCGGGGGAGTGCCGCGGGGGGCGATTTACGGACCGTGTCCTCCCACAACTTGACCTCATCCCGCCAGATCCCGTTCCGTTCCACCGTAAGGTAGGAAAATAGACCCACGATTAGAATCAGACAGCCTATTCCCCATCGGGCATCCATCGGTGAACTAAAACGTGCCTGTATCCACCGCCAGCCCTGATAACCCCCCACGCTGACTAGTAACAAGAATCCTCCTGAAGCCAAATAGGCATACCGCTCCGCCACTGGTGTGACCGAAACCGGTACAAACGGCACCACTAGCGGCGCGGCTATTCCCAACACAAACCAGATCGCTCCAATGGCGAACAATGTCCGGCTCAATCGTAAAATGACCCAAATCAAGACAGCGATCCCTGCCGTTCCGAGGGCGAGGTAGATCAAACCTTGGAGATCCCCTGTCGGCAACTCTGACACAAACAGGTTTAAGGGATGCGGGATGAATAACAATTTAAGGTAATAGCCCAGGGCAATAAGCAGGATCTTGGTCCCGCTGACTAATGGTATTTCGTCTGGATAAGCGGGTGGTCTCCCAACCTGGGCCAGGCGGTAGAGGATAAACGACCCAAGGAATATCGCCCACAGCCAAACCATGGGCTCTTTAATTCCACGCCATCGGATTACTCCAGAACGGTGCAACAGGAAGTCTATGACCGGGAATATTAAGAGGAAGGGGATTGCGGTCTCCTTGCTCATCAGTCCAAGGACAGACCCCAGTGTAAAGAGAAGAAGCATGCTCCAGGAAGAGGGTTGCTGACGGTGCCGAAGATAGGCATACAAAGCGATCATCATAAATAGAGCTGTGAAGACATCGTTCCGTCCGGAAACCCAGGCTACGGCCTCGGTGTGGATCGGATGAATCGCAAAGAGCGAAGCTGTTACGAGAGCGATGTCCTCCGCTTTTTCTTTTCGGTAGAACCGTAAAAGGAGGTGGACAGACAGATAGTACAGCAGGGTCGTCAAGGCATGGGCCAGGTAGACCGACAAGTGAAACCCGAAGGGATTCCGACCCCAGAACCATTGATCGAGCTGATAACTCCAGACGATTAGAGGACGGAAATAAGCGTCGGGTGCACGGGCCGGCGCATCTTGGTGGGATGTCTCTCCAAAAAAAACTGCATCATCCCAGGCAAAGCCGTTGAGTAATACATTGGCGTTGACTAGGAGCGCCAGGAGTAAAGGAAAGAGCCATCCGTAACGGGTTGTCCAACTCTCCCCGTCCCCCGATTTCTGTTGCAGAATAGCTGGTGACCCTGTGGATTTAACATCTCTTTGCCGTTCTTCCTTTCTTCCCATCTTACGCATGCTGGTTACTATATCAAACGGTCTGGGGGGTGTAAAGCGAAACAGGCATAAACATGATCTTGATTTTGTTTGCGATTTTTCTTCTTGACACTCTGGGGGGGGGCGTGCTATAAAGACGCGGTCTATATTTTTAGGGTACAAACATCCATCAACCTTTTCACACGAGGAGGATCATCATGGAGAGCCGAACGTATCCCCGATCGAAACCGGCCGTGCATCTTAGGGCTGTGGCTTTCTGCCTGTTGCTGACCACTTTTGGTTTAACCTTGTGCTTTCTTACCATTCCGGCCGCTGATAGCTTTGCGCAGACTTTGAATTCCATCACGGTTACACCGGCCAACCCGACCATTACGGTTGGCCAAATACAACAGTTCACGGCCACCGGGAGTTTCAGCGATGGATCGAATCGGGTCTTAAGCCCGGCCATGGTAATTGCTGCCGAAGATGACCACACTTGCGCAGTTCTCTCCGACGGCACGGTGCAATGCTGAGGGCTAAACCAATATGGCCAACTTGGAGACGGGACCAATACTGGACCTGAATTCTGTTATAGTGCACCTTGCAGCACTACCCCCGTAACGGTTAGCGGGATTTCCACAGCCACGGCGATTGCCGCCGGGGTCGAACACACCTGTGCGGTTCTCTCCAACCACACGGTGCAATGCTGGGGACATAATATCTATGGCCAGCTCGGAAATGGAACCACCACCGATTCCACCACCCCCGTTGCAGTGAGCGGGATTTCAACGGCTACGGCCATTGCTGCCGGGGCCAACCACACCTGCGCGTTGTTATCCGATGGCACGGTGCAATGCTGGGGATATAATTTCTCTGGCCAGCTCGGAAATGAAAACTGGCCTGCCTTTCCAACCCCCCTTGCAGTGAGCGGGATTTCGATGGCCACAGCGATTGCCGCCGGGACCAACCACACCTGCGCGTTGTTATCCGACGGCACAGCAAAATGCTGGGGATATAACGCCTACGGCCAGATCGGAGATGGGACTACCACCGATACCTATACTCCTGTGGCGGTGAGCGGGATTTCCACAGCCACCGCTATCTCCGCCGGCACCTTCCACACCTGCGCGATTCTTTCGGATGGCACGGTGAACTGCTGGGGGTCTAACTACAATCGCCAGCTCGGAACTGGGACTGACACAGGGCCTGAACTATGTTCTAACCATTATTGTAGCACCACCCCCGTGGCAGTGAGCGGGATTTCAACGGCTACAGCGGTGGACGGCGGGGACAAACACACCTGTGCGGTTCTTTCGGATGGCACGGCGAAATGCTGGGGATCAGATGACCGGGGCCAGCTCGGTAATGGGACCCCACTCGTCGGCTCTTTTACCCCCGTGGCGGTGATCGGAATCGCCGGCGTTGTCTGGAGCAGCAGTAACACGGTGGTGGGCACAGTTAATGCCTTAGGAGTTGCGACTGGCTTGAGCCTCGGCACGACCACACTCACTGCAACTTCCGGAAGCATTAGCGGGAGCACCAGCTTGACGGTGGCAAACCCCAACCATCCGCCTGTGGCCAATGCGGGGCCGGATCAGACGGTAGAGGCAACCAGTTCGTCCGGTGCATCGGTCGTCCTGAACGGTTCCGGCTCTTCCGATCCGGACGGGAATCCCTTGACCTATAACTGGACAGGGCCTTTTGGAGCGGTGAGCGGAGTGAGTCCGACCGTGACCATGCCTCTTGGAACAAATACCGTAACCTTGACGGTCAGTGACGGACAGGCAAGTTCGACGGCTACCGTATTGATCACCGTCCATGACACCACACCACCCGTGATCGCCGCCCATGCTGATGTGACAGCTGAAGCCACGAGCAGTGCTGGCGCCGTTGTGACCTATACGAGTCCGGCTACGTCCGATGCGGTGGATGGCGCAGGCGTTGCTACTTGTTTGCCCGCCTCCGGCTCCACCTTCCCACTCGGCAACACGACCGTGACGTGCCATGCCACCGACGCACACGGCAACGCCGCTGCGCCGACCACCTTCGTCGTGCATGTGCGCGATATTACACCACCCACGATTACGGTGACCCAGAACCCGCTCCCCAATGCCAATGGTTGGAACAAGACCGATGTGACGATCACCTTTACGGCCACAGATGCCGTTTCTACTACTTCCTGCAGCCCCGCCTCGGTGGTTCTTAACCGTGAGGGGGCCAATCAG
>JACQCA010000074.1 GCA_016201865.1 Nitrospirota bacterium
AGATCCTCGCGAAACGTCCCGTCCGCAACCGCTTTTTCGAGATCTTTATTCGTGGCCGCGATGATTCGGACATCGACCCGGATATTTTGCGTCCCGCCGATCCTCCGGAACTCTTTCTCTTCCAAGACCCGCAACAGCTTCGCCTGAATGCCCGGCGGGGTGTCACCGATCTCGTCTAGGAAAATCGACCCCTCATTAGCAATCTCAAAGAGGCCCGGTTTGTTCACGTGCGCTCCGGTGAACGATCCTTTCATATGCCCGAACAACTCGCTTTCTAGAAGCGGCTCGGGAAGCGCACTGCAATTGACCGTGACAAAGGGTTTGTCCTTTCGCTGGCTGTTGGAATGAATGGCCTGTGCGACGAGTTCCTTTCCGGTGCCGGATTCCCCGAGGATCAGGACATTGCTCGGAGTGTCCGCGACCTTCTTCATCCTCTGGATCACATTCTGCATCGGTCCGCTTCGGCCGATAATATCTTCCAGTGTGGCGGAACCCTTTACCTTTTTTTTCAACAACAAGTTCTCGGCCCGAAGACGCTTCTTCTCCAAGGCGTTCTGGATGATCAGCCGGACCTCTTCGATCTGAAACGGTTTGGTCAGATAATCGTACGCCCCTTCCTTCATGGCCTCGATGGCCGTCTCGGTGGATGCGAAGGCCGTGATCATCAGGACGATGGTTTCGGGCGACGCCTCCTTGACGGCCTTGAGCACCTCAATCCCGGTCACCTTCGGCATCTTGACGTCGGTCAAGACCAAATCAAACATCTCTTTCCCGATCAGCCGGATCGCGGCCCCTCCGTCCTCCGCCACGGTCACGGCATAGCCTTCCTTCTTGAGCATGATGCTCAGGAATTCCCGCATGCTCCGTTCATCGTCGACGACTAAGATCTTCTCCACGGTCACAAGCTCCTTCGGCCTTCTTGGCCGATCGCCGGCGTCGGCTCGATCATCGGCAGTAAGAGGGTGAATTGGGTTCCCTGGCCGGGACGGCTGTCCACATGGATACGTCCCTGATGCTCCTCGACGATCCGATACACGATCGAAAGGCCGAGCCCGGAACCCCGATCCTTCGTCGTGAAAAAGGGGTAGAAAATCTTGCCGATATCCTCCTGCCGAATGCCGCACCCGTTGTCTGAAAAAATGACTTCGGCCCAAGAGGTTCGGACCGGATCCGGGTGCGACTGGATGGTCACCGGACGGGTCGTAACGAGAAGCCGCCCGCCGAGCGTCATGGCCTCGATCGCATTGATGGATAAGTTCCAAAAGACCTGACGGATTCGATCCGGGTCCACCGCCGTTTTTAACGCCCCCGGAGTTAGATTCGAATCGAATCGGATGCGGTCCCGATACTCCTGACTGTTTTGAAGAAGGCTTAAGGTCTCCATGACCAGATGGTTGATGTCGCACTGTTTCTTATTCAAGGGCGTGGGCCGGGCGTACAACAAGAAGGCCGTGATGATGCCGTTGAGCCGCTCCGTCTCCTTCAGTGCGATCTCCATCAATCGGCGCGACTCCTCGTGATCAAGGCGAAGGGTTTTTTGCAACACCTGAAGCGAGCCGCTGATGGACGCCAGAGGATTTCGGATTTCATGGGCCATCCCGGCGGCCATTTCGCCGATCGTGGCCAAACGCTTTTTGTTTTCGATCTCGATCTCCATCTTCCGGATGCGCGTGAGATCCTGGAAGATCCAGACCCCGCCGATCTGCCGTCCCTCTTCGTTCTTCAACGGGGAAACCGTCATCCCCAACACAAGGGAAGCACCGTCCTTCCGGCGACAATACCGATCAAACCGGAACGGCCTCATCAACGGTTTATCGGGGCTGACCAGCCCCCTCAGATCGGCAGCCTCGAAGATCTCCCACCAAGGCCGACCTTGCACATCCGGAAAGCGGTACCCCATGATTTCCTCGGCGGCTCGATTAAAGGAGGTGATGGCCCCGTCCAGTCCGGCGGTCAGAAGACCGCCGCTCATGCTCTGCACGACATCCTCGTGAAAGGCCTGTAACTTGGCCAGACCGGTCGCCTTCTCCTCCAACCGTTCGCGGGTAAGGCTCAGCTTTTCGGCCAGCCCGCCGCTTAGATAGGCCCCCGTCAGAAACGCGACGATGTTTAAAAAAAGAAAGTAGAGGGTTTCCGTGTTGGAGTAAGTGCTCGCCTCGGCCCCGGGCAAGAGCCGAAAATATTGAAGATCCACCAGCAGTCCGAAGAGAATGCTGGCCGCGGATGCGGTCAGGCTGCCGCCTTTGCGCCCCAAGATAACGCTGGCCGCAATGGAGGTGATCATGTAGAACGGCGAGAACGGGCTTTCGATTCCGCCCGTCAGATAGACCATAATGGTTTCAAAGAGCAGGTCCAGATAGACCTGGACGTAGGCAAACAACGCCAGCCGTTTCAGCCGATTCAGAAGGAGGCTATAGACAATGGTGACGCAATAGGTCGAGGCGACGAGGTAGAAAAAGGAGGTGGTCGTTTTTCCGACATGCCCGTAACCGATCTGCAGAACGATCGAGGCGCCCAGCAAAACCGTGACGATGACGATTCGCAAGGCCATCAGCCACTTGAGCTTGGCCCGAATCTCCTCATCATCCTGAATGCGTTGCCGCTCCATGGCCCACAGCACTACCCCATGGTTCCGGCCATCTTAAAGATCGGCAGATACATGGCAACCACGATAAATCCGATGACCACTCCTAAGAAGACCATCAGCATCGGCTCCAAAAGAGCCGTTAAGGCCGCTACGGCCGCATCGACCTCTTCCTCATAAAAGTCGGCGATCTTTCCCAGCATCGCATCCAGCGCCCCGGTCGTTTCACCCACCGCGATCATCTGGACCACCATCGGAGGGAAGACATTCGTTTTTCCCATCGGTTCGGAAACCGACTTTCCTTCACTGATGCTCTGCCGGGCCACCATGATCGCCTCTTCGATGATTTTGTTGCCGGCGGTCTTGGCCGTGATGGTCAGGCCCTCTAAGATCGGAACGCCGCTGCTGATCAAGGTGCCGAGGGTGCGCGTGAATTTGGCCACGGCCGCCTTTCGGATCAGATCGCCGATCACAGGCAATCTCAGCGCCAAGCGATCCATGAGCCTTTGACCCGTCGGCGTCTTGTAGAAACGCTTTAATCCGATCCAGCCCAACACAGCCGCCACGGCGATATACGGCGCGAACGCCTTCGAAATATCACTGGCCCGGATGACGATCATCGTCGGCGTGGGAAGCGTTCCGCCGAAATCGGCGAACATCTTGCCGAACACCGGGATGACCCAGATCATCAGGATCGCCACGATGACGACCGCCACGCCCAAGATCGTGGAGGGATAAACCATGGCCGATTTGATCTGCCTTTTCAACTTCGCCGCCTTTTCGATATGCTTGGCGAGACGGTTGAGAATGGTGTCCAAGATACCCCCGGCTTCGCCCGCGGCCACCATATTGACGTACAAATCGTCGAACGCCTTCGGATGTTTCCGGAGCGCATCGGCATAGGTGGACCCCGATTCGACCTCCTGACGCACTTCGCCCACCACCTTGGCCAGAAACTTGTTCTCGGTCTGGGCCGAGAGGATCTCAAGGCATTGGACCAACGGCAGGCCGGCGTCGATCATCGTGGCGAATTGCCGCGTGAAAACCACGATGTCCTTATCGGTGACGGACCCGCCCCCGATACTGATGTTGAGGTTGAAACCGCCGCCCCTTTGCTGGACGGAGGTAACCAGGATGTTCTGTTTCCGAAGAAGCCCGATCACTTCGTCACGGCTCTTCGCCGCGATCTCGCCCTTCTGAAGGGCGCCTTGCCTCGTCTTTCCTGTCCAGACAAATGTCGCCATAGATCGATGGTCCTTTTAGAGAGGACTGCTTTTAGTTACCGGGCCGCCCGCTGTTCCTTCCCCGGCAGCGGGGCCAGGCCGCTCCGATTCATCATATTCACCAACTCTTCCGCTTGGCTGCTTCGATTAATGGCATCGTCGTAGGTGATCAGACGCCGTTGGTAAAGATCGAACAGCGACTGGTTCATCGTCTGCATGCCGTATTTCGCCTGGCCGGTCTGCATTGTGGAATAGATCTGATGGATCTTGTCTTCACGAATCAGGTTGCGGATGGCCGGATTGGGAACTAAGATCTCCAGCGCCAGGACCCGTCCATGCCCGCTGGCCTTGGCGATCAGTTGCTGGCACAGGATGCCTTCTAAGACGAACGACAACTGAGCCCGCACCTGGGATTGCTGGTAGGGCGGGAAGACATCAATGATCCGGTTGATCGTCTGGGCGCAGGAGTTGGTGTGGAGTGTCGCCAGCGTGAGATGGCCGGTCTCGGCAATCGTCAACGCGGTCTCAATCGTCTCCAGGTCCCGCATTTCGCCGATCAGGACCACGTCGGGGTCCTGACGGAGAATATATTTAAGAGCGGTCTTGAACGACTTCGTATCGGAATTGACCTCCCGCTGATTGACCAGGCATTTTTTATGCGGATGAAGAAACTCGATCGGGTCCTCGACCGTCACGATGTGCTCGTGCCGCTCGTTGTTGACGGTATCGATCATCGTGGCCAGCGTGGTGGACTTCCCGCTCCCGGTCGGACCGGTCACCAGGATCAATCCGCGCGGCTTGTTCATCAGATCCCGCACGACGGCCGGCAGGCCTAATTCATCATAGGTCATGATCTTGAACGGAATGGTCCGGATCGCCGCGGCCACGGCCCCGCGCTGCATGAAGACATTGGCGCGAAAGCGGCTCAGGCCTTTTAATCCGAAGGAGAAGTCCAGCTCATTTTCTTCTTCGAACTTATGTTTCTGGGCATCCGTCAGGACGCTGTAGACCAATTGCTTGGTCTCGGCCGGTGTCATGGCCGGCATGTTGAGGGGAACCAGGTCCCCGTCCACTCGAATCTGGGGCGGCGTTCCGGTCGTGATGTGCAGATCGGAAGCGCCTTTCTCGATCAGGGTCTGAAGCAATTGATATAAATTCGCCATTCGCCGCCTTTCTATTATAGAGGGGCTCGCGTCGCCCCCTCCACCGGCAAAGCCGGTTGGAGCCTCCCCCTCTCGCTCGCTTCGCTCGCTGGGTCAATCCGCAAAGGTCGAGTCCACCACCTCTTCCAACGTGGTCAGTCCTTCTTGAACCTTGGCCAGACCGCTCATGCGCAGCGTTTTCATCCCCGTGCCGATGGCCCGTTTCTTAATCTCATCCGCCGAGGCCCCTTGCAGGATCAATTCCCGGACCTCCTCGCCGATCGGCATGACCTCGTACAGGGCCACACGGCCTTTATAGCCCGTGTCGTTGCAGGTCGAGCAGCCCTTTCCTTTATTGCAGACGGCGCCTTTGGCGTCCTCCTCCGACATCCCGGCCTTGACGAGCGCTTGAACCGGGACCTTTTCGATTTCCTTACAGTCCTTGCAAACCCGGCGGACCAATCGCTGGGCCAGGATCAAGACCACGGAGGAGGCCACCAGGAAGGGTTCGATGCCCATGTTGAGAAGCCGGTTGATCGTGCTGGGGGCGTCGTTGGTGTGCAGGGTGGAGAGGACCAGGTGGCCGGTCAGGGCCGCTTTGACGCCGATCTCGGCCGTTTCATAATCCCGGATCTCACCGACCATGATGATGTCGGGATCCTGACGGAGAAAGGAACGGAGGGCGGCCGCAAAATTCAGTCCGATTTCATCCTTCATCTGGACCTGGTTGATCCCCATCAGATTGTACTCGACGGGGTCTTCGGCCGTCATGATGTTCACATCGATGTTATTAATATAGTTCAGCGCGGAATAAAGCGTGGTGGTCTTCCCGCTTCCGGTGGGGCCCGTGACCAGCACCATGCCGTAGGGGCTTTCGATCGCCTTCATGAAATACGTCAACGCATTCGGCTCGAACCCCAGTTTGGTGAGGTCCAACGTCAGGTTGCTTTTGTCCAGGAGCCGCATCACGATCTTCTCGCCGAACAGACACGGCAAGGAGGAAACCCGCAGATCCACCTCTTTATCCTTCATCCTCATTTTAATACGGCCGTCTTGCGGCAGTCGGCGTTCGGCGATATCCAACTCGGCCATAATCTTCAAGCGGGAGGTCAGCGCCCGCTGCAGTTTCTTCGGCGGGGACATGACCTCGTAGAGGGATCCATCCACCCGATACCGCACCCGGAAACTGTGCTCGTACGGTTCCACATGGATATCGCTGGCCTTCTTGTTGACCGCCTCGGTCAGGATCAGATTGGCCAGCTTCACCACCGGCGCCTCTTCGACGGCCGCCTTCAATTGGCTGATGTCCTCCTGTTCTTCCTGGATGACGGTGGGCGAGTCCATATCCTGGACTTCCATATTTTTTAAGACGGTCTCAATGTCCTTACTGGCGGCATCGTAGGCCTTGGTGATCGCCGCCATCACGGCCGCTTCGGAAGCGATCATGGGCTCAATCTCATAACCGGTCATGAACTTGATATCGTCGACGGCGAAGACATCGGTGGGATCCACCATGGCCACGCTGAGCGTGGCGCCGGAGCGTTTGATTGGAATGACATGGTATTTATGAACCACTTCGGCCGCCACGAGCTTTGTGACGGCCGGATCGATCTGGACCTTGGACAGGTCGATGGCAGGAATACCGTACTGCTGACTCAGGAATTTCAGGAGCCGATCCTCCTCAATAAAATTCATTTTTACGAGGATGCTCCCCAGGCGACCGCCTTCCTTCTTCTGCATCAGGAGGGCCTTTTGGAGCTGCTCCTCCGTAATTAACCGCCCCGTGATCAGCAGTTTCCCCAATTTTTCAGGTATCAAGGCCATTACCTTAAGATCGGATGAACGATTGTAAATTCAGTTTACTTCATCAGCCGCAGATTGTCAATCGGCCCTGCTCAAAAAAAGCGCCTCCTGCATGATCTCAATCGGCGGCCGACGGCCCGTCCAGATCTCAAAGGCGAGGGCGCCCTGGTGGACCAGCATTCCAAGTCCGCCGACGGCCGTGGCGCCGGCCCGCCGGGCCTCTCGGAGCAACGGCGTGATCGGAGGCTGATACACCAGATCGCAAACGATCTGGTCCGGTCTTAGAACCCTAGAGAGAAGGAGCGGCGGATCCGTCGGACTCATCCCCACCGAGGTCGCGTTGATCACCACGTCGGCCTGCCCGACCCCCCATGTTAAGGCCGCATCCGTCCAAGGCAGGACGGACACCGCGCACCGTCTCGTCCGCCGCCGGAGATCCCGGATCAACCCCGCGGCCCTTGCCAATGAACGATTCGCAACCGCCACGGAAGCCGCGCCTTCCAACGTCGATTGAAAAGCGACCGCCCGGGCCGCCCCGCCCGCCCCTAAAATCAACGTCCGCTTTCCCCGGAGGGAACGACCGGTCGCTTCTGCAAAAGCCCGATAAAACCCTCGGCCGTCCGTGTTGTGACCGATTAAACGGCCGTTTCGAATCTCAACCGTGTTGACCGCACCGATGAACCGGGCCTCGGGCGTCAAGCGGTCCAAGAAGGATAGGATGCGTCGCTTATGGGGAATGGTGACATTGAAACCGCGGAAACCGAGCCGCCGCAACGCGTTTAAGGCCGACCGCACCTGGCGGGGTTTAACCTCAAGAGGAATATACCGGCAGTCCAGACCCAGGGCCTCGAAGGCCGCATTATGCATCAACGGCGACAGGGAATGGCGGATGGGATATCCCATGATTCCGACCAGCGTTGTCCGGCCCGTCATCAATACGATCCCTTTTCCGTCACGCATGCTCGGAATTGAGATGGCGGATTCCCCGATAAATATAATGCAGCCCGGAAACAACCGTCAATGCCACCGTTGCCACTAAAAACGGAAAAAGATTCAGCGTGCTGCGTTGAAAAACAGTCACCAGCAAAACCAACGTGACGTATGCGAGCTGAACCGCGGTCGTGCTTTTTCCGAGAAACGTGGGAGCGATCTCCTGATGGGTCTGGGTCAGGTGCAGGAGTAGCGCGCCAAGGATGAGGATGATGTCCCGGCTGACCACGATCACGGCGCCCCAGATCGGAATTACCTGCAGAATCGCCAGGGTCAAAAAGGACGCCGTCAGGAGCAATTTATCCGCCATCGGGTCAAGATAGGTGCCGAGCTTTGTTCTCTGGTCAGCCATCCGCGCAATCAGGCCGTCCAGGCTGTCCGTCAGGCCGGCCGAGAGAAAGGCGACCAAAGCCCATCCATGATACCCGTAGATCAGAAGGTTAATAAAGACCGGTATCAGCAGGATGCGAAGAATGGTCAGTAAATTAGGAAGGTTCATTCTCACGTGTCCGGAAGATGAAACCGTCTCATTATAAGAAACGGCCGGCGGCTTGTCAAACAAACCCGGCGGCAATCGTCCGGAACGGCTCAGGCGAAAAAAAAGATGTTGATTGCTTCGCGCGAACCCGCTATAATCCGACCCGCCTTGGAGCGCCGGGAATGCAGCGGATCGTCGAACGGCACCAGATTGAAGGACAGGATGAGCGGCAACGCGTCTTCAATCGTCTGGCGGACGTCCTGCGGGTCGAGAAGGGCTACCTCGCGGTTTTCCATTACGAAGGATTGACATTCGAAACGGCCCCTTCGCGGACGATCGAGGAGACGCTTCGGAATTTGGTCGTCGCATTGCACAACGCCGGTTTTTCAAAACTACGCAGCCGCTTGAACTTTCGAGGGCGGCGTTACATGGCCGAACGTGAACCGTGGGTGAACTATCCCGACGGTGTGCTTCACGAAACCGGCCGCACCTAAACCCGTTCGAGACCCCCTTCCGGACGGCACGGAGCATCGCATTCGGACCCTTTCAACGGCCGACCTATGAAATTCACCCCTGTGGACAAAAAGCGATGGGAACTTTGGGGCATCACGCTTTTCCTGCTCATCGCCTCAGCCAGCGCCCTCATCGTTTTCAGCGTCGTGACGGAACAGCCTATGCCCATCCTCATCTTCCTGGCCGTCATTTTTCTGCTTTTCTGTGGCTACGTTATCGAGAATGAATTCAGGCTCCAACGGCTCCAGCAGCAACTGCAGGAAGAACAGTTCCGTGTCCTGGAAAAAGAGATCAAGATATCGACCCTTGAGGCGAGCCTCAAAGAATTGGCCATTCTACAGAAGGCGATGACGGCGATCAGCATGGAGACCCAGCCCGAGAAGGCGCTCGACACAATCCTGGGGGCCGCGATGGAGCTGTTCGGGGCCGACCGCGGATCCATCATGCTGGTGCATGAGTCGACCCAGACGCTCGTCATCGCCGCAGCAAAGGGCATCAAGCCCGAACACATGGCCAAGAGCCGTCCCAAAGTCGGCGAGGGAATCGCAGGGCTGGTCGTTCAGACCGGCGAGGCCGTCCTCCTCCCCCCTAAAATCAACAAGGACCAGTACAAGAATTTCGAGGTCAAAGCCACGGAACTCCGCTCCGGAATCTGCGCCCCGCTTCGGAGCCGTCATAAGACCATCGGCGTGATCAACTACGCCGTCGTCGACCCCAAGAAGCGCCTTTTTACCGAATACGACCTCAAGCTGTTGACGATCTTCGCCCAGTACGCCACGCTGGTCATCGATGCCGCCGGGGCCGCCCGCTTAAAATAAACATCTTCCCCCCGCCTCCGATCACGGGACGAGCACGAAACCATTCTCATCCCGCGGTCGGTTCATTGCATACCCGTATCCGTGTTGTTATAATACCGTCATGACCGCCGCCGCATCTTCCATCGTCTCGGATCTGACCCGACTCCTCGACCCCGCCAAAGTACTCTCCGATGATCCCGCGCGAACCGCCTATGCTGTGGATGCCAGCATCTACCGTCTTTCGCCTCAGGCCGTCGTCCTGATCGAAAACGAGGCCGACCTGGCGACGGTGATCGAATACGGACGTCAGCAGCATATTCCCCTCACCGCGCGGAGCGGCGGCTCGAACCTGACCGGCAACGCCATCGGAGAGGGAATCATCCTGGAGTTCTCGCGTCTCAACCGCGTTCTTGAACTGAACCGGGATGAGAAATGGGTCCGGGTCCAGCCCGGAAAGATCTACGGCGAGCTGAACCGGGATCTGGAACGCTACGGCCTCTTCTTCGCGCCCGATCCCTCCAGCGGCGACGTCTGCAAGATCGGCGGGATGCTGGGCAACAACTCGGCCGGTCCCCACACGCTCAAGTACGGGGCGGTCAAAGACAACGTCCTGGAGATCCGGACGATCCTGTCCGACGGCCGCGTCCTGGCCGCCCGACCGTATGCGCTGGACCATCCGGACTTCGAGCGTCTTCTGGATCGGCACGAACGCCTGCGGGAACTGTACGCGCTGCTCAAGTTGAACAAGGACCTCATCCGCCAACGCCGGATCGGCGTGAGCAAGAACAGCAGCGGGTACAATCTTTTTGATATGGCCGAACGTCTGGACCAAGGTTTTTTTGACCTCACGAAACTTTTCATCGGGAGCGAGGGAACGCTGGGCTTCACGACCGAGGCCCGACTGAAATTGATGGACCGCCCGGCCCGGACCGCAACCGCGCTGGTCTATTTCGACCGTCTGGAGGAAGTCGGTCCCGCGGTCAACGCCTTTCTTCCCTTTCGGCCCAGCGCGATGGAGCTGATGGACGCCAGTTCGCTCAACCTCATCGGGAGAGACCGTTTCGAGATTCCTCCGGAAGCCGCCGCCATGCTCCTCATCGAGTTCGACGAGGAGCCGATCGAGGACCGGATTTCCTCCCTGCGAGGGACCGCCCAGGCCTATCGGCTCAGTCGGCCGGTCCGGGCGGCCCGGAGCGACGAACCCAACGGCCGGGAACAGCAGGAGGCGTTGTGGCGGGTCCGCAGGGCGATCTATCCGACTCTTTACCGGTATGATGCGAAAAAGAAACCGATCAATTTTGTGGACGATGTCGTCGTCCCGGCCGCGCGCCTCCCGGAACTGATCGCCTATCTCGACGGATATTTCAAAGACATGGGCATCCCCGTGGCGATCTACGGCCACATCGGCGACGGGAATGCCCACATTAATCCGCTCATGGATCTGAATGTGCCTGAAGAAATCCAACGGATGGCGGTCATCTCGAAGGAGATTCATTCCGTCGTGATCCGCCGTTTCAACGGCTCGCTCTGCGGCGAGCATGGCGACGGCCGGGTCCGGGGCGAATTCCTGCGCGAACTCTACGGGGAAGAGGTCTACGCGCTCTTCACAAAAGTCAAGTTCCTGTTCGATCCCGACCATATCCTCAACCCGGATGTCAAACTGACCACGACCCCGTTCACGACCCATCTGGACATCGAGCGCTTGACGAAGCCCTGCGCCACCTGCGGCAAATGCAATACCGTCTGTCCCGTCTATGACGTTACGCAAGAGGAATCGCACGGGGCGCGCGGCTGGTTCCACATCCTCACGGCCGCCGACTATTCGTATGAAAAGGCCTCGCGCGTTGTGGAGGCCTGCGTGAACTGCAAGTCTTGTCTTGCAGTCTGTCCCGCGGGGATTGATGTCTCAACCTATGTTCTGGAGAAACGCGCTGAGCATCCGAATCGGTTGACCGGATTCATTTTCGCCCTCCAGGCGCGGCCGTGGCTGTTCGAATCGTTCCTGAAGCTGGCCGGCCTGACCCAACCGATTTGGGATACCCGTCTCGGGCGAGCGACCCTGGATTACATGAGCCGCCCGATCCTGAAAGCCCTCGCCTCGACCGCGCGCCTCTCTCCCGACGTGATCTTGCCGCGATTGGCCGTCCGGACGCTGCGCAAACGGCATGCATCGCTGACGGAAGAGGCGGGCGCCGCCGGCACGACGGCCTATTTCCACGGCTGCGCCGCCGACTATTTCCGCGACGGCGTCGGCGACGCGGTGATCCGGCTTCTCCAACGCCAGGGGGCCCGCGTCGTCCTGCCCCGACAACGATGCTCCGGAACGCCGATTGAGACCTACGGCCATCGGGACCGGGTTCGGGAATACGCCCGGTTCAACACCGCGTCTCTGCTGCGGTTCAAGACGGTCGTCACGGGCTGCGCCTCCTGCACCTTCATGTTAAAGGACTACGCCCGCTTTTTCACCGATGAAAAGGGACGGGCTGAAGCGACCGAACTGGCCGGCCGCGTAAAACATATCACGGAATATCTGGTCGAGACGGGTCTTCAACTTCCCGGCTGGGCCGACGTCGGCCCGGCCGGTTCGGAACGGACCGTGACCTACCATTCTTCCTGTCACCTGCGCGCGGCGGGCGTCACAAAGGCGCCGAGGGAACTGCTCGGCCGGATTCCCGGCGTCCGGTTCGTCGAGATGCGGGATGCCGACCGGTGCGCGGGCGGAGCCGGCACCTTCATCGTCAAGAATCACGACCAGTCCCGCATGATCTTCGAGCGCAAACGGCGGGCGATTATCGAATCCCGCGCCGAACTGGTCGCCACCAGTTGCCCGGCCTGCATGATTCAATTGAAGACGGGGCTCAAGGACCGCGTTCCGGTGAAACATATCGCGCAGATTCTCAATGACGCGTACGACGGTCCCCTTTAGACCCCTATGGATTCCCCTTCGGCTTGATCCGGATCGTCGTTTACATTACAATATGCTTTTATCCTATGCGGAAGGAGCTGGAACATCTTATGCTTTCACCGATTGAATGGCACATGGCCGCGGACGGCCCGGTGGTTCGGATGCTGGATCAATCCCGCCTTCCCCACGAGGTGGTCTGGATCGACTGCCGGGACCATCAAACCGTGGCAAAGGGAATCAAGGAGCTTTGGGTGCGGGGCGCCCCGGCCATCGGCATCGCGGCCGCCATGGGTGTCGCGCTCGGGGTCCAACCGATCCGGGCGACCCATTACGAAGAATTTGCCCGTCAATTAAAACCGATCCGCGACACACTTGCCGCGACACGCCCCACGGCCGTCAACCTGTTCTGGGCCTTGAACCGGATGAACAACGTCGTCCAGCACCACAAAGGGCAACCGGTTGAAACAATCAAAAGCATCCTCATCAAAGAAGCGCAGGCGATCCACGAGGAGGATGTTCAACGGAACCGGGCCATGGGCGACCACGGGGCCGAACTGATCCGGAGCGGCGATGCGATTCTCACCCATTGCAACACCGGCGCGCTGGCCACGGGAGGACACGGCACGGCCTTGGGCGTCATCTTCACGGCATGGGAAAACGGGAAACAGGTCAAGGTTTTCGTCGACGAAACGCGGCCGGTTCTTCAAGGCGCCCGCCTCACGATGTGGGAGCTGCAACAGAACAAGATTCCGGCGACGCTGATCACGGACAGCATGGCCGGGGCCTTTATGAAAAAAGGGGTGATCCGTCTCTGTCTCGTCGGGGCCGACCGGATTGCGGCCAACGGCGACACCGCCAACAAGATCGGCACCTATTCCGTGGCGGTCCTGGCCAAGGCCCACAAGATCCCCTTCTACGTCACGGCGCCGACCTCGACGATCGACTTCTCGATCGCAAACGGGGACAAGATCCCCATTGAGGAACGGAACCCTGACGAGGTGACGAATGTTTTCGGCAAGGTCCGCATCGCGCCGAACAACGTCGACGTCGCCAATCCGGCCTTCGACGTCACACCGGCAAAGTATATTACCGGCATCATTACCGAGGCGGGCATCTTCAAACCCGGCGAGCTGAAACGAAAGTTGGGCGGGAAAAAGACGTGAGGGCTTCTTAGCTCAACTTTGAAGCTGTAAATTCTTTGACAAGGCGAGCCTTCCGGGCGATCTCGGCTGCTATTCCGGTCTCTAATGATCGGTCCAGAATTTCCACTATTTTATCAGCGATGTCCTTATCAATGATTAGAGGCGGAAAAAGCCCCAGAACATTATCACTGCAATAAACAAGAAGGCCGAGGATGGCCGTGTCCACCACAATGTTGAATGTATCTTTTTTGTCTAACGGCACTTTCTGTTCGCGATCTTTAACTAACTCGATGCCGATCATTAAACCCCTTCCCCGAACGTCGCCGATGATTTTGCGTCTGCTGATCATATCCTTAAGACGAGACTTTAGATAAGCACCCACCCTTGCGGCATTCTCCGGGATCTTCTCGTTAATAATAATATCAATATTCTTAAGTCCTACGGCGGCACAAACAGGATGGCCGCTGGCTGTAGATCCATAAGCAAACTGGTTCCCTTCACCATCAAAGCGCTGATAGATTTCGTCGGTAGCTAAGGTTGCTGCCAATGGCAGGTAACCACTGCTGATCGCTTTTCCGAGACATAAGATATCCGGCTTAATGCCCCAGTCTTCGCTTATAAAAAGTTTACCTGTACGTCCAAATCCTGTGGTCACCTCATCAACAATGAAGAGCAATCCATGGCGGCGGCATATCTCCCCGACACGGTTATAATACTCTTCTGGAGGCTCGATTATTCCAAGGACCCCCATGATAGGTTCCATGATGAACGCCGCCACAGTCTGAGGCCCTTCTGATTCGATGGTTTTCTCTAAAGCGGCGGCACACTCCAAACCACACTCCGGATAGCCGCTTTTCCCATAAGGGCAGCGATAACAGTAAGGTGGTTCTATTTGAACAAATCCGGGATTGAGGGGGCCGAATTTTGCTTTATTGCTCTCCAGACCGGCCGTGCTTATAGCACCATAGGAAACACCATGATAAGAACCTCGCAGTGAGATGATCTTATATCGGGAGTGGTCTTTCATATCAGGGCTTTGACGGTGGTACTGTCTTGTCATCATGAGGGCTGCTTCGACGGCATCCGATCCATTCGATGACAAGAAGACATGCTCGAAATTTCCCGATGTAATCTCAACCAACTTTCCCGCTAACTCGATGGCCTTCGGATGTACTTGTCGAAAACAAGAGGCGTAGGCCAGCTTACGCATTTGCTCGGTCGCAGCTTCTACAAGCTCCTCTCGACCGTGTCCGATCGCCAAGTTCCACAGGGAGGACATGCCATTGATAAAACGCTTCCCCCGCTCATTAAAGATGTAAGGGCCTTCTCCGCGTGTGACAACGACAGGGCCGATTCCAAGTAAAGGAAGAAATTCGTCCATAACGGTAAAGGGGTTCCATAGATGGTAGGGAACGCCGCGATATTTTTTTACAGCCATTTTTCTAACCTTCAGGAAGTCATATTACGACGACGGGATAGCGCTCATTTATTCAACTCTGCCAGGAAAATCGCCCCGTATCGTGCGAGCTTTTTCGGCCCGACCCCGCTGATCCGAAGAAGTTCGTCTTCCGTGGAGGGGCGAAGCGCCGCCATTTCGAGGAGAACCGCATCGCTGAAGACGATGTAGGCCGGAAGGCCCTTCTCATCCGCCAGACGCTTCCGCAATATCTTCAGACGGGCAAACAACGCGCCGGCGGCATCGGGAATTTCATCCGACAGGACGGTGATCCGCTTTTTGATTCGAGGGAGCGGACGACCCCGCGCCGCGGATTGAGGATGCCCACGATGTGGGTACGGAACCTTCTCCAGCAGGTCCCACGTCCTGCAGACATCGCACGAGGCACCGCAAGGAGCGAGGGTCTCGCCGAAGTAGGAAACCAGACTTTGATGCCGGCAGGAATTTCGTTCGGCCCAGTTGAACATCTCCCGCGTCTGCGCCTTCACCTTGTTTCGGAGGCTATCATCCGTGAGGTTGTCCAAAAACCGGTCGTAGCTTAAAACCTCCGACCAGGAATAAAAGAGGATGCAGTCGCTCCCCACCCCGTCCCGGCCGGCGCGACCGATCTCCTGATAGTAGCCTTCGATGCTCTTCGGCATGTCGCGGTGGATTACATAGCGGATGTTCGATTTGTCGATTCCCATGCCAAAGGCCACCGTCGCCACCATCACCTCGACGTCATCCCGTTGAAAAGTCTCCTGCGATCGGGACCGCCGGTCGTTCTCCATTCCGGCATGATAGGGAAGGGCGCGAACGCCGTGCGACACCAAAAACTCGGCGGTCTGCTCCACGCTTTTTCGGCTGAGACAATAGATGATCCCCGACTGACCGGGGCGTGATTGAACCAACCGCAGTATATCTTCCCTGGTCTCCCGTCCGTTTCCCTTCTTGTAAACATGAAGATGGAGATTCGGCCGAAAGAACGATCCGCGTATGCGGAGCGGCGAGACCATCCCCATCTGCCGTACGATATCGACCGAGACCTCTTCGGTCGCCGTCGCCGTGAGCGCCAGGACCGGAACATCGCCGAAGCGGGCTTTCAACCCCGAGAGGTTTCGATACGAAGGCCGGAAGTCGTGGCCCCATTGGCTGATGCAATGGGCCTCATCGACCGCGATGAGATGGATACGACAGGTTGACAGAAAATCAAGGAGACCGCCCTCCAACCCTTCCGGAGCGGCGTAGACCAGATCAACCTCCCCCATCTTTACACGCGCCATCCGCTCCCGACGCTCTGCAGGAGTTAAACTTGAATTGATAAAGGTCGCCCGAATTCCGATTTCGGTCAGGCCGTCGACTTGATCCTTCATCAAGGCGATCAGCGGTGAAATCACGAGGGTCGTCCCGGAAAGGATTCGGGCCGGGATCTGATAGGTCAGCGACTTGCCCGCCCCGGTCGGCATCACCCCGATACAATCCCGCCCGGAGAGAACCGCCCGGATAATCTCTTCCTGCCCCGGTCGAAACGAGGGATAGCCGAAGGTTGACTGTAAAACGTCCTGAGGCGCTGTCAAGGGGAAACCACCCTCCTGCGCCGTCTGTTCTTTGGACCATGGGTGAGACATCAACCGAGAGCTTAAAGGAGAAGCGGAAAAAACTCAAGGGGGGGAAAATTATTCGGACGCGGATCGAAAAATATTTCAGCCCATCCCGCATGCCGGCAGGCACAGTGAGGCGACTTCGGCGCGGGGAAGCAATGTCATATTTCATGACCCCACTCCTTTTTCTTGCAATCCTTCCGCGAGAACAGATATTGTTTATTCCTCTATTCTCGCCTTTTTCAGGTTGTCGATCCACTCGGCGCGTTCTTCATCAGGAAGTTTCTTAACCTTGGAAACGTAGGCGACACGGAATCGATTCCATTTGCCATCAAAAATTCTGGCCACTTCATGCTGATCTGGTTCTGGAGAACAATTCTCTATGCGCCATTCATAAAGGACATCGTTCTGGCCGTGCTCGATTACGTTCCACACGGTATTAGAGCATCGCTTCTCCATTTTTTCTTTGAGATCTGACATAAGCTCCTCGGGCGTCTTCCCGCTGTAGGCGGTCGGTTGACCTCTCGTTTTCAACCCAAAATTTTGTATGGTAACCATCTTTGTCCAGTTATTTAGCGTCTCATCCGAAGGAATATACTCTACAATAAAATATTGATCTTTTAGTTCCTGTTGATACCCGATCTTCCATTCTTTTCCTGGTACCGGTCGTTTGAATGAAAAAGTCATATGTTCACCCGTGGCACAGCCTGCCAGTAATATCACATAGAGAAAAACCACTGCCGCGCGCAAATTTTGCATGACATCCTCCTTTGCGGAACGCCCCAAGCTGGTCCGCCGCGTTTTTGGACAACCAACTATAATTGGGGTCATATAATTGGGGTCAGAGTATATTTTCCAGTTCGCCGCCTGCCGCTCTAACCTGATCCACCGCGATATTGGCCGACCGACTACTTCCATCAACAAGCGATTTGTCTTCCCTGCCCCGCGCCCAATCCGCTCCCGCCTCTACGGCCCCTATATACAATAGATACAAGATCGAATATATTGCTCCTTTTCAATCCCGCAGATCCGGGCAGGCACGGGGGCCTGCCCCTACGAATGGCGAACCGGGTTCTCTTCGTCTTCCAACCATCCCGCCGGATTGCCGGTGATATATTCACGGGTGCGGTGCATTTCGGAATCGTCCCGAACAACCCGTTCGTAATAATTGCGTTGCCATAATCGTTTTTCAAATTGGGGCCAACCGCTTTGTTTGATTCCGCGAATGTAATCATTGGTCGTCATGGTTTTAAACCAATCCACGATATCCCCCAATGTAGGGGCACCCCTATGTGGGTGCCCTGTTTTCGGAGGGCGGCCACGCAGGGCCGCCCCTACGGGATCGGGATAACCAATGATGACAATGCCGTGAAAATGGTTCGGCATCACGATGGATTCGTCGGTCTGAATCGTGGGGAATTTATGATTCAATTCCGCCCACCATCGTGCGACCCTTCGACCGGCGTCATTGGGTTCCATTTTTCCATCCGTAATTTTCCCAAACACGCATTCACGGTTCTGCGTACAGATGGTCACAAAATACGCACCGACCAGGGAATAATCGTATCCCTTCAGGCGAACCGATCTGCGGTGATGGATTTCGGGATTGTATGGTGTTCGATTTTCGGAAGGAGAACGCGTGATCATAACAGGTGCCTCCGGAAACCGGGCCGAGGGTCGCGGGCTCGTTGTGAATTTGTTTACGAGACCGTGCTCAAGCCTGCGGTAGGTCAGGCCGGAATATATCGCAACCGGGAGCAAAGGTCAAGACGAAGGCAAACAGACCACCGACCCTCGTAGACTCGACTCCCTTGCCCTTTATACTCTAAGGTGTCAATAGGTCCAGATGATTCCGATTCCTTTCGCGTCGCGTTCGACGAGCGGAAAGAGATGGAGGCGGGATTCGGGGTTCCGGTTGAAGCGGACGACGGCCTTGCCGACCGCCGTGCCGATCAGCGCGCCGGCCGCGACGTCCGAGGCAAAATGCTTGTCATGATCGATGCGGGCGAAACCGACCATCGACGCAATTCCGTAGGCGGTCGCATCGACCCAGAGCGGTTCATAATGCGCCGCGATCACGGAGGCCACGGCAAAGGCCTGCGTTACATGGCCGGATGGAAACGAGTCATTCCCGCTAAACGGACGAAAGGCGTGCGCACCTTCATCCTGATAAGGACGACTCCGGCCCGCGGTGATTTTGAGGGCCGGCGTGATGAGGCCCGAGGCGATCAGGCTCGCGGCGATTCCATCCCGGGTGACGGATCGCGCCCGCGCATCGTCCCAGGCGGCCCCGGCCAGATAAAAGCCGCCCAAAACGCCGGCCGAGTAATAGGTCCCGAAGGGTTCAAAAAGATCCGCCACGGCATCGGTCCTGCCGTTTCGGTTCCGTTGCATTCCTTCCTGCACGGGTTTATCGAGAAGGACGGCCGTGGCCGCGACGGCCAGGGTCCCCAAGGCCAGTGTGCGCCCATCGTCCTTGTCCCAGCGTAGAGGGGAACTTAAGACGAGCCGCGCATCCTTCAAAACCCGTTTTCCATAATCCAGGCAAACGAGGCATTCGCCGGAAGGCGCCGCGACATTTTCGGTTGGAGCACCGTCCTCCGGCCGGTTCGCATCGCCGGCCAGTGCGGCCGAAAACAGCCCCTGGGATAAAAGAAGAAGGATCCCGAAGATCGGCGACGTTATGAAAAGTTTTCCCGGCATGGATTTTATTAAACCACGTAAATCGGATGCGTTGCCGTCATGATCGTGAAAAAACGACCTGAGGACGGAAATCGCTTAGGACTCGGCAGGACGGGTCGGAGGCAGGACCAACTTCTTGACGAGGTCGATCACTTCTTCGGTGGTCACCTTCTGAACCTTTCCATCGCGGCGGTCCTTGAGTTCCACCAGGCCTTTGTCCAGGTTCTTCTCGCCGACGATGATCTGATAGGGAATGCCGATCAAATCGGCGTCGTTGAACTTGACGCCGGGCCGCTCGGACCGGTCGTCGATCAAGACCTCCAGCCCCAGATTGGACAGCGTCCCGTAGATCAGCTCGGAGGTAATCATCACGCGCTCCGACTGGTCGTTGACCGGGATGACATGG
>JACQCA010000077.1 GCA_016201865.1 Nitrospirota bacterium
CCCACCTCCGCCACTCGCTTCACCGCCTGTTCCTTAAACGCCGCCGTGTACTCCTGCTTCGGAATCTTGATCATCTTCGCCTCCAAGGTTACGTCCATTTTACACTATCCTTGGAAGACGAAATTCGAGGGGAAGCTCAAAGATCGTATCGAATTGGGTGGTGAGCTTCCGACAAAACCTCATACTGAAATCTTGGGGAATGAAGACATTCTTTTGGCGTAAAAACTAAAAGGCCCGGTGAGATTGGCGGAACGATCACGGGATGCCGTTCTGACTGGAGGGCGACCTCCATCGGGACACCTCAATCTTTTCTGCTTAAGCTTCTTACATCCTGAATCTGAATGTCTGTTACAGGCAGGCGCCGGGAAATATACGGGAAGTATCGTAGGATTTCTGATATCCTTTGTCAAGATAAAAAAAACAGAGCCGTCAAACGCCGGCGGTCCCTAGCCTGAGCGCAGGCGCGCTTGGAACCTCCACGGTTCGGCCTGTGAATATCCGTCGTTGCTCGTCCGACTCTCGAAAGACCTTGCATTTTAGAATTTAAAGTTCTAAAATACACCCATGCTGAAGCGTCATTTTTCAGAACGCCTTCGCCGGTTGCTGCGGACGTTTCCGATCGTGTGCGTGCTGGGCTCCCGTCAGTGCGGCAAGACGACGTTCATCAAAGACGCCCTCCCGAAATGGCGGTACCTCGACCTGGAAAAACCGTCCGACGTTGTCCGGCTCTCGGAGGACCCGGAAGACGCGCTGGCGCAGCTTGAGTCGCGCTTCATTCTTGATGAGGCCCAACGGCTGCCGGCTCTTTTCCCCATCCTGAGAAGTTTCGCGGACCGGCGTCGGAATCAACCCGGACAGGTCGTCCTGTTGGGATCGGCCTCCTTGTCGCTCATCAAACAGATCTCCGAAAGCCTGGCCGGTCGAGTCGGATTTCTCGATATGACCCCGTTCCAGTGGGACGAGGTCTGCGGAAAGCGGAAGGTCTTCACGCCGGAAACGCTCTGGTATCGGGGAGGATTTCCGGACGCGTTCCTCACCGCATCGGATGCCGCGCGAACCGACTGGTTTGAAGCCTACACGCGGACGTTTATCGAGCGCGACCTGACGGCTCTTGGAATCGAGGTCTCCGCTCCCCAGATGAGAAGGCTCTGGACCATGCTGGCTCACGCGAATGGAGCGATCTGGAACGCATCGCAAATCGCCGCCGCGCTGGGGGTCGCGTATCACACGGTGAATCGCTACACGGATATTTTAGAGCAAACGTTTTTGATCCGAAAGCTTCAACCCTATTTCACGAATATCGGGAAGAGAATCGTCAAGAGCCCGAAGGTCTATTTTCGAGATACCGGCCTGCTTCATTATTTCCTCGGGATGCGAGATTTCAAAACGCTGAACATCCATCCCGGGCGCGGAGTGAGTTGGGAGGCCTTCGTCGTCGAGCATGTCATCTCCGCCTTTCAACGACTGTCGCCGGGCAGCCAGGCCTTTTATTTTCGAACCGCCGCCGGCGTGGAAACCGACCTGCTCGTCGAACACGGAGGCCGGCTCACAGCCTTCGAGATCAAACTTCATTCCTCGCCGTCGCGACAGGACCTGCCGGGCCTGTTCTCCTGCATGAAGGATCTGAAGCTCGCAAGAGGATATGTCCTCTATCCGGGAAAGGAGGATTACTCGGTAGGAAGCGGGGTGAAGGCCCTTTCCTTCCGGAACCTCTTCGCCTCCCCGCGCCGACTGCTCGGCTTGTAAGGTTCATAATTGACTCCCGACGCCGTGTGTGTTAAATCATAGCCATGACGCGAACATCTCAGGAGATCCGGCTCGAGGAGCGAACCTGGACGCTGGACGAGGCGTTCGGTTTTTGCGAACGACTGGCCGCGACTCACTACGAGAACTTTCCGGTCGGCTCAAGGTTCATCCCCAAAAAACTCCGGCCGCACGTCCACAGCATCTATGCCTTCGCGCGCGTCGCGGACGATTTCGCGGACGAACCCCACACCCTCGACAATCTCCGTCTTGCGTTTCTCGAAAACTGGGAGAACCAACTGCTCCAGTCGATGTGGCGGACGCCGCAACATCCCGTCTTCATCGCGCTGAAAGAAACCATCCACAAATTCGATCTGCCCATCACACTGCTTCAGGATCTACTGATGGCCTTTAAAATGGATGTCACGACAAAACGCCGCGGGAGATTCGAGGATTTGCTGACCTACTGTCGTTACTCGGCCAACCCGGTCGGGCGTCTCGTCCTGCTCCTGTTCGGCTACCGCGACCCGGAACTCCATGCGCTCTCGGACTCGATCTGCTCCGCGTTGCAACTGGCCAACTTCTGGCAGGATGTGGCCATCGACGAGAAAGATCGTGTCTATCTTCCACTGGATGACATGGCGAAATTCGGGTATCACGAAGACGACTTAAAAGAGCACCGGTGCAACGAGGCCTTCCGCAATCTGATGCGGCATGAAATTGCGCGTACCCGGGATCTGTTTCATCACGGCCGGCCCCTCTGCGACAAGGTCGGCCGCGAACTACGGTTCGAGCTCCATCTTATCTGGAACGGTGGAATGACGATCCTGGACCGGATCGAGAGCGTGGACTATAATGTTTTTATTCACCGCCCCACCCTTGGACTGAAAGACAAAATCACGGTGGTGACGAAAGCCTCAATCGCACGGTACGGCCGACAAGGAAAATCATAGACCATGCCGCTTCAACCGCCCCGGATGATCCATCGCGACAGCAACTTCGCCTTCTCGTTTCTGTTCCTGCCCCGGCCCCAGCGGGAAGCCATCGAGCGCGTATATGCTTTTTGCCGGACCTTGGATGACGTTTCGGACAACACGCTAAGGACGGAAGAAAGAAAACAGCGGTTGGAATTCTGGCGGAATGAGCTTGACCGTTGCTACGCCGGAAAGGCACAGCATCCGATCACAGCCTCTCTTCAAGAGACCGTTCAGGAATTCGGGCTGACCCGAATTTATTTTGACGATCTGTTACTGGGCATCGAGATGGATTTCACCGTCTCTCGATATTCGAGTTTCGTCCATCTCTCCCAGTATTGTTATCGCGTCGCGGGCGCCGTCGGGCTGATCTGCCTTGAGATCTTCGGCTGCCCGAACGAGAAGGATTATGCCGTCGCGCTGGGCATTGCGTTTCAGATCACGAACATCCTCCGGGACGTCAAGGACGATGCGGAGCGCGGACGGATCTATCTTCCCCAGGAGGATCTTCTCCGTTTCGGCTATACCGAGGCCGAGCTGATGGCCCGGACCTATAATGAACGTTTCGTCGAGCTGATGCGGTTTGAGGCCGAACGCGCCGGCGATTATTTCCGGCGGGCAACCGATCTACTTCGGCCCGAACATCGACGGCAACTCATCGCCTCGGAGATCATGGCCGCGATCTACTCGGCCCTGCTTCGGGAGATTAAGACCGTCCGGTACAACGTCTTTGATCATCGCGTCCGCCTCTCCAAACCACGAAAACTCGCACTGGCCGTGAAGACCGCGCTGATGAGCCGGATCGGCATCGGTCGGGCGATCGCGGTATGAACCCGGTTCTGATCATCGGCGGCGGCTTCGCCGGACTGTCGGCCGGCGTGGCGCTTGCGGATCGAGGCGTCAAGGTCACCGTGATCGAACAGCGGCGGATACTGGGCGGCCGTGCCTATTCGGTCGAAGACGGTACGACGGGCGAGTTGATCGACAATGGACAGCATGCGCTGCTGGGCGCCTTTCATGAGACACAGAAATTTTTAAAAACGATCGGCACGGACGGCCTGATCCGGTATCAGGACCGGTTTCGGATGGTACTGGCCGAACCCGGCGGCGGCCGCATGACGCTGAAGGCCGCGCCGCTTCCCGCACCGTTTCATCTGGCGGCCGGTGTGGCCCGCTGCCGGGGCCTCTCGGTTGTGGATCGTCTCCATCTTCTCCGGGCCGGATTCTCGATCGTGACGACCCGATCGCTTCCGGACAGGATGACGATAAAAGACTGGCTGGACTCACTGCACCAACCGGAATCGCTACGGCTTCGATGGTGGTATCCTCTCTCGATCTCGGCCCTCAATGAGCTTCCCCACCGCGCCTCGGCCGAACTGTTCCTGCGCGTCTTGAAGCAGGCCTACTTCGGATCGGTCCGGGATTCCTCGTTCGGAATCATGACGGTCGGGTTGGGTGATCTCTATACGGAGCAGTCCCGGAAATTTATCGAAGCGCGCGGCGGACAGGTCTTGTGCAACACGGCCGGATTCCAACTCACCTTCACCGGCTGTCGGATCAATGCCGTTGTGCTGCGTAACGGCGGAACGATTCAAGCCGATCACATGATCAGCGCTGTGCCGCACCATGTCCTGCGAAAATTACTACCGCAAGAGCTGATGCGAAAAGACGCCCCGTTTGAGGCGCTGACGCATCTGACTGAATCGCCGATGGTCTCGATCCATCTCTGGTTCGACCGGCAGGTAGTAGACGAGGAATTTATCGGACTGGTGGACTCGCCGATCCAATGGGTCTTCGACAAGTCGCGTCTCTGGAAAGAGGGCGACACTCAAGCCGGAGCGCTGGCCTGTATTACGAGCGGGGCTTACGATTTGATTGATCGCTCAAAGGAAGATCTGATCGCCCTCGCTCAGAAAGAATTGGGCCGTTTTTTTCCGGACGTCCAAAAGGCCAAGCTCATTCATTCGCGTTTGATCAAAGAACGTCAGGCCACCTATTCTTGCACGCCGGAGGCCGAGCAATGGCGCCCGACGCAGGAGACGCCGTACGAGAATTTCTTTCTGGCCGGCGACTGGACCCGCACCGGGCTTCCGGCCACGATCGAAGGCGCCGTCACCAGCGGGCATGGGTGCGCGGAACTGGTTCTGCGATCAATGTAGGGGCGGTTCTTTTGATCGCCCTTGTCCTATCCTATGTGAATGCGGGAAATGCGGGAGCGGCGCGTGTTCAGTAGAGCGGTCGCTGGGGGCCGGGCTTGATACCGGCCAGATCGGGATCCAAACCGTCCTCAAGAGGGATCTCAGTCTCTCTGGCCTTCTTACGTTCTTCACGGCGCTGTATCTTTTCTTTGCGCTTCTCAACCTTGGCGCGTTCACGGGATCGCTTCGTTGCGGTAGCTTTTGGATGAGTCGACATATGGGTTCCTTCTAACGATAATAGGCTGTCTAAACTTAGTTTAAATTATATCACACTGCCGGACAAAACTCAAATATACCCATTTAGAGTCATAGAATCGCACGGAGAACGAAACGGATGAAACCCGCAACGAAAAAGGTCAGTCTGGCGCGGGCCCTCTCAAAGTTGGGAGTCGTCTCACGCAACCAGGCGCGCGGCTGGATCGAAGCGGGCCGGGTTTCTGTAAACGGCCGAAGCTTGAAAAATCCCGAGGTCCGCGTCGATCCGGATCGCGAGTCGATCCGGGTTGACGGCCGGATCATCCGGGCGAAGACCCCGGTTTATCTCATGATGCATAAGCCGAAAGGGGTCATGACCACCCGGTCGGATGAGCGCGGACGAAAAACGGTCTACGATCTTTTGGAGAGAACCGATTGGATTTTTCCGGTCGGCCGTCTCGACCGGGGAACGTCCGGGCTTCTTCTTCTCACCAACGACACGCAGTGGGGAAACCGAATCGTCGCGCCCGAGTCCAAGATTCCGAGACTGTATCATGCCAAGCTGAACCGCCCGATCGCGACCGAAGACCTGCTTCGGCTGAGCAAAGGGGTGGACCTGGACGATCATGTCAAGACGAGGCCCGCGCAGGCCCGGCTTCTCCGGCTTACCGAAAAAGGATGCTGGATCGAATTGACGCTCATGGAAGGGAAAAACCGCCAGGTCCGTCGGATGTGCGAGTCCGTGGGGTATCGCGTCGAAAACCTGATCCGGGTCCGGATCGGCGACCTCGGCCTCGGCGATCTTCCCGCCGGAGCGACGCGCCCGCTCACACCTGTGGAGGTCCGGAGTCTCGGCCGGAAGCAGGCCGAAATCAGTCGTAGCCGTACCGTTCCAGCGTCTCTTCGTCAAACCCGAAGTAGTGGGCGATTTCGTGAACGATCGTGATCTCGATCTCCCGGATCAGATCCTCCCGTTCCGGAAAATCCTCTTCCAGCGGCTTCTGATACAGGAAAATGACGTCGGGCACGGTCCCGGAATCGTCCGCCGTCCGATCGGGAAGCGGCACGCCCTGGTAAAGACCGTAGAGGCCCTCTTCCGGATCGTCGTCCCCTTCGTCATCGTCCGCCTCGGTCCCCGGCCGATCCTTCACCACGATCGCGACGTTTTCCATCGCGGCCTGAAACCGGACCGGGATGCGGTCCAAAGCTTCGGCCACCAATTCCTCAAACGATTTTCGGTTCATCATGGAAAGGACGGAACGGGAGCACGCGGAATCGCGACGGACGACGCTATCGCACACGCAGAACGCGCGCGCCGTGTTTGTCGATCCGGGAGACGGTGATGACCGAGCCGATCCCATGTTGTTGAAAGATCTTCTGCATTCCGAGACCGATCTTCCGGGCCAGGCTCTTCCGATCCGTCACGGCAAACACGGAGGCGCCCGCGCCGCTGATGGAGGCCCCCAGCGCGCCGGCCTTCAGGGCCGCGGCCTTCACGTCGGGAAATCCCGGAATGAGATGGGCCCGGGCCGGCTCGATGATTCCGTCCTGAATTGCCAGACCGAACCGCCGGGCGTCTTTCTGGGCTACGGCCGCCACCATGGTCGCGGTAAAGGCCATGTTGGACACCATTAGGTTCAGGGGCACCTTGTCCGGAAGCACCGCCCGCGAAATCTTGGTCAACACGCTGTGGCCCGGCGTCACGACCACGACGACCAGATCCGGAATGGCGCCGATCGAAAAGGCCTGTCGAAGGGCCGCCTGGCTAACGATGATCCCGCCGAACAGCGAGGCCGCGACGTTGTCGATAAAATACCCACCGCTGATGGAATGCTCGGCCGTGGCGCATGGGCCGATCAGCTCGTCCCGGTCGAGTTTATTCCCGAAGAGGGCGTTCACCGCAACCGCCGCCGCCACGGCGCTGGCCGCGCTGCTGCCCAGACCGGTTCCGGGGATATCCTTCTGAATCGTCAGATCCACCCCTTGTTTGGCCTTGACCAGTTTTAAAACCTCCCGCGCCGCGATCCCGGCCGTATTCCGATCGGCTTCGAGCGGAATCGTGCCGTCTCCACCTTTGACCTCGCGGATGACCACCTCCCGGTCTCGGCGCTTCACAGCCGTGACCGTATCGCCCAAACCGGTAATGGCCATTCCCAGAACATCAAATCCCGGACCGATATTCCCGATCGAGGCCGGAGCAAAGGCCTTTGCCATCTTCATATAGGTTGCCTGCCTTCTTTCGTGGTTAGTTGCCCGCCACCGTCATTCGTGCAATCTTCAGCGTGGGAGACGCGACGGTGCTTCGAAGCTCCAGATCGTTTCCGATCATTTCGATGTCCATCAGAATATTTTTTAGATTGCCGGCAATGGTGACCTCCTCAACGGGATGGGTCAGTTCACCGTTCTCAATCCAGAGCCCCACCGCTCCCCGCGAGTAATCGCCGGTGACGTGGTTCACGCCGAATCCGATCAACTCGACCACATACAGGCCCCGCTTCACCGAACGGATGATCTCCTCCGGGGTATTCGCCCCCGGCACCAGGTAGAAATTCGTGTGGGAAACGGACGGGACATCTCCGATGCTGCGGACCGCGTTCCCGGTGGATTTCAATTCCAACTTTCGAGCCGAGTAGCTGTCCAATAGATAATTCTCGAGTACCCCTTTTTTGATCACGGTCGTCTTCCGCGTCGCGACGCCTTCTCCGTCGAACGGGCGGGATCCCAACGCCGACGGGATCGTCCCGTTGTCCAGAATCGTTACGAAGGAAGCGGCCGCCGGTCGGCCCAGCTTCCCGGCCAGGAACGAGGCCCCTTTATAGACGGCATAGCCCGATACACAGGCGCTGATGCTGCCGAGCAGCTCGGCCGCCGTCTCGGGATCGAAGATCACCGGCGCCTCGCAGGTCGCGATCTTCCGGGCCCCCAACCGGCGCAAGACCCGCCGGGCCGCGACGCGACCCACCGACTCGGGAGAGGCCAGCTCTTTGACCTTCCGCTTGGCCGAGTACCAGTAATCCCGCTGCATCGAGCCGTTCTCGGTCGCGATGGGCGAGACCGAGAACGAGACCGAACCGACCGGGTAACTGCCGACGACATCGTTCGTATTGGCATAAATGACGCGACGATCGGCATGGGACAGACTCGCCCCGTCCGAATTGGTGATCCGGGCATCACAGCCCATCGCCGCCGCTTCGGCCTGTACGGCCAGATCGATCTTGTCTTTCATCGTCCATCGGCGGAGGGAATCATCATACAGATCCAGGTCCGGCGGGTTCAGCGGCGTCGGTTCCGGAAGACCGGCGTGGGGATCTTCGGCCGTGCACCGGGCCAGATAACAGGTCTCCTCCACGAGCCGATCCAATGACTCGGTCGAAAAATCGGATGTCGAACAGACGGCGGTCCGCCGTCCGAAAAAGAGCCTTAAGCCCAACCGCTTCTCATGGGCGTTTGTCAATTTGTCGACCGATTTCAAACGCACCTGGACGTCGAAGCTGTCTCCTTCCACGATCACGATATCTCCGGCCGAAGCCCCTTTCGACTTGGCCTTCTTTAACAGATCCATCGCCAGATTTTCGTACGGGATCATCGTTCTATCTTTGCCCTCATCCTTGGGTTCCGCCGACCGTGATATCGTTGATTTTCAGCGTCGGAAGGCCGACCCCCACCGGCACGGACTGACCGTCCTTGCCGCAGGTGCCGACCCCGGCGTCGAGTCGGAGATCATTCCCGACCATCGTGACGCGCTTTAAAACATCCGGTCCGTTTCCGATCAATGTCGCGCCTTTAACGGGCGCGGTCACTTTCCCGTTCTCGATCCGGTAGGCCTCGCTGGCCGAGAAGACGAATTTCCCGCTCGTAATGTCCACTTGTCCGCCGCCGAACGAAACGGCATACAGTCCATTCTTGACCGAGCGGATGATCTCCGCCGGATCGGACTCCCCCGCCAGCATGAAGGTATTCGTCATGCGCGGCATCGGGATATGCATGAAGCTCTCCCGGCGGCCGTTTCCGGTCGGGGCCGTCCCCATCAACTTCGCGTTCAGTTTATCCTGAAGATATCCCCGAAGGATTCCTTTTTCGATCAGAACCGTCCGGTGGGTGGACGTTCCTTCATCGTCGATATTCAACGATCCCCGCCGGCCGGGGATCGTTCCGTCGTCCACAACGGTGCAAATTTCCGAGGCCACCGGTTTCCCGATCAAATCGGTAAAGGCCGACGTCCGCTTCCGGTTGAAATCCCCCTCCAGGCCGTGGCCGATCGCTTCATGAAGCAATATCCCCGGCCAGCCCGACCCGAGGACCACATCCATCGTCCCAGCCGGCGCATCCACAGCCGAAAGATTCAGGACGGCCTGACGTGCGGCTTCACGGGTGTACTCCTCAAAACGGCGGTTCTCCAAGAAGAAAGAATACTCGACACGACCGCCTCCGCCGTAGCTTCCGACCTGCCGATTCCCGTTTTCTTCCGCAATGCAGGTCACGTTGAGTCGGGAGAGCGGCTGGATATCGCCGACGATCAAGCCCTCCGAAGTCGCAATCAGGATCACCTTATGCTCGCTCGAAAAGGAGGCCATCACCTTCGTGATGCGCGGATCATAGCGCCGGGCCAGAATGTCGATTTGGTTCAGCAGATCGATTTTCTCCTGAACCGAAATCTCGGCCACCGGTGTTTTCATAGGGTAGAGATCCGGTCGGGCTCCGCCTCCGGCGGAGCCGCTTCGAACCGGCACCGACTTTCCTATCGTCTGGTCCGTTGTAATGCACCGCGCCGTTCGTGCAGCTTCTTCCAGATTTTTAATCGTGATCTCGTCCGAGTAGGCGTAGCCCGTTTTTTCTTCGGCGATGGCGCGAACCCCGACGCCCTGCCCGATCGTCTTCACGGCCTTTTTGACCATGCCTTCTTCAAGACTGACCGCCTCATTTGTCCGATACTCAAAATAAAGATCGGCATAATCGATTTGCCGGTCCAAGGCCCATCCGATCGTCCGTTCCAACTGAACCGTATCCAGATCGAACTTTCTAAGAAAAAACTCCTCGGCCTTTGTAATCTCTTTGGCCACAACGCATCCTTCCTATTGATTTAAGGGATGTTTACGACGGTATTATACGGCTATTGCATACGGGGGTCAATAAGAAAGAATGGGGCAAACCACTAAGAACGGCACAGAGGATGCACAACCTATTGTTTTATATATGAAATAAATTATACAACATTGTATGACCTTTAAAAACAATCACGGAGGAAACCGTTTCAGGAGTTTCGATAACTCCTCTTTTAATTCAGGCAGTTCTATCATTTTGTCCTACCATCAAGAGTCGATCTACCACCTCGCCTTTACCGATATGCCGGTTCATAATCTCATTGACGTCTTCAAGGGTGCGAACCGTATACCAGATGCCGTCCGGGTAGATCACGACCGAGGGTCCGTTTGCGCAATGGTCCAGGCAGCCGGCCTTGTTGGCTCGAACAATCCCTTTCAGGCCTCGCTTTTTCACCTCGGACGAGAAATGCTCATGGATCTGTCTTGAGTTTTTGGCTGAACAGCAACCCCGTGGATCATCCGGCGTCCGTTCATTGATGCAGACGAAGATATGTTTTTTAAAACCCGCCATCAATTTTCTCCCGACAAATAGATCTCAAGATGACGTTCCACTGAGCGGGCCAACGCCGCCAAGTGATACCCCCCTTCCAGACAGGAAAGGACCCGCCCGCCGCAATAAACATCGGCCCAGGCTTTGACCCTCCGGGACATCTCGGCAAATCCCTCTTCGGTCACACGCATGTTAGCCAGCGGATCGTCCCGATGGGCGTCGAAGCCGGCCGAAATCAGAAAAAAGTCCGGACGAAATGCTTCGACAACCGGACGAAGTGATTTTTCAAAGACCGAAATGTATTCGTCATCCCCCTGACCCGGCGGAAGCGGGCAGTTCAGGGTGTATCCTTCGCCCGCGCCGCGGCCGCGTTCATCCGAACTTCCTGTCCCGGGATAGAACGGGAACTGGTGAATGCTGAAGTAGAAAACGGTCGGATCTTCCTCGAAGATATGCTGCGTCCCGTTTCCGTGGTGAACATCCCAATCGATGATCATCACCCGCGAAAGCCCGTGCCGCTCTTGAACGTAGCGGGCCGCAACCGCGACGTTATTAAATAAGCAGAATCCCATTGCGCGATTGGATTCGGCATGGTGCCCCGGCGGCCGCACGGCGCAAAAGGCGTTTCTGAATTGCCCGGACATGACTCCGTCCGCCGCCGCCAGCGTTCCTTCCACGGCCAGCAGCGCCACGCGATAGGACTCGGACGACATCAGCGTATCGGCGTCAATGCGGACGATCCCCGTCTCCGGCCGAAGGCGTTTGAGTCGGTCCAAATGGTCGGGTCGGTGAACACGAGTAATCCGGGCCGCAAGGTCCGGCCGCAGCGGGCCCGGCGAACAGACCGTCAATCGTTTCATCAAACCCGTTTCTTCCAGTCGGCCGATAATCGCCTTCAAACGAAAGGGCGACTCGGGATGATAACTGCCGGTGTCATGAAGAAGGTAGTCGGGATGATAGATCAGAGCGGTCTTGGTCACAAATTGATCCTAACACAGCATGGCGGGTAGAACAAGTCGTCCCGTTCGGTTTGCATTTTAAATTGCGGATTATTTTCGGTTCGGCTACAATGGGCCGAGCTTCTGAAGGACTCCGATGCCCCCACAATCAAAATGGCCGCTTTTTCTACTGATTATCCTGGTCGCGGGCTGCAGTCAGCGATCTCCCGCCCCCCCGCCGCCCGAGATGTTCAACGTCCCCGCCAGTTATCCCGTCGGCGTCAACCCGACCGGTATCGCCGTCGCCGATGTGAATAATGACGGGAACATGGATGTCATCACCTCCAACTTCGGGAGCAATGATCTCTCCGTCCTTTTGGGAAACGGGGATGGAACTTTTCAGGATCAAAAACGCATTGCGGTCGGTATTGAGCCGAAATCCCTTGTCGTCGGCCGGTTTGATCCCGACCCCTATCCGGACATCGCCGTCATCCATCATTCCGATGCCGTCTTGATGATCCTGTCCGGAGAGGGCAACGGGAATTTCCGTCTCTCGCAGCGCGTGGACCTTCATAAAACACCGACCGCGATCGTCATGGGTGATTTTAATCATGACGGCAAACTCGATCTGGCCGTCTCGCTGATGCTGGATCGCGTCTTGATTTTCTCCGGCGACGGCCATGGACGGTTTAAAGAAACCGACGCGTTCGATCCGGGCGATACCCCGACGTCGTTGGTATCGGCCGACATGAACCGCGACGGACATACGGACCTGGTAATCGCGGACAACGGAGCGATGAAGCCTGGACTGGCTGTTTATTGGGGGAAAGGAGACGGAACGTTTGAAAAATCGCGATATTACAAAACGCGTCTCCGTCCACTCATCGTCAGCGCAGGGGACTACAACGGAGACGGATTCACCGATGTGGTGGCGATCTACAGTTCCGAGAGCACCTTGGCCCTTTTCCTCGGCCGCAGCGACGGCACGCTTCAAGACGGAATCAATTTCGGAGCGGAAGGAGGCCCGACCTCGGTCCTCATGGGCGATTACAACCGCGACGGCCGGCAGGACATCCTGGTCACGAATAACCTCAGCAACAAGTTGTCCATCGCGTTCGGGAATGGAAATGGAACGTTCGCCTACCCGCCCGTCGCCTACCGGACGGGCGACGGGCCTTTCGCGGCCGTCCGTGGAAAATTCAACAAGGAGAGCTCGGACGGCCTGGCCGTCGCGAACAACGTGAGCAACACCGTATCGATCTTCCTCGCCAAAGAACACCCTTCGACCGGAAAACCGTAAATCCTATCCGCTTCGTTGCACGAGCCTAAAGATCATGCCCATCCTGGATTGAAGGCCATTCCTTTTGACGAAACCCGCCGCGGCCTGAAGCACATAGAGGGCCTCAGGCTCGCTCGGCCCGTAGGCCGGGCAAGGATCGGCCGCGCAAGGCGGGGCATTTTCTTCCATGTGGATGATCTTCCGATCGCGGTCCATCCAGATCAGGTCGGTCGGAAAGTGGCTGCTCTTGGTCCAGAGAAAATGGGAATCTTCGTCGTCATAGATGAACAGCATCGCGCGATCCGGCGGAAGGTCCTTGGTAAAAAACAGCCCGACCACCTGCTTCTCGGGGCTGTCGGCCACTTGGGCCAGGATCTGTTTTCCGTTCGGAAGCTCCACCATAAAATAATTGGCATCCTGGTTTCCCATCATGAACGGCATGGCGATTCCCATCGCCAGAAGGGCGATCACCAGAACGGCGCCCTTTTTGAGGTTTTCCTTATCCATCGCCATAAGCCGTATGATAGGTTCGCCTGGCTGAAAAGTCAATTATATCGAGATAAAAAAAGCCCCTCCGTTTCCGGAGGGGCTTTTTTAGAACGAAACTCCCGGCCTATTATTTAAAGCGGTAGGTTGCCGAAAGCTTTGAGGATAGCGTCTCCGGAACACCGGAAACAACGTAGCTGCCGGTAAACAGGATGTCCTGATTGATCACCGCGTTCACCATCAAGTTGTCCGAAACGGACCAGCCCAAGCCAGCGCTCACCACGGCCGCCCCATTGGCAACCGTCGTTGTCTTGGTGGTACCGATCTTGGTCTCGGTCGTGCTGTAGATATTCTTAAACAGCCCAAAGCGGGTCTGGACCTTCTTAAACGTCTGATTCTCGACCGCCAGATTCACCGGAATTGTCATAGTATCGGTGGTCGTTTTAGCGCTTCCGGTCTTAATCTCATTGTTCGATGAAGCGATGCCGATACCGGCCACGACGAGCGTATCCGGATTTGGCTTGGAATTAAGGGCCGTGTCCAGACTCCAGTTCGTGGTTGTGTTGTCCGTCTTGACCGCGCCGGCCTTCGTCGAGGCATCCACCGAGCCGATCCGGACCGTGGTGAGAAGCGTTCCGCCTACCGCGCTGGCATGATGCCGAACGAGAAGCGCATAGTTCATTCCGGCATTACCCTTGGCATTGACAGAAGTAGGAGCACCGGCAGGATTGCAACCAACCGAACCGTCCGTTGTGCTGCTGCACTTTGAACTCGGGATCCCTAAATCCAATGCAGCATCCAGCATCCCGCCCATGAGCAGTCCGCCGACTCCCAGATCGATCTCGGAGGCCTGGTCTTTATTCGTAACGGGCGTTTTATTCGTCGTGGAGAAATCCGCATAGCTCAGGTAGAAACCGAGCGGCGTGCCGTGCGCGGCATAGAAGAGATCAAAACGATTCGCGGTCGGAGCGGTTCCGGCGCCGGCCGCGGCCATTGCCTTCAACGGACCGGCGTACGGCCTTCCTAAATAAACACCCCAACCCCCATACGAAACATCCATGTTTAAACCGCCCCATGCACCTGTCCGGTCGTTGTTGGTCGCGGGGGTGATAGAAGTGCCCGTCCCAGCATACGTCCCCAGCTCTCCGTAAATGGCATTTTTATAGTTGCTGAGTTGGGCCGGGTTAATCCAAATATTGAAGTCGTCCTCGATCTGCCAGTTGTTGACGCCCAACCCGTCCATGCGGGCGTTGGTGGTGGGATTGCTGATGACCTGCGCCGATGCGGTCGACGCAAAGAGAAGGGTTAAAAAAATCGCAGCCAGTTTCTTCATGCTCTGTTCCTCCTTTTAATAGAGAGTGTGACACTGAAACGCACCGTCATACCGACCAAAGCCACTTCATTTTGCCACACAGAAAACAACCCAGAAACCTGCTCGATTCTGTGATTGCCTCCTCACCCCCTTTCAAAACCGGTTATACCCTAAAAGAATCATCGACAATGCTCCGCAACATCTCACATACCGAACCACGATCCCTATCCCTGTTAAATTGGCGGCAATATAGCATGAGATGATAAGCGTGTCAAGCGTTTTTTGCTGATTCCGCCAATTTTTCAAGCGCCTGCTTCGCCGCCTGCTGCTCCGCTTCTTTCTTGCTTCGGCCCTGGCCGAAACCGTAGACCCGATCTTTGATGGTCAACCTCACCTCGAAGATTTTTTGGTGGTCCGGACCGGATTCGCGCAGCACGTGATAGACCGGCAAGACATCGAACTCGCGCTGGCAGGATTCCTGAAGCTCGGTCTTGTAATCCGTCTCCCCCGGCCGTTGACCCCGATGGTAAATCTCATCATCAAAGATCCGTATGAGAACCGTCCGGATGGTCTCAAATCCGCCGTCCAAATAGACGGCCGCAATGACCGCTTCCAGGGCATCCGCCAACAGGGACGGTTTCTCCCGTCCCTGGGTGCGCTCCTCGCCTCGACCCAGCCGCAGGAAGTTTCCGATGCCCATTCGCTTTGCGACGCGCGCCAGCGTGGCCGCGCTCACGATGCGGGCCTTCATTTTGGAAAGATCGCCTTCGGTCGACAACGGATGGAGAGCGATCAAGCTCTCGCTGACGACCAGATCCAGGACGGCATCGCCCAGGAATTCCAGACGCTCATTATCCTGGACCGCCTTGTCTTCTTCAGAGCCGCGGATCTCATTTAGATACGACTTATGGGTGAGGGCCTCGCGTAAAAGCTCCGGCTTGCGGAAGGTGTAATCTAAAATCTTTTGGAATGTGTCGAGGTGTTCGACCGACATAACGGCGCTTTAAGCTTCTTCATATTTTTTAAAAACCAGACAGGCGTTCGTTCCTCCGAAACCGAACGAGTTGGAGAGCGCCGCGTCGAATTGTGCCCGGCGCGCCGTGTTGGGCACATAATCCAAATCGCAGTCCGGATCGGGATGTTCGTAATTAATCGTCGGCGGAATCAGGCCGCGCGCCAGCGCCAAAACCGTGAAGACCGCCTCGACGCCGCCGGCCGCGCCGAGGAGATGGCCGGTCATGGACTTGGTGGAACTGACCGGGGTCCGTTTGGCGTTATCTCCGAACACGGTCTTGATCGCCAACGTCTCGATTTTATCCGCGAACGTGGAGGTGGCGTGGGCGTTGATGTAGCCGATCTCGGTCGGTTTCAGCCCCGCGTCTTTGAGCGCCAGCGACATGCAACGGATCGCGCCGATCCCGTTGTCCGGCGGCGCTGTGATGTGATAGGCGTCGGCCGTCATGGCATAACCGATCAGCTCGGCGTAGATCCGCGCGTCGCGCCGACGCGCCGACGAATGTTCCTCCAGCAGCAACAGGCCGGCCCCCTCGCCCACCACAAAACCGTCGCGTTCCCGGTCGAACGGCCGGCTGGCATGGGCCGGATCGTCGTTGCGCGTCGAGAGGGCGCGCGAGGCCGCGAAGCCGGCCACGGCCAGGGGCGTGATCGCGGCCTCCGTCCCGCCGGCGATCATCGCGTCGGCCTCGCCCCGCTGGATGATCCGGAAGGCGTCCCCGATGCAGTTGTTTCCGGTGGCGCAGGCGGTCACCGCGCAGGAATTCGGCCCCTGCAGGCCGTATCGAATCGCGATCTGTCCGGAGGACAGGTTGATAATGGTCATGGGGATGAAAAAGGGCGTTACCCGTTTAGGTCCTTTCTCGATCAAGACGCGGTGCCACTCTTCGATGGCATGCAGGCCGCCGATGCCGGAGCCGACATACACGCCGATCCGTTCCGCATTCTCCGGTGTCACCTTCAATCCGGAATCGTCCATCGCCATCTGACTGGCCGCGACGGCGTAATGAATGAAGGTGTCCATTTTCTTGATTTCCTTTTTCTCGATATAATTCGCCGGATCGAACCCCTTCACCTCCGCGGCGATCTGCACCGGCATATCGGGCGAATCAAACCGCGTGATACGGCCCACGCCGCTGACCCCGGCGCATAGGGACTGCCAGGTCGTTTCCACCCCAATCCCCAGCGGGGATACAACCCCCAAACCTGTTACAACCACGCGGCGCTTCAGAACCGCACCTCCCTTTATGCCCGTTCCTTGATATAATCGACGACGTTTTGCACCGTCAGGATCTTTTCGGCATCCTCATCCGGAATCTCGATGCCGAATTCCTCCTCAAAGGCCATGACCAATTCGACCGTATCGAGGGAGTCCGCTCCCAGGTCGTCCACAAACGAGGCCTCCGGTGTCACGTCCTCCTCATCCACACCCAGTTGTTCCACGATGATCTTCTTCACCTTTTCTTCGATGGCCGCCATGCTTTTCTGCACCTCCCCTCTTCAGTTCTATTTTCTAAAAGACCCTTATACCATCAACATGCCGCCGTTGACATGAATCACCTGTCCGGTAATGTACCCGGCTTCCTCCGATGTGAGGAAACGGACCGCATGGGCGATGTCTTGGGGCGTTCCAAGCCGGCCGAGCGGGATCTGCTTCATCAATCCATCCCGCACCTCGGCCGACAGGGTTTGGGTCATCGCCGTGTCGATGAATCCGGGCGCCACTGCATTGGCCGTGACCCCGCGACTAGCGTATTCGCGCGCCACCGATTTCGTGAAACCGATCAGCGCCGCCTTGGAAGCGGCATAGTTAGACTGGCCCGCATTTCCCTGCACGCCGACAATGGACGCAATATTCACGATCCTTCCCCGACGCTGTTTGCTCATCGAGGAAAGCACCGCCTTCGTGCAGTGAAAGGCCCCTTTCAGATTGACGTTCATGACCAGGTCCCAATCCTCCTCTTTCATCCGAAGGAGAAGACCGTCCCGCGTGATGCCCGCATTGTTGATCAGGATATCGATCCGGCCGAATTCTTTGACCGCCCGACCCACCATCTCGGCCACGGCTTGACCATCCGCAACGTTGGCCTGAACGGCCAAGCAGCGGCCTCCGGCCATCGCCAGATCATCGGCCGTCTGCCGGGCCTCCTCCAGATTGACATCCGATATCACGAGATGGGCCCCGTCCTGCACCAGCCCCTGTGCGATCGCTCGGCCGATGCCTCGTGCGCCGCCCGTGACAATGGCCACCTGTCCCTTTAAACTCATGCCGTCCTCGTGCCTCCGATTTGTAGGGGCTCACGTCGCCCCCTCCACCGGCCAAGCCGGATGGAACCTCCCCCTCTCGCTCGCGGTGCTCGCTGAGAGTTCTCGATCACGCGGTCAACTCACGGAGAGTTGATTCCAGACTGTCGGGATCTTCCACATGATAAATTTTTACATCCTTCGCAATCCGCTTGACCAGACCGGATAAGACCGTGCCCGGTCCGATCTCGACGAATGCGGTGACGCCATCCCGAACCATCCGTTCAACGGCATCCACCCAAAGAACGGGAGCCGCCAATTGCTGAACCAACGCCTTCTTCGCTTCGTCCCCGGAGACGATCGGCATCGCTCTCACGTTCGTTACGACCGGAATCTTGAGCGGGCGCAGGCTCACCCCTTTGAGGTCCCGCGCCAATCGCTCGGCGGCCGGCTTCATCAAGGCGCAATGCGACGGCACGCTCACGGCCAACGGCACGATCCGCTTCGCGCCCTTTTCCTTGGCCAGCGCCATCGCCGATTCGACCGCCTTCTTCTCGCCTCCGATCACGATCTGGACGGGAGAGTTGATGTTGGCCGGCGAAACGATCCCTTCGGCCGAAGCCGCCTTGCAGATTTCCTCGACGGCCGTCCGATCCAGACCCAGGATCGCCGCCATCGCTCCGACCCCGGCCGGCACGGCTTCCTGCATGTACCGTCCGCGCTTCTGCACCAGTGCCACGGCATCCGAAAAAGCCAGGCCGCCGGCGGCCACAAGAGCGGTGTACTCGCCCAGACTGTGACCGGCCAGCATGGAAGCCGCAACCCCCCGGTCGGATACCAGCGTCCAGGCCGCAATGCTGGTCGTCAGGATCGCCGGCTGAGTGTATTCGGTCAGATTCAAGCGATCCGCCGGGCCGCGATGACAGAGGTCCGCGACGTCAAAACCCAAAACCGCTTCGGCCGTGCGGTAAATCCGTCGCACCGCTTCGGAGGATTGATAAAGCGATGCGCCCATGCCGACGTATTGTGACCCCTGACCTGGGAAGAGAAATGCAACCGTCATTTTCAAATCATCCAGATATTGCTTAAATTGTTTCCCGATGTCAACAAAAAAATGACCTTAAAATCGAATATCAACGAGGAAGGCCTGACTTTTATTAATGAGGGGTGGGATGTTTGACTTTTACCACTTCACTAAGGCCGAAGCCCAGGTCAATCCGGCGCCGAAGGCCTCGAACAACAACCAATCACCGTCCTTTACCTTCCTTTGCCGAACCGCCTCATCCAACGCAATCGGAATGGACGCGGCCGACGTATTGCCGTACCGGTCCACATTGAGAACGACCTTTTCCATCGGAAGGCCCAGCCGTTGGGCCACGGCCTTGATGATACGGATATTGGCCTGATGAGGAACCAACAGGGCCAAGTCGGACGGTTGAAGATGCGCCGCCTTCAGGGTTTCATGGACCGCCTCTTCCAGGGTCCGGACCGCCACCTTGAAGGTCTCATTCCCTTTCATTTTAATATACGGTTTGCGTTCGGCCAACATGGAGGGCGACGGCGGGATGCGCGAACCGCCCCCCGGCACCTGGATCAGATCCCACAGTCTTCCGTCCGAATGCAGATGCGTCGATTCAATTCCGTGTTCGCCTTTGGTCCGTTGAAGAACCGCCGCCCCGGCCCCGTCTCCGAACAGCACGCAGGTATTGCGGTCGGTCCAATCAATGATTCGGGACATCACCTCACTGCCGATGATCAGCGCGTTCTTGTAGACGCCGTTGCGGATGTACTGGTCTGCCACGGACAGGGCAAACAGGAAACCGGAGCAGGCGGCCGAGAGATCGAAGGCCACGGCTTGGCGGGCCCCGAGACGATCCTGCACGATGCAGGCCGTGGAAGGGAAAAACATGTCCGGCGTTGCGGTCGCCACGATGATCAGGTCCAGATCTTTTTCATTGATCCGGGCCGTCTCCAAGGCGGAACGGGCGGCCGGGACGGCTAAATCGGAGGCCGCCTCGCTTTCATCCGCGATCCGCCGTTCCCGGATGCCGGTGCGTTCAATGATCCAAGTCTCCGTCGTGTCTACCAGGCGCTCAAGATCCCGGTTCGTCATGACCCGCTTGGGAAGGTAGGAACCCGTGCCGATGATTCGGGTCTTCATTCAGTCTCGTTTGAGGGATTGAAGATACTCTTCATGGGCTTTGCTGTAGATCGCCATGCTGTCCTCGATATCTTTCCGAATCCGTTCGTTGACTTCTTGCTCCGCCAGGGTCTTGGCCACTCGAACCGCATTCTTGATCGCCTTGGCGGACGACCGTCCGTGGCAGATGATGGAGATGCCGTTGACGCCGAGAAGCGGGGCGCCCCCATACTCGGCATAATCCACCCGCCGCCGGAAACGCTGAAACGCGGACCGTAGAAAGAGATAGCCCAACTTCCCGCCGACTGTTGCGGCGATCTCGCGCTTTAAAAGTTTTCCCAAGGCATCCGCGAGACCCTCGCTGATCTTGAGGGCGACGTTGCCGATGAAACCGTCGCAGACGATGACGTCGGCCGCGCCGGAATAGACGTCCCTTCCCTCGACGTTGCCGATGAAATTCAACGGGCCGGCCTTGAGGATCTTAAAGGCCTCTTTGGTCACCTCGTTCCCCTTCGTATCCTCCTCGCCGATGCTGAGCAGGCCGACCTTGGGATGAGATTTTTGCAAAACCCACTCGGCATATTCATGACCCATCGTCGCAAATTGAAAGAGATGAAGCGGTTTGCAATCGACGTTGGCGCCGACGTCGAGGAGGATCGAATGGCCCGTTAAGGTCGGCAGGATCGTGGCGATCGCGGGCCGCTCCACCCCTTTCAACGGTCCCAGGATGAACAGCGCCGTCGCCATCGTGGCGCCGCTGTTCCCGGCGCTGATGACCGCCACGGCTTCGCCCTTCTTGACAAGATCGGTCGCGATCCATATTGAGGATTCCCGTTTCCGGCGGATCACGACGGAAGGGGCCTCGTCCATCTCGACCTTCTGGGAGGCATGGACGATGGATACGTCCAACCCTTCGACATCCCGACGGCCCACCATCTCCCGGAGGAGGGTCGAATCGCCCACGAGAATAATCCCGACGCCGTACTCCCGCGCGGCCAGGACGGCCCCTTCCACGACGGGCGCCGGGGCGTCGTCGCCGCCCATTGCATCCACCGCCATTTTCATCGAGATCGCCCTCATCCCTGAACCCCCTCGATCTTCAGACCGTCCTTGCCGCCTGCGGGTAATCAGGCTTCTTTGACCGCAATGATCGCCTGACCTTTATATGTCCCGCAGTTCAGGCAGACATAATGGGGGCGTTTGGGCTCGTGACACTGAGGACATGAAACCAGACTGGGGGCCCGCAATTTCTTGTGAGTCCTCCGTTTGTCCCGGCGGGATTTTGAGATCTTATGTTTTGGATGTGCCATACGGTTCAACCTCGCATTATTTCTTGATGATCTTCTTCAACGACGCCTGAAGCGGCGTCATCGGGCGATCGGCCTCGTCCGCCGCACAACGACAGGCCGTTCGATTCCGGTCCAGGCCGCACCGAGGACAGATCCCCCGACAATCGGACCGACACAGAGGATAGGCCGGCAAGGCCAGCAGGATCTGCTCTCTCACCAACTCGGTCAGATCAATCGTATGGCCCGAATAATAATGAGCGTCCAGTTCCTCCCGATGAAGCTCATGCCACTCGCCCGGAGTCGGCTCCGTTTCCGATTCCTGCGGCTCCACATTCATCTCAAACGACAACCGCATCGACTCCGAAATCGCCGTCAGACACCGCACGCATTGCAGCCTCCTCTCGGCGGCAGCCTCTCCCGAAAGATAGACCGCGCGGTCCATCGCCACCAACCGGAGCCGAACATGGATGGGACTTAAAAACTCGGCGCCGGCACTCGTCAGGTCGAGCGCCGCCGGATCCATGTCGTATTCAAGATCCAGCCCCTCGCGGGGGATATCGGACAACGCAATTCGCATCTTAAATCGTATACAAAACTTTCAAATTATAAGGACCGCATGATGGTTTGTCAAGGAACATCTGACGCCTTCCCATGAAAAGCCCCGATGCGCCGCCGATTACCGCGTATACTGCCGGACCCAGAAGATTCCCCCATCGACGGTGTAGAGGATCGTCCCCTGATCTCCGACGGCCCAACCGGTCCGGTCGTTGATAAAGTAAACCGCCCGCAATGCGGCGTCGGTCCGGGTCGGGCGGGGGAACCAGAACACGCCGCCGTTCGTCGTTTGAAGAAGCAGGCCGGTCTCGCCCGAGATCCAGCCGGTCGTTGAACCGAAGAACAGGATGTCCGTCAACCTGCCCGTCGCGGTCGTCTGGGGCCCGCGGAGCCAGGTGAGGCCGTCGTTGACGGTCTTCAAAAGAATGCCGTCGTCCCCGACCGCCCATCCGGTATTTCCGGCCCAGCGAACGGCATAGAGGTTGCGGGTCGTCCCGCTGATCTGGGACATCCACAGCGCCCCGCTTCTCCCGATGTTGGTACGCAGAATCAGGCCCCCGTCGCCGACGATCCAGCCGTTGTCGTAATCTCGGAAGAAGACATCATGGAGATGCGCGCTCCCTGCGCCGATCTGGGTCACCCAGGAAAGTCCGCCGTCGACGGTATGAAGGACCGTCCCGTTGTCGCCCACCGCCCAGCCGACTTTCGAGTCCCCCCTCTGGAAGAAAACGCGGTTCAAGCGATTCGAGGTGCCGCTGATCTGTTTGACCCAGCCCAACCCGGAGGTAATCGTCTGGAGAACGGTTCCGTCGTCTCCGACCACCCAGCCGGTGCTCGAATTCACGAACCGGACGGCCGTGAGATCCCGGGTCGTCCCGCTGAATTCAGGGGTCCAAGTGGCTCCGCCGTTTCGCGTATGAAGGAGCGTCCCGTTGTCGCCGACGATCCACCCTTCGCTGGCGCTGATAAAATAAACACCGTTCAACGATTCGGCAACGGTGTTCCCGGACGGGGCTTCCGGGAGCATCCCACCTGGCCCCGCGCAGCCCGTCATCATGATGACGAGATAGAACCCCAGCACCCAGCCCGCCGCCGACATCCTGTTTCTCCCGGCCCGAAGGCGACCGAACGGCTTCATAATGGCACCCCCTTTCATCGCTTTATTTTAAGATCCGACCGATGACTCTCTACCGAACCGCAGGTTCAAGAAGGGTGACCGTCGCTGCATTCCCGTTGATCCGGACCGGGATCCCGAGAGGAAGCGTCACCTGCTCTCCGCCGTGACCCGTCGGGAAGCCGTACACGATGGGGAAGGTCTGATCCGCCAACACATCGCCGATCACGTCCTCCAGCACATACCGCGAATGCGACGGCGGCTGGCAGCCCGGCATCTTGCCGAAAATGACCCCTCGGACCTTTTTGAATTTGGACGCCGCCTTGAGCTGCGTCAGCATCCGGTCGACCCGATACGGCGCCTCGTCGATGTCCTCCAGCAGGAGGATGCTCTCGTCGGTCTGAATCTCGTAGGGCGTGCCGAGGGTGCTGCAGAGCATCGTCAGACATCCGCCGACGAGCGGGCCTTGCGCCTGACCGCCCCTTAATCCTTTTGCGCCGTCCACCGCGATCGGACCTTCTCCCCGGGCCTCCACCAAGATTTTCCGAAACCACGTATCGGTCAGTGCGGACGGCTGCTTGCCGAAATTCGGCGCCACCATCGGACCGTGAAACGTGACCAACCCGAAACGCTGTCGGAGATGATTGAGCAGCAGGGTGACGTCGCTGCTTCCGACCAGGATCTTCGGATGCTGCGCGATCGCGTTGTCATCCAAATACGGGATGATCCTCGCCGTGCCGTATCCGCCGCGGGCGCAGACGATGGCCGCGATTTCGGGATCCGAAAACATCCGATTGAGATCCGCCGCCCGCTCGCGATCCGACCCCGACAGATATCGAAACTGTCTTGTCACGGACTCTCCGAGAACCGCACGGAAGCCCATGCCCTTTAACCGGTCCACCCCCCGCGCCAAGTCCGTCGAATCGACCGACCCGGCCGGCGCGACGACCCCGATGGTGCCGCCCGGCCTCAATGCCTCAGGTTTGATCATGAACGAACGCTCCCGATATACTCCTGAAAAACCAGATCATGAATGAACGGCCGGAACTTCCGGATCTTGATATTACGGCTGGTGGGATGCACCCGGTTGGTCAGCAACACAACAACCAGGTCCTGTTCCGGATCGAGCCAGAGCGACGTGCCGGTATATCCCAAATGGCCGAAGGAGCGCGGGGAGAAAAATCTTCCGGAGGAGGACGGCGACCGGAGAGACCCGGACGGCGTATCCCATCCCAAGGCCCAACTGGAGCCCGGCGTCGTCTGACGCGTCACGAAGGCCTCCACGATTTTTTGCGGAATAAAACGGCCGCGGCCGTGAACCGATTCCAGCATGACCCGGGTGAACCGATTCAGATCCGTCGCCGTGCCGAACAGACCGGCATGGCCGGCCACGCCCCCCATGCAATAGGCATGATCGTCATGGACTTCGCCCGCCGCGATTTTTTTACGCCAATCGCTCCGCTCCGTGGCCGCGAATCGGCCGCGACGCTTGCGCCGGACGTTGATATAAAAGGTCTGTTTCATGCCCAGCGGACGAAAAATCTCTCTTTGACAGAAACGATCCAGGGAAAAGCCGCTCAGGCGCTCGACCAGTTCCCCCAGCAGAATGAATCCCAGATCACTGTAGAGACTTTTCGTCCCCGATGGATAGACGAGCCGGCTGCGGTGGATTCGATCCAGGATGAATTGTTTGGCGGCCGGGCTTCCTGCAAAGCCGCTTCGCCCCCGAGCCTCCTCGATCACCTTTTTATAAATCGGCTCCCAGCCCCGCAGCCCGGAGGAGTGATTGAGGAGATGACGGACCGTTGCCTGATCCTTCCCGCCGCCCGAAAATTCCGGAATCCAACGACACACCGGATCATCCAAGTGCAGCGCCCCTTGATCGATCAGACGCATCACGGCCGTGGTTGTGGCCACCGGTTTAGTCAACGAGGCCAGGTCGAAGATCGTGGAACGCGTCATCCGGATTTTTCGGGGTCGGAGCGCCGCGAAACCGACCGCTTCATGAAAGCGAACCTCGCCGCGGCAGGCCGCCAAGAGGACGGCTCCCGGAAAGACACCCTGACTCACGGCGGCGTTCAATGCTGTCAAAACGGCCTTGGACATTCAGCCTGCCTGCCGGAGCGGCGGGCCTGCTAAGGCCTTCAGAAGTTTTCCATGGATCCCGTCAAATCCGCCGCTCGACATCACGCAGACCAGATCGCCGGACTTCAATTGAGGCGAAACTGTCCGAACGATCTCATCCGCCGTCGGGATAAACGCGGCCTCTTTTCCAAGAACCCGGAGATCCTCCGCCACCCGCTTGGGATCGAGGCGTTGCTCCGCCGGGATCTTCTCCGGTGCAAACAGGCCGGCGATCACGATCCGGTCGGCCGGCTCAAACGACGACGGAAATTCGCGTTGGAAGACGTTTCTTCGGCTAGTGGCCGAGCGCGGCTCAAAGATCGCCCAGATTCGGCGACCGGGGTATTGCAACCGGAGCCCGGCCAGGGTCTCCCGGATCGCGGTGGGATGATGTGCAAAATCATCCATGACGATGATGCCGTTGACCTCTCCCGCCACCTCTTGGCGCCGCTTAACGCCATGGAAGCTCTCGATCCCTTTTTGGATCGCATCGGCCGACAGGCCCAGGCTGAAGGCCAACCCGATCACAGCGACGGCGTTGTTGAGATTGTGCTTCCCGACCAGCGGACTGCGGAACCGGCCCAGATCGGTTCGATCCTTCATCACGCGAAAGGAAACGCCTTTCGTATCAAACCTTATTTCTTCGGCATGCCATCGGCCCGAGGAATTCAGACCGTAGGTGGACGTATCACAGGAGGCTTCCCGGATCACTTCTTGCACATTCGGGTCGCCCTCTGCCGCCAACAGCATTCCATCCGACGGGATCAGGCGGACAAACGTTCGGAAGGCCGCCTTGATCTCGTCCAGGCTGTTGTAGATATCCCCGTGATCGAACTCGATGGAGGTCAGGATGGCGGCATGCGGGCGGTAATGAAGAAATTTGGGACCCTTGTCGAAGAAGGCCGTGTCGTATTCATCCCCTTCCACCACGAAATAGCGCCCGGTGCCGGGGCGGCTGTTTGCGTCGAAATTTTTGACCCAGCCGCCGATCAGAAACCCGGGGGAAAGCCCGGCGCAGTCCAAGACCCAGGCCGCGAGCGCCGCGGTCGTCGTCTTGCCGTGCGTCCCGGCCACGACGATCGGGACGCGGCCGTCCAGGAAAAATTCGGCGAGGGCTTGTGGAAAGGAGCGATACGGGAGGCCGCGTTCCAGAACGGCAAGAACTTCGGGATTCGTTTTCGAGACGGCATTGCCGATCACGACCAGATCCGTGTCGGGCTCGATATTCTCAGGGCGAAATCCGACTCGATACGAAATTCCCTGCCGCTCCAGCATCGTGCTCATGGGCGGATAGACATTCGCGTCCGAGCCGGTCACGCGATAGCCCGCCGCCTTGAGCATCCCGGCCAGCGCGGCCATCCCGGTCCCGCAGATCGCGATGAGATGGATATGACGATCGGTCGTTCCCATACGATTTAGAGTCTAACACACCGCCCCAAAGGGTGCAACCGGCCGCCGGGCTGATCGCGGGATTATTGTAGGGGCGCACGGCCGTGCGCCCCTACGGACCATTGACGATTTCCCTCGATACCGTTAGAATACCATCCCATACACCAATCCCCGCGCGGCCGTTTCCCCATGGACTAAACGGGCCGGGATGATGGAAAGAAAAAGGCTTTCCAAAAATGCGCCCTTACCCTTTTTTCAACGACAAATTTAAAAAACGGAGCCAACTCATGAAACGATTACCTTTGTTCGCTCTTGTTGTTGCACTAATCATAACTCTCTCCTCTTGTAGGAATAACGACAGCGATGGTAGCAGTAGTCCGGCACCCCCTACTGTCGATATCACAGGTGCTTGGTCCGGCACATGGCTCAGCCAAAATGGATCTGGCGGCAATTTAACATTTTCTGTCACCCAGAATGGTTCTAATGTGAGCGGATCTGTGTCAATCAGCGGTTCCCCGTGCTTCTCGGTCGGTACCATCTCCGGAACCGTTGAGGCTGTAGAAAAACCTTAAACGCGTCGCAATGTTCTTTCTTTTTTCGTTAATATGCTGTAAAAGAGCAGGTATATAAATGAGAGAGGGAGGAGCCATGGCCCGCTATAAAGAGTACTCGTACGATCAAGGCAAG
>JACQCA010000089.1 GCA_016201865.1 Nitrospirota bacterium
AGCCAGTTTTATTATTACTTCAAAAGCAAAGACGGCGTTGTGCATGCGGTCTTGCAGCATTTCTACGAATTGCTGAAGAATAACAAGCTGCCGGGAAAACACACGATCGAGTCCTGGGAGGATTTGGAAAACTGGTTTCGGTTTTTTGTTGCATTCCAGGAATCCATCCACTGCGAGCGGGGATGCCCCGTCGGGACGATCGGCAACGACCTTTCTCACGATCAAGAATTGCTGCGACAGGATGTCCGTTTGATTTTTGAATGGATGCGCCAGTCCCTGTCACGCTTCTTCAGCACCCTAAAAGCGAAGGGAGAGCTTCCGTCTTCTGTGGATCCCGACACCCTGGCCGATTTTTGTTTCGTCATCCAGCAAGGAGGGCTGCTGGTGTCGAAGGTGAAAAGGGAGAAGGCCCCTTTTGAAAACGCCGCGACCCACGCCCTTTCCTACCTGAAATCTCTTAAAACGTCTTGATCCATCTCTGCAAACACGCGGCAAGGTAATCAAGGTAGCCGGTCCGTATTACCGGCGGGTCTGGAACAAACCCTTTAAAAAGATCTATCCGCGATAGGCGGCCGCGAACGACTTCGCGAATTCTTAAATCGGGGTTGGCATCCCGATCAACCCCGACTCACGTGGTGACGAATGTTCCCATTCGGAGCTCGCGCAGCGTTTGCTTGATCTCCTCTTGGGTGTTCATCACGAACGGGCCATACCGCGCGATGGGCTCGTGCAGCGGCTTCCCCGAAACCAGCAGGAATCGAACCGGGGTCTCGCTCGCGGTCACCTTCAGATAATCGCCGTCACCCAACACGACAAGTCTTGGGTGCGAAATTATGCTTCCATCTTCTTTATCATCGCCGGCAAATTTTGCCTCGCCTTCAAAAACATAGGCAAACGCGGTATGGCCCTGCTCGATCGGCTGGCGGAAAAAGGCATGAGCGGGAACGAATACATCCAGGTAGATGGGATTGGCGGCAATTTCGGTCACGGGACCCCGGGTCCCCTCCACGGTTCCGGTGATTACCCGGATCCTCGCCCCGTCGTCATGTTTGATTTCAGGAATCTCGCGGGCCCGGATATCCTGGTAGCGCGGCGGGGTCATCTTGAGCTTTGCCGGCAGATTGACCCAGAGCTGGAATCCGGCGATCCCCTCCGGACGCACCTGCGGCATCTCCTCGTGCATGATGCCGCGTCCGGCCGTCATCCACTGAACGTCCCCGGCCCCGATGCTTCCGGAATTGCCGAGGGTATCCCGGTGATGCACTTCCCCCTTCAGCATGTACGTCACCGTTTCGATCCCTCGGTGGGGATGCAGCGGGAATCCGGCCTCGTAATCGCGTGGATTGTCCGACGCGAAATGGTCCAGCAACAAGAAGGGGTCAAGGTAGTTCAGCCTTCGCGTCGCGATGCTTCGCTTGAGCCGGACGCCCGCGCCTTCCACGACCGGTTCCGGCTCGATGATCGTTTCGATCTTTCTATGCAATGACTTCATGGCAATCTCCTTTCACTCTCATCCTCACTGAACAAAATCAAAACTGACTTGTCTCAAAGGTTCATACAATTTTCCTGTAAATTGTTCTTCTTCTCGCTACTGCGCGAGCCCGATCTGTTTCATGAACGTGAGATTGTCCCAGAACAGATACTCTTCATCCATCACGCCGCCCTTCCAATGTCCGATGGTGGCCATCTCCAGCTTGAACGGCTTCCCCGTGGGTGAAATCATCTTTCCATCGGCCGTGGGCATGGGCTTCGTGAAGGTTCCCTCCATCACCCCGATCACGCTCGTCCACTCGCCCGAGCCGAACTTGACCGGATGGACCTCGATGCGGGTGTCCGGGGCGTAGATGAACATGGCTTTCAGATCCTCGATGTGCTTGTCGATGCCGCGGGTCTGATGCCCGTCGGGCCAGTGCACGATGATGTCTTTGGAATGGCTCTCGTGCAGCCGGTCCCATTTCTGGTGGGTGAAGACGTCGAAGTCCAGGGTGTCGAAGGTCACGATGTGAGCATTGACGGTCTTCTCCGCAGCTTCGTATTCCGCCAGCTTTGAACCGGCAGCCGTCGCGTTTCCCGCGAACAACATGGCCGTCAATGCAATGAGAGCTATGATGAGTCCGGACGCGTTATTCGAATCAGTGCGAGTGGACATGGTCGATCTCCTTTCTTTTGGATGGTATAAGAGGAGCATTGTTCATCGGGTCAAACCGGCTTTAGCGTTTGTTCCAGATCAATGAGCCTTTCCAAGGGAAGATCAAAATGATAAGCCCAAACAGACCTTATAAGCAACTACCGCATTACGCTTTGCAAAACCGTCTGCTCCTCCACCGGATAATTGCGCTCGCGCCAGGCCTCGACGCCGCCGGCCAGCGGTCGGACTTTAGCGATTCCTTTTTTCCGCAGCAGAAGCGCCATGCGGGCGCTGGTCACCTCGTTGGGACAGGCACAGTAGAGGATCACGTCCCGATCCCGGTCGATTTCGTGATGGCGATGCTCCAACTCTTCGACGGACATTCGGAGAGCCCCGGGGATCACATAGGGCGCGGCTTCGATGTCCAGCGGCTGGCGCAGATCAACGATCGTCACCTTTTCGCCAGCGTCCATCATCTGCTTGAGCTCGTCCACGGTGATCCGCGCGATTCGCAACTCACGCAGAAGGCGTTGGCGGTGTATGTATTTATACACGACATACCCCACGAGACTTCCGACCAGAAGCAGCGCGAGGGAGGCTCCAAGTTGGGCGGCTTGCAACGCGATATGCTCCAGTTGGTTGCTGAAAAGGTATCCAAAGCCCACGAAGCATGCCGTCCAGATCAGCGCTCCGAGACTGTTGTAAAACAGAAATCGCGGAATGCCGATCTTGAACAGACCCGCCAATGCCGGCGCGAGGGTGCTCAATCCCGGTATGAACTTGACGATCAGAAGGGAGCGCGCGCCGTGTCGGACGAAGAAGTTTTCGGTGCGGCGGACGCAGGAGTCCGGCTCGAGCGAGATGCGGCAGAGAACATTCAAGACCTGCCGTCCGCGGTTTCGGCCGAGTTCATACCAGATCTGGTCTCCGATGAGGCAGGCGATGACCGAAAGGCCGACGGCCGCGGCCGGGCTCATTTTCCCAACGCCGGCCAGCGCGCCGGCCGCCAGCAGAAAGGGGATCGCCGGCAACGGTAGGCCGATCTGCTCCGCGAACACCGCCCCGAAAAGGACCAGGCCTCCGTGTCGTATCAGGAACTGGAAAACCACATCCATATTCCACCCCGACTTCGCAACCGCAATGCTCAAACCAGCGCGTCACGGCTCCGTTTCAGATTTTGATTCTTCCGGCACGATATCGAGCGAGATCTTTTCGGTCCGCCGGACGATCGTCAAGGTCGCCGTCACTCCGACCGCATTTTCGGTCAGCACCCGATGCAGGTCGTCAATCCCGGCAATCGGTTGGCGGTCGTAACCGATGATCAGATCGCCCTCCAGCAGGCCGGCCTTCTGTGCCGGGCTGTTCGGCTCGATCGAGACGACGAGCACGCCGCTCTCGACCGGCAGATCATGGAATCGTACCAGCCGTCGATGAAGCGGAACGTTCTGTCCGGCGACGCCGATGTAGCCCCGCCGGATCCGGCCGTCCTTGATCAACCGGGCCGCGACGAATTTCGCGGTGTCGATCGCGATCGCAAAGCAGATCCCCTGCGCGCCCATGATCATGGCCGAATTCACCCCGATCACCTCGCCGCGGGAATTCACGAGCGGCCCGCCGGAATTCCCCGGGTTCAGCGCGGCGTCGGTCTGGATCACGTTGTCGATCAGCCGGCCCGTCCGCGACCGGAGCGAGCGGCCCAGCGCGCTCACCACGCCGGCCGTGACGGTCGTCTGGAAACCGTAGGGGTTGCCGATGGCGATCGCCAATTGGCCCGCTTTGATTGTTTTGGAATCGCCGAGAAGCGCGGGCGTCAGATTCGTCGCCGAGATCCGAATCACGGCCAGATCCGTTTCCGGATCGTCGCCAACGATATCGGCCTGGAACCGTCGTCCGTCCGAGATCGTCACCTCGATTTCGGCCGCCCCGTGCACAACGTGGCTGTTCGTCATGATCAGGCCGTCCTTCGTAAAGATGAAGCCGGATCCGGTGCCGCGGGCTTCGCGGGGACGGCGGGGATCGATGAGCGCCCTGCCTCTCGTCGTTTGATGAACCTCGATATTGACGACGGACGGGCTGACCGCCTCGGCCGCTGCGATGACGGATTTCGAGTAAGCATCCAGGAGCCGGTCGTCCGAATCATGGGACGATGCGAGGGCTCGGGTCTCGGCTGTCTCGAGTCCGTTTTTCGATTCCTTTTGGGATACCCATTCGAGAACTCGATTCATGGGGTTCCTCCTTTCTGTTACCGTATCTTATTGGCATAAGTCCCCACTTGTTCTTGTGTCAAGGTGTATGGCAGGTCGGACTCAAGCGGAGCTATACGGCGCGAAGCGATTGGAGGATGTTCTGCCGTGCGGCGCGCACCGCGGGAAGGAAGCCGCCCAGGAATCCCATGACGAGGGCGAAGGCGAGCGACTCCAGCGCGATCGCCGGAGAGAGCGCGAAACGGAAGGCCAGTTCGGAGAAGGTGGCGAAGTTGGTGGTCGAGACGGTCATGTTTTGAAGGAGCGAGGCGAGGACGAGGCCCGCGCCTCCTCCCAGAAGAGAGAGAAAAAGCGATTCGATCAGAAAGGCCAGGAGTATGCTTCGCCGGGGAAAACCCAGCGCGCGAAGCGTCCCGATCTCGGTCGTGCGGTTCGCGACGGCGGCGTACATCGTGATCATCGCGCCGATCATCGCCCCGAGGCTGAAGATCACCGTGACGAAGAGGCCCAGGACACGGATGAAGCCGGCCATCATCGCCGACTGATCGGCATAAAACGCCTTTTCCCGTTTCACCTCCAGATTAAAACGCGGATCTCCCTCCAGCCGAAGCTTCAGCGGGGGAAAACCGGACGGGCTTGAAAGCCGGACGGTCATGGACGAGAAGACCGGGCGGCGGAAGGCCTGGAGCAACTGGTCGGAATCGAGCCAGATTTCGGACTCGAAGCCGGACCCCTCCGCCGCGAAGACACCGACGACCGTCCAGTCCCGCATCGCGAACCGTATCGTCCGGCCCAGGCCGATTCCCTCGAATCGCCGCTCGGCCGCCGCACCGACGATCACCTCCGACAGCCCCGGCCGGAAGAGACGGCCGGCCAAAAGCTTCACCTGCGGACGCATCGCGAGCGATTCGGGGGCGATGCCCCGTGTCTGGACATGAGCCTCCTGGCCCGTCCCCCGCTTCGGCATGCTGATCAAGACGATCGCCTCGGCGGCGGCCCGCGGCTTGCCATCCGGATCGGCTGCGATCTCGGGCTGGGATCGAATGACGTTCGCCGCGGTTCGGTCGATGAGGCTCATCATCTCGGACTGCGACCCCTTCCGGATCACGATCGCGTTGTCGTCCGAGCCGGTCGCCACAAGCGTCTTCTCGAGACCATAGGCCAGCATCAGAACGGCCGAGAAGACGAAGATCACGAGCGCGATCCCGCCGGCCGTAAGGACGGTAGTCAACCGTCGGGTCCAGAGATTTCGAAGGCTGTAGCTGATCGGAATGGCAATCATCATCCAACTCGTCTCAATCCCTGCACGATTCTCAGCGTTGCGGCCCGCCAGGCTGGAAAGATCGCCGCGGCCAGGCCGACGCCGAGGGCCATCAGCAGGCTGACCGTCCGTGTGACCGCGCTGACCCCGACGATCGGAAACATCGCCCCCACGGTGCTGGTCATCACGGCCCCGAAGCCGTCCACGGTCGGGCCGATCATGAGAATTCCAACCGCCCCGCCGATCAGCGCGATCAAGACCGACTCCCCGGCGATCAGGAGAACGAGATGTCGCGCCTCAAAACCGAGCGTTTTGAACACCGCATATTCCGAGAGACGTTCGCGTGCCGTCATCGCCATGGTATTGGACAGCACCGCCAGGATGACGCCGATGATCACGATCGAGATGATACGCAGCGCGATCAGGATTGTATCGCTCATCGAGATAAACCCCTGCACGAAGGCCTGCTCCGTCTCGGTGCGTGTCTCGGCCAGCGAATTTTTAAACCGATGATCGATCGCCCCGCTGATCGAGGCCGCACGGTCCGGGTCGGCGATCTTCACCACGTACCAGCCGACATTCCCCGCGCGCCAGGGTTCGAGCTTCCGAAGCTGTTCGTCCAGATACTGCCACTGAAAAAAGAAGAGGGTTTCATCGGTCGATTTTTGGGCCCCGGTATAGATTCCACGGACTACGAAATCCCAGTCTCCGGGGAAGATCATGCTCCGCATCCGGACGCTGTCCCCGATTTTCCAGCCGAAGCGCCGTGCGATCTGAACGCCCACGACGGCGGCGTTCCGCTCCCTCAGGAAGACGGCCTTCTCGGCCTCCGAGATCCGGTTTTCCGGGGTCACGTTGAACCAGGTGGCCGCGTCCACCGCGATCTGCGGGAACTGGGAATGTTTCTCATCAATGTAGATCCCACCGAACCACTGGGCATACGAAACCTCGGACACGCCCGGGACGGCCGTGATCGCGTTCCGGTAGGCGATCGGAAGCGGGAAGATGAGGGAAATGGCGTTCCGTGTGATCAAGCGGTTCGGGGAGGAGGCCTCGACGCCGGAATACCACATCGCGATCACGGTCCGGATCGTGCCGAAGGCGAGGATCGCGATCGCGATCCCGATGACGGTCAGGACCGTCCGGAGCTTGTGGCGGAAGATGTTTTTGAAGACAAGGTTTATGAGCGGCATGACGTCAAATCAAGGTTCCCTTATCCAAATGCCTCACGGTTCGGGCCTGCTCCGCGGCCCGGGGGTCGTGGGTCACCATCACAATCGTCTTGGAAAAGTCTTTGTTCAGCCGACTCAACAGGTCCATGACATCCCGCGCCGAGGTCTTGTCCAAATCGCCCGTCGGCTCGTCCGCTACCAGCAGCGTGGGATCGGTCACGATCGCGCGCGCGATCCCGACCCGCTGCTCCTGGCCGCCGGACAGCTGCCGGGGATAGTGACGCATCCGGTCCGAAAGCCCGACCACGTTCAAGGCCAGTTCGGCATGCTCCCGGCGTTGCTTCTTGGAAAGCGGCGTCAGCAACAACGGCAGCTCCACATTTTCGACGGCCGTGAGCACCGGGATCAGATTATAAAGCTGGAAGATGAATCCGATATGGCGGGACCTCCAGCGGGCCAGGTCGGACTCGCCCAGCGAGCCGATCTCGATTCCGCCGATGCGGATCGTCCCGCGGTCGGGACGGTCGATGCCGGCGATCAGGTTGAGAAGCGTCGTCTTTCCGGAGCCGGACGGGCCCATGAGGGCCAAAAATTCTCCCGCCGCCACCGTGAGCGAGATCTTCTCAAGGACCGGAATCTCGAGATGCTCCCGACGGTAGGATTTATAAACCTCGTTGATCTCAATCAGGGGTGCGGGCATGAGGCGATCCTTACGGGGTTTTGATCCGGACCCGGTCGCCGTTTTGAAGCCCCTCGGGTGGATTGACGACGACGCGCTCGCCGGACTTAAGACCGCTTTTGATCTCGACGAATCCGCCGACTGTGCCTCCCGCTTCGACCGGCCTCTCCTCCGCACGAACGCCCCGAACGATGAAGACGACTTTTCGTTCGCCGCGCGTGACGACCGCCGACGGCGGAACCGCGACGACCGGCTTCTGATTCGCAACGCCGGCCGGCTCGGACAGAAAGGCCACGCGCGCGCTCATCTCGGGCAGTACGCGGTCGTCCCGGTTGACGAACCGGATCTTGGTCAGTACGGTGGCCTTGGCCCGGTCAACCGTGGGCACGACGGCCTCGACCACCCCGTCGTATTTCGTTTCCGGGTAGGCGTCGAGGGTGATCTCGCAGCGCTGGCCGACGCGAATCTTCTCGATGTTCGATTCCGAAACGTCCGCCTCGACCTGGAGGGAGTCCATATCGGCCATCGTGACGACGGCCGCCTTCGCCGAGGCGGAGGAACCAAACGGGGCGACCACCTCGCCCACATCGGCATTCTTGGTCAAAACCGTTCCATCGAACGGCGCGCGGATGATCGTATTTTCCACATCCACCTCGGCCGACCGCACCGCGGCCTCGGCCGCCTTCACGCCGGCCTTGCCGGAAGCGACGACCGCAACGGCACGACGGTACCGGGCCTCGGCCGATTCGAAATCAGCTTTGGGAATCATGCCGGATGCAACGAGGCTTTTTTTCCGTTCGTAGGAAAGAGTCGCCTCGGTCGCCTCGGCCTCGGCCTGATCCAGCGCCGACTCGGCCACGTTCCGATTGGCCTGCGCGCGTGCGAGCGCGGCGGCCATGTCGGCGCTCTCCAGACGTCCGATGACATCTCCTTTTTTAACACGGTCGCCTTCCCGCACATTTAATTCCACTAGACGGCCGGTCCCTTTGGAGGCGACCGCCGCCCGCCGCTGTGCGACGGCATAGCCGGTGGCGTTCAGTATCGCGGTCGCCTGATCCGGATTGATGGAAGAGACCGTTGTCACCTCGACCGTCACCGGCGGGGAGGCGAGAAAACGGGATGCGAATACGGCGGCCACGACCAGGGTGAAGGCGATCGCAATCCACCCCGTCCTGCCGGGTCCTTTCCGCCCGCCCGGCCGATCTCCGTCGTCTTTCCGCTCGATCTTGAGTTGGGATAAATCCATCGTTTTGGTTTCCATCTTGAACGGCTCCGCGGAAAATGTGGTCTTCACCTTCATCATAAGATAAACAAGGCGGTTGTGGCAAATCCGTGGGGAGATATCGTTGGATGAACGCGAAGATAAGGAGAGTGCTGATTAAACGGTAAATGATTCGGGTTTTTTATAATCTTGTAGCCAGAGGAGTTTATCGCTCAGGTTATCCTGAGAATGTTTATGAAGAAGCAAGAGGGTTCGTCGAAGCAGTTCCCGGAAGGGAAGATGAATAGAGTTTTATCGCCATCGCAGGCAGAATTGGGGTGGATCAAAGCATGGACGGAGCAATCGGGTCAGGATGTTTTTGAAGCGCGCCGACGCACCTCGTTCTCCGTGTTCTCTGAAATTTCTCTTTCAATTTCTTCTCGGTTATCGTAATAATAGGCGAGCGCATCATGGATTTGGGCCAGCGTGAGACCGGAGAACTTGGAGGCAAGTTCTTCAGGCGTTAGCCCGTGGCGGAGGACATAGATCACCACCGATCGTACGGGAAACCGGGTCCCGGCGATGATGGGGCTGCCGCCGCAGATCTTCGGATCAACGGTAATATGGGGATGGGTCAGTTTAGGCATGGCATTTCTCCTCGATCGCAAAAAGTATACCATAGGTCGAAGGCCTTTGAAAGCGTTTTAAGAAGCAGACCCGCCCGCGCCATCAAAACCGCCCGGGCGCATTTCGATCCGGCGTCTTCGTCAAGGGAATGATGCTCGGTTGACTCGGCGGGGGATGAGGAGTATAGAGGAAAGGTAAATCGGTTGAACCCTCCGAGAACTCGCGGCGGCGCAACTTAGAACGTTAAGCATATATGGTGGAGACCATGATTACATGGAATCCCGCTGAACACTCAGACGAAGATAATCTCACGTGGAGTTGGCTCAGAGCCGTCGAATGGGGACGATGGCCGATCTTCCTCTCGCAACCACTATCGCCCATCTTTCTTTTGTTCTTTAACTGGAAATCAGTGGTTGTCGGCACTGTCGTCGTCAATCTTTTGTGGGCGGGCTGCGTCCGATATCGCTTCGTGAGTGTTAAGGCGGCTTATATAGGTGCAATCATCGTACGACTAAAGTGGCTAACGTGTCCATTGGTTGCCACTTATCTGTATTTACACGATGAGAAAACTGGTGCAGCATTTGCTTTGCTCTGGCCTATTTTGATTTTCATCATTGGTGCTTTCCCAACGACACAGATAGGAAAAATTCAAAATATGTTCATGGCAAAACTGAATTATGAACGACAGATCTGAGAGTGTAAGTAGTTTGACGTTAAGATGCACAAGAACATGGCGTCTTTAGAACTAGAGATAAAGGAATAATATGGCAATCACGAAGGAAATTATTCTCCAATTTATTTACGATATTTTACTGGTTGGCGGTGGTGCAGCGGTTATTGCATATTACATCTTTGTCTGGTTGGGGAAGAGATGGATCGAAGGGTGGTTTGCCAAAAGATTAGAGGCCTATAAGCATGCACAAAATCAAGAACTCGAGAATTTTAAATACAAGATCAATGCCCTTTTCGATAGAATTACTAAAATCCACGAGAAAGAATTTGAAGTACTACCAACTGCGTGGCAAAAACTCCAAAATGCATTAGGACATGTGGCCTCTGTCACTTCACCATTTCAGCGGTGCCCTGATATAAATCGAATGACAGGGGAACAGCTTAATGAGTTTCTAAAGAGTTCGGTGTTGCTTGATTCCCAGAAGCAGGAATTACTCGCAGCTCCTGATAAATTTAAATATTACACTGAGGCAATATTCTGGCACAAATTGAGCGCAGCCCAAGAAAGCGTAAGGGACCTTCATAATTATATAGTGAATAACAGAATTTTCTTAAACGTTGAACTTTCTACCCGGTTCAATAAGGCAGATGAAGTGCTATACAGCGCACTCATAGACAGTGAGGTTAGCAGAGAGGCTAACGAGCGCAAGTTTATTTCCGAAGCGTACAAGAAAATAAAAGAAGAGGTCACCCCATTAATAGGTGAAATAGAACAATTGGTGCAGAAACGTTTACATTACGACAAAGCTGAATGAGCAAAATGAGGCAGGACCTTTTTTGACGTCAATAAAACACCCCGCGAAATCGCGGCGGCTCAGTGTTCCAGTCGCCGGAGAATGGCATCCCAGATTTCCATGACCCCCAGTCGTTCAGCCCACGAGGCGATGTAATCCCGATCTACCTCATCGCCGCTGATTCTGAGGATGCCGGTGATGTCGCGTAGATGTTTTTCGGAGCCGCCTGCTTTATAAAACTCCATTTTCTTGATAATCACATCTTCCGGCGCGGCGAAGTCGGCCTGGTAGTCCTTGGCCGGCCGCAGTCTTTTTTTACGCGAAAAGCGGCTCTGATCAAAGGGGGTGTCCCGTCGGATGATGATGTCAACCTTTAAGCCGGACGCCGGATGAATGATGTTGAATTGTCCGAACCGTCGGACGGCCTCTCGAATCATCTCTTCGCTGAGGTAGTACTCGGGGGCCGGAAATGCCGCAAGAAGATCGCTGATCCGCTCGGATCGAATCTCAGCCACGATATCAATGTCGTTGGTCAGTCGGGGCTCGCCGTAGGCCATGGAGGCGATGGAGCCCGTTACCAAGTACGGAATCCGCAAACGTTCCAGAACCTTCACCACCGCCCGCAGGAGTTCATGCGGCCCCATGCGACATCCTTCGGGCGACTTCTCGTCGGGTCTGCTCCTCGGTCCAATCGGGATGGGTTGAGGCCAAATGGGATGTCAACATATTGCAGGCGCCGATCCAGAGGTTCATGCCGATGGCGATTCGTTCCCACGGCTCCTTACAGCGGAGGATCTCCACCATGGCATCATCCATAACCTCTATCTGTCCTTCATCCAATCTCATTCCTGCCTCTGCTGGTTTTCGAGGATCTTAGCACAACTCCGTTAGTTTTTAAACCACCGCCCCGAAAGGGGGAGCGGTTGACTGGACCTGAGGGGTCTGATAGCATCTCACAAGAACTTCCTTTTCAATATCCCCCGCGCACTCGCGGCGACGGGCTCGACCGTCGCACAGTCGAGACTTGACCCAGAGACCCCCGCCGTTGGACAATGGGCGCATGGATGCGAATCGTCCCATGTCCCTCTCATCGTTTCATCCACTCATCACAAAATGGTTCGGTCAACGGTTTGCGGCGCCGACCGAGGCGCAGCAGCTCGGCTGGCCCTCGATCCTCGAGGGCCGCGATACGCTGATCGCGGCCCCCACCGGCTCGGGCAAGACGCTGGCCGCGTTTCTGGCCTGTATCGACCGTCTGATCCGCGACGGGATCTCGGGGGCGCTCACCGACCGGACCCGCGTCGTCCCGAATATAACAAAAAACCCTAATGTGGCAAGACAAATTAACAGAGAGCCGGAGCAGTTACCGGCGGGGGCCGGAAGAGCCGGAGCGGGTGTGGGGGGCGGCCTTCGGCGCGTCGGCGACGAGGCCATGCTGATGGGCGTAGATCGCGGCCTGGATGCGGTTGTTCATATGCAGTTTCTTCAGGATATTTTTGAGATGGATCTTGACGGTGTGCTCCGAGATATGGAGCGTGTTGCCGATCTCTTTGTTGCTTGCGCCGCCGGATAGCGTTTGCAGAATTTCCTTTTCCCGGTTTGTCAGCGGTTGGTAATCGCCGGAGGAGTCACCCGAGGCGGCGGGCTTATGGGCGATGGCCGAAAATTCGGTGAGCAGCTTTGAGGCCATGTTGTGCGGGATCACGGCCTCCCCCTTCATCAAGAGGTCGATCGATTTCAGCAAATGGTCCGGCTCGACGCTTTTTAGGAGATAGCCCCGCGCGCCGGCCTTGATCGCCGAGAAGAGATCCTCGTCCTGCTCCGAGACGGTCAGCATGATGATCCGGATGTCCGGGAGCTCCTGACGGATTGCCTCGGTTGCCTCAATGCCGTTGCATTCCGGCATCTGCACATCCATCAGGATGACATCCGGGAGCAGCTGCTTCGCGAGCGCAATGCCTTCCCGGCCGTCTTTGGCCTCCCCCACCACTTCGATTCCATCCCGCTGTTGAAGCAGATGGATGATCCCCTTCCGGAAAAGGGTATGATCATCCACGACGAGAACTTTGATGGGCGGCATGAATTTAATCCTTCGGGCGGCTCAGCGGAATATCAATCTCGACCACGGTTCCGCGCCCGGGCGCGGTCGAGATCCGCACGGTCCCGTTGAGATGAGCGGCGCGTTCTTTCATGATGGACAACCCGACATGCTGTTGGGCGGAATCGTTGGCGGCGTGAGGGTCGAAACCATTGCCGTTGTCGCAAACCGCAATCCGGATTCCGGAATCCGCGCCGTGCACCGTGACGGTGACCTTCCCGGCCCGTGCGTGCTTTCGGACATTCGACAGGGACTCCTGGATCATTCGAAAGACCTGGGTTCGGACGGAAGATTCCAAGGGCGGCAGCGGGTCATCGCCGACGAATTCGGCCCGAATGCCGGTCCGCGCGCTGAAGTCCTCGCAATATTTTTTTAAAACCGGCTCCAGCGACTCGTCCTCGTTGATCTGGGTGCGGAAATCGATCAGCATGTTCCGGACATCCTCATAGGTGTCCTGGATGACCTGGCGAATCTGATGGAGTTCCTCCAGTGCGGGATTTTTCAGTTCCGACTGTAAACGGTCTTCCAGCAACTTGGTCTGCATGTTGAGGTAGGCCAGCGACTGCGCGACGTTGTCGTGAAGTTCCTGCGAGATCAGCCAGCGTTCTTCCATGAGAGCCGATTCTTTGGTTTTGGAATAGAGCTGTGAATTTTCGATCGCCGCGCCGACATGATGGCTGATCGCGATCAGCAATTGCCGGTTGGCATGGGAAAAGGCATGGGAACGTCTCGAATAGAGTGTTAAAATGCCCATCGTCTTCTCGCGCGCCTTTAGCGGGACGCTGATCATCGAGCCGAAACGCTCGTCGCGGCAGGCCGATCGGCTCAAGCGGTCGTCTTTCGAGAGATCATCCGAGATCACGACCTCTCCGATTCGGGCGGCCAGTCCGCAAAGGCAGGCGCCCATGGGGATTCGAAGCTCGTTGTAGATGAACGACTGCGTCACGCCGCGGCTGGAGCTCAAGACGAGATCCTGCGTGGCGGGATCCAGAAGATGGATCGAGCCGATGTCGGCCTCTGTAATTTTTAAGAGTCGTTCCAGTGTGGCTTCCAAAGAAGCCGTGAGACGGGGAGACTGGCTGATTGCGGCCGAGAGCGTGTTTAAGAGATCGATCTTCTCGTACAGTTTTTGAGAAAGGGCCGTGCCGATTTTTCGGTCCGGGGTCGGCGGTTTTATCGGCGACGGCTTTGTCGGATTGCGGCGCGGCTTGCCCATCTTCGGTTGCCCCGGCTTGACTAAACGATGCTTCATTTTACACCCGATTCCGGGAAAAAGCAAAATCTCTCTTCCGTCCTCAGAGTTTGCTCAAGCGGTCGAGATTCTCTTCCGTTCCGATCACGACCATGATCTCGCCCGACTCCAGCCGGTCATCGGCCGACGGGTTCAGGTTGAAAACCTCTTCGGTCCGCGGGACGCCTTTGACCGTCTTCGTGACCTTCTTCCGTATCCCGATCAGGCTGATGCCGTGCCGGGTCCGGAGTTGCGACCCCTTCAGCGTTTGTCCGGCCAGGACGGCCGGGACCGGAAGCTCCGCGATGCTGTAACCGGGGGACAGCTCCAGGTATTCCAGGACATTGGGCGCGATCAGGCTGTGGGCCAGGCGGATCGCGGCGTCCCGTTCGGGATAGACGACCCGGCTGACGCCCAAATTTTCCAGGACCTTGCCGTGCGTGGGGGTGACGGCCTTGGCGATGATCTCCTTCACCCCCAGATCTTTTAAGGCCATCACGATCAGTATGCTGGCCTCGATATTCTCGCCGATGCTGACCACGGCGGCATCCACGTTCTGCGCGCTGATCGCCTTGAGGGCCTTCTCATCGGCCGCATCGCATTCCACGGCATAGGTCGCGAAATCGCTCACGGCCTCGATTTTGGTCTCGTCGCGATCAATGGCGAGAACCTCGCACCCCTTTTTGATCAACGTTTCGGCCACATTGAATCCGAAACGGCCCAGACCGATCACAGCCACCTGTCGCATAGAAAGAACCTCCTTTTATCCAATCAGACATTTTCCCTCCGGCAGACGGTACCGGAGATGCTGTCGCGGCCGGACGAGCGCCGCGCCCACCGTCAGCGGGCCCACCCGGCCGATGAACATCATTAAAATAATCAGAAGCTTTCCGGAATCGCTGAAGAGGGTGGAGTAACTGAGGACACCGCCGTCCCCCATTGAAAGCCCGACCGTCCCGAAAGCGGACATCACCTCGAAGAGCGTATTGAGAAAGACCTTGTTTTCGATCAATAAAATTAAAAGGGTGATGCCGGTCGTCAGCAGGAAGGCCAGGATGGCCAGGAAAAAGGCCCGCGCCACGGTCTCCGGGGTCAGTCGGCGATGAAAAACCGTCGCATCTTCCTGTCCCCTCATGGTCGACCAGAGGGCGACGATCATCGTGGCAAAGGTGGTGGTCTTGATGCCGCCGGCCGTCCCGCTCGGGGAGCCCCCGACGAACATCAGCAGGATCATCATGTACAGCGTGACGGAATTCAAGGCGCCGATGTCCAGTGTGTTGAAGCCCGCGGTCCGTGTCACGACGACTTGAAAATAAGAGGCAAGAAACTTTTCGCCGAACGGAAGCCCTCCCAGCGATTGCAGATTCGTCGACTCGAACAGCAGGAACAGGAGTGTCGGAATCAGGATCAGCCAGAGGCTGGCGACGACGGCCAGTTTCGTATGGAGCGAGATTCGGTAAACCTGTCCCTTGAAGTACTTGTAGATATCGCTGTAAACGATGAAGCCGATTCCGCCGGTGATCACCATCGTCGTGATGACGATGGTGAGAAGGATGTCGCCGCGGTAGTCCATCAGGTTTTTCGAAAAGGTGGAGAAGCCGGCATTGTTGAAGGCCGCCACGGAATGAAATACCCCGTGATAGATTGCCCGGGGCCAGGGGTATGTTTTTGAGAAGTCGTAGGCCAGGAGCGCGGCGCCGACCGCCTCAACCGTCAAAGTGATCGCCAGAATGGTGCGGGTCAGGCGGATGAGGCCTTCAAGCGTCAGTACGTTCAATGCCTCCTGCATCACCAGCCGCTCGCGGAGACCGATCCGCTTCCCCAGGACCAGTGCCAGCACGGTGGCCGAGGTCATATATCCGAGTCCGCCGATCTGGATGAGCAGCAGGATGACCCCCTGACCGAAGAGACTGAAGTCGGTTGCGAGGTCCTTCGTGACCAGTCCGGTGACGCTGATGGCCGAGGTGGCCATGAAGGCCGCATCCACCACCGAGACGGATCGGCCGGGGGCCGAGGCGAACGGAAACAGCAGCAGCAGCGTGCCGAACAGGATCACCGCGCTGTAGCCGGTGACAAGGATCTGCGCCGGCGTGAGTTGATAGGTGCGGATTCGATCGATAAACGTGACCTGTTCCATCTTGCTTTTACTTCCCAGGCTCACGCCGTTTGAAAAAAGGTTCCAGGAGGTCGATCGGGACCGGGAAGATCGTCGTGGAGCTCTTGTCCCCGGCGATCTCGGTCAGGGTTTGGAGATAACGGAGCTGGATCGCGGCCGGATTCTGGCTCAAAACCGTCGCGGCCTCGGCCAGTTTCTGCGCGGCCTGGAACTCGCCCTCGGCATGGATCACCTTCGCGCGCCGGGTCCGTTCGGCCTCGGCCTGCTTTGCGATCGCGCGGATCATCTCTTGCGGGAGGTCCAGGTTCTTGACCTCGACGGCCGAGACCTTGACGCCCCAGGGCTCGGTCTGCTGATCGATCACCTGCTGGAGCTTTGCGTTGATCTCCTCCCGCTTGGACAACAGATCGTCCAACTGGCTCTGCCCCAGGATGCTCCGGAGCGTCGTCTGCGAGATCTGGGAGGTGGCGTAGAGATAGTCCTCGACCTGAATGATCGCCTTTTGTGTGTCGATCACGCGGAAATAGATGATGGCGTTCACCTTGACCGAGACATTGTCCCGAGTGATCACGTCCTGGGGCGGGACATCCATCACGATCGTGCGGAGGCTCACCTTGTTCATGCTCTGGATCCCGGGGATGACGATGATCAGGCCGGGCCCTTTCACCTTCTGAAACCGTCCCAACAGAAAGATGACGCCGCGCTCGTATTCCTTGAGGATCTTGAGCGAGATGAACAGGAACAGAAAAATGACGATGATAACGCCCGGCAGACTGAAGAGTAGCTGAGTCATGATGGTCCCCCGCTTGATTTTTGTGGCCGTTTGACATGAAGTTTTAATCCCTCGACGCCGGTCACCTCGGCCGGCTCGCCCTCCCGGATCGGCTCGTCGCTGATCGCTTCCCAGAGCTCGCCCTGGATCAGGACCTGGCCTCTCGGATGGATCTCGGTCCTGGCGATGCCGGAGAGGCCGATGAAGCCCTCGATGCCGGCAACCGGTTTTTGCTTGTGAGTTTTCCAGGCCATTCCGATCACCAGAACAAAAAAGCCGGCCGTCGCGATCGCCGTGGGAAGGATCACCCACAAGGAGATCTGCAGGGAGGGAATATCGGTCTTGATCAGCATCAGCGAGCCCAGGACCATCGAGATGACCCCTCCGACCGTCAGCAGCCCGTAGCTCGGCACCTTGATCTCGGCGATGAACATGATGATCGCGGCCAGAATCAAAAGCAGACCGGCGTAATTGATCGGAAGCGTCTGAAAGGAATAAAAGGCCAGTATGATGCAGATCACGCCGACCACGCCGGGCAGGATCGCGCCCGGGCTGGACAGCTCGAAGATCAGGCCGTAGGTGCCCAGAAGCATCAGGATGTAGGCGATGTTGGGATCGCTCAACGCGTTTAAAATCTTCAGCCGTCTGGTCATGGGGATCTTTTTCTGCACGGCCAATTTCGTCTGGAGGGTATGTTTGCCCGTGGCGGTTTCGACCGTCCGCCCGTCCACGGCCGCAAGCAGCGCGTTCAGGTCGTCCGCAATAAAATCGATGATCTTCAATTTCAAGGCCTCGGTCTCTGTGGCCGAGACGCTTTGCCGAACCGCGTCCTCGGCCCACTGAACATTTCGGCCGTGTTTTTCGGCGATCGACTTGATATAGGCGGCCGCATCGTTCTCGACCTTCTTTTTCATTTCCTTATCCATCTCGCCGCCTCCCATGGCGACAGGATGAGCCGCCCCGATATTCGTGCCGGGGGACATCGCCGCGATATGGGCCGAGAGCGTGATGAAGACGCCGGCCGAGGCCGCGCGCGCGCCGACGGGGGAAACATAAACGATGACCGGCACCTCGGAGGCGCTGATCTCCTTGATGATCATGCGCATCGAGGTGTCAAGCCCGCCGGGCGTGTCCATCCGGATCACCAACGCCTGGGCATGGTCCTTCGCGGCATCCGCGATCGCCTGCGCGAGATATTCGGCCGCGACCGGATTGATCACGCCTTCATACGTCGCGACATCGACCGTGGCGGCCCCTGCCGTTTCTTTTGATTCGTCGGCCAGAACGGGACGGGTCTGAAAGAGCGAATCTGTACCGGAGAGAATCGAAAGCATCAGAGCGGCCAAAAACGCGATTGCCGGGGTGAAAACAACCGCTCTGATCCGTCGGAAAGCAGACATCATAAAGCCCTCACGAGAATGAGTATCATAGTCTTTTCCGGATCAGGCTGTCAAGAAACGGGGGGAGGGGATTTGAGACTTCTTTATCGTTCTACTCCACCGTGAACGTTACCGCAGCGGCCGGCCCCAGCTCCTCATGCCGCCGCATGGCCAGCTTGACATAAATCCGATACGCGCACGAGGCAAGAGCGGAGTATTTTCGTCATACACGTGGGGAGCATAAATGTCATATTTCAACATCACAACAACCGCATCAGGCCGCTTAGAATCATGTCCTCGATTCCCTTGCACAAACGCTGCGCGCTTGCCTTGGCGGCGACCTGCATTTTCAACGATTGCATTTCGGTGAGCTTATGGAGATCTTCGATGTACCCTTTGAACTGCTCAGGAGTTATTTGCCCGAGCGCAAGTTGATTGAGATATCGTTCGAGCTTTACGCCTTGTTTTTTTATAAATTCATCCGAGTCGGTCTTTGCCACAGAGACTAAAGTCCTCAATTCCGACTTGGCAAGAACGCCGGTCGTATCTTTAAGATTATCAACAAAGCTTTCCCATTTTTCCGGCATGGCGATTGACCTGTTTTTTTGATATGTAGACAAAATTAAGATATAAAGTGAGTCGTTCTCACAAGGAGGAGGGCGACATGGAGGAGAAGAAGGTACGGCGGATTTTCACTCCCGAACAGAAGTTTGAGATTTTAAAGGACATCGAG
>JACQCA010000076.1 GCA_016201865.1 Nitrospirota bacterium
TTCCGTTTAACCGGTTACCGAGCATGGAAGCGCAGCCTCGTGACGGTAGGGGCGACCGGCCGGTCGCCCCTACTCCTCCTCTTGCATCAGTTTAGTCAGGACGGAATAATCCTCAAGCGTGGTGGTGTCGCCGACGGTCGTCTTCCCGGAAGCGATATCCCGGAGCAGCCGTCGCATGATCTTTCCGCTGCGTGTTTTGGGAAGGCTGTCGGCGAAGCGGATCTCATCCGGTCGGGCGATCGCTCCGATCTCCTTCACGACATGAGAGCGGAGTTCCTCTTTCAAAGAGTCCGAAGGGGTATTCCCGGTTTTCAGCGTCACAAAGGCCGACACGGCGGTTCCTTTGAGATCGTCCGGTTTTCCGACGACGGCCGCCTCGGCCACGGTCGGATGGCTGACCAGCGCGCTTTCGATCTCCATGGTGCCCAGCCGATGACCCGAGACATTGATCACGTCGTCCACGCGGCCCATCACCCAGTAATAACCGTCTTTGTCGCGGCGGGCGCCGTCCCCGGTAAAATAACAACCCGGGATGAAGCTCCAATACTCGGATTTGTACCGTTCCGGATCGCCGTAGATCGTCCGAAGCATGGCCGGCCATGGCCTTTTGATCACCAGGTAGCCGCCCTGATCCGGCGGGGCGGATGCGCCGCTCTTGTCCACGACATCGGCCGAAATGCCCGGGAAGGGCAGTGTGGCCGATCCCGGTTTGGTCGGGGTCGCGCCGGGCAACGGCGTGATCAGGATCGCCCCGGTTTCGGTCTGCCACCAGGTGTCCACGACCGGGCAGCGGCCTTTTCCGATGACGGTGTAGTACCACATCCAGGCCTCGGGATTGATCGGCTCGCCGACCGTTCCCAGTAGACGAAGGCTGCTCAAATCATGCTTCTCGGGCCACTGGTTTCCGAGCTTCATCAGGGCGCGGATCGCGGTCGGGGCGGTGTAGAAGACGTTCACGCGGTATTTTTCGATCATCTCCCAGATCCGGTCGGGGCCCGGATGTGTAATGGCGCCTTCATACATCACGGAGGTCATGCCGTTGGCCAGGATTCCGTAGACGATATAACTGTGGCCGGTGACCCAGCCGATGTCGGCGGTGCACCAGTAGGTGTCTTCGTCTTTCAAGTCGAAGACCCACTTGCTGCTGATATAGGTCTGAACGAGGTATCCGCCGGTGGAATGAACGACGCCCTTGGGTTTGCCGGTCGTGCCGCTGGTGTACAGGATAAATAACGGATGCTCCGAATCGAGCGGCTCGGCCTCGCAGACGGCGGGGCTCTCTTTCATGACGTCGTGCCACCAATGATCGCGGTTCGACTCCATGGAAATGGCCATCCCGATGCGGCGGACCACCACGACCTTCTCGATCGTGGGGGTCTGGACCAGCGCCTTGTCCACGTTTTCTTTGAGCGGGACGATCGCGCCCTTGCGGTAGCTGCCGTCCGCCGTGACGACAAGTTTGGCCTTGGCATCGTTGATCCGGTCTTTCAAGGCCTCGGCCGAGAAGCCGCCGAAAATGATGCTGTGGGTCGCCCCGATCCGGGCGCAGGCCAGCATCGCAACCGGCAGCTCCGGGATCATCGGCATATAGATCGCGACGCGATCGCCGCTTCGGACGCCCATCCCCTTCAGTACATTGGCGAACTTGCAGACCTCGCGGTGAAGTTCCTGGAAGGTCAGGATCCGAGTGTCGCCGGGCTCGCCTTCCCAGATGATCGCGGCCTTGTTCCGTCGCCAGGTCTGGAGGTGGCGGTCGATGCAGTTATAGGCGATGTTGATCTTTCCGCCCACGAACCATTTGGCGAACGGCGGTTCCCATTGGAGAACCTTTTTCCATTTTTTAAACCAGTGGAGTTCGCCTGCGATCTTAGCCCAAAAGGCCTCCGGCTTGGATTCGGCCGTCTGGGCGAGCTTTTTGTACTCCTTCAGACTTTTGACATGGGCCCATCGGCTGAAGGCGGCTCGAGGTTTGAAGACGCGGCGCTCTCTCAACACCGATTCGATGGTAAGCTGGGTCATATGAAAACCTCCGGATGCTCCTGATCGGTCAGATGGATGGTATGCCACTCGGGTTGAAACGATGACTGGAACGAGCGGTCATTGTAGGGCAGCCCGAATTCGTTTGTCAACAACCTTGACAGGGATTGCGAAGCGGTCTATTATGTAGACACGTCGATCGGAGCAAACGGATGCTGTCTAAAACGCCCAAAAGCATCTTTATCCTGTGCATGCTTTTTGTCTTCTTTTCAGCGAACGCCTACGCCTGCCTATTTTCAATGACCCCTGCCGGTTCGATGGCGATGAATTCCTCCATGCCTATGCACATGCCGATGAATGACGATGCGCCCCTGCCCTGCCAAACAACTCCATGCGATGCGATGACTTCCCAGAACCAGACTGAGGACGGCTGCCTGCTTTCAGCAACCGCATCCACCTTAACCGCTCTTAAGATCACCCCGAAACAGATTTCAATTCCGGTTTTAGCCATTCACTTCCTTACGACCGCCGCACCCATTGAGGTTCCTTGGGACGGGCGACCGGAGGACTCCCCGCGGCCGCTTTATTCCGTTTCAATCCTTCTTCTTCATTCCACTCTTCTTCTCTGATCTTACTCTTGCCTGACGAATCTACCGTTCGCCATTAGGCTTGGCGAGACACGGTGTCTTCTGCATTTTAATCGACAAGGAGTTATCCATGCTTGAACTGACGCCATGGGCCGTCTCGTTGAGACGGCTGCTCGCTTATTTCATTGCGGTCATCGTTATTCTTGGAGGAATGTCGCTGCCGGTATTCTCGCAAACCGGAAATTTTCTTCAACTCACGGAGTTACTCCAAGAAGCTTTAGCCAATAATCCTGAGCTGCTCTCGGCCAGGCAACGCTGGGAAGCCGCCCGAGAGGAGATAACGCAGACCGGATCCCTTGAGGATCCGCAATTAACCATCACTCAGTGGGCGATTCCGTCGAACTTCAATATCGGCAATGCCGATGAGACCTGGTATGGAATCAGCCAGAGCTTCCCTTTTCCCGGCAAGCGGTCGTTGAAAGGACAGATTGCCGTCAAGGCTTCAGAAGCTGCTGAGCAGGACTACCTGGCCAAGGCGCGCGAGGTAATGGCTCGCGTTAAAGTCGCCTACGATCAGCTTTTCTTGATTCAGAAGAGTATCGAACTCCACCGAGAGCATCAGACGCTGTTAGAGGAGTTTCTTCGGATCGCGGATGAAAAATATTCCATCGGGCAGGTTGCCCAGCAGGATCTGCTCAAGGCCCAGGTGGAGCTTTCAAAACTTCACAACAGCCTGCTGGTGCTGGAGCAGGAGGAAGTCTCCGCCCGCGCCGAGACGAATTCGCTGCTGAACCGCCCATCGGAAACGGCGCTTGGACGAGTGGAGGATCTGGTCTATCACGCTTTTTCATTCAGGCTGGAAGATTTAACGAAACAAGCGCTTGAGAAACGGCCGGAATTCAGGATAGCCAAGCTCATGATCGAAAAGAGCGAACAGGCCAGGGTTCTGGCACGAAAGAATTATCTGCCCGACTTTATGGTCGAAGTCTCCTACTGGGATGTGCATACGGGTCCGAATAAATGGGAAGCGGTGGGCAAGATCAATCTCCCCTGGATCTTTAAAAGCAAATACGATGCCCGCATCCGTCAGGCCGTGGCCGAGGAGGCCGGGGCCCGTGCGGATCAGGCAGTCATTCACAGCCAGACACTCTTTGAACTCACGGATCTGTTCACCAAGGTAAGGACAGCAGAACAGCTCATTGGAGTCTATCAAAACGGCGTGTTGCCCCAGGCCGAGCAGTCGCTGGAGGCAGCCCGAATTGGCTACCAGGCGGGCAAGGTGGATTTTCTTAATCTCATCGACAGTGAGCGCACACTGCTGGACTTGCAGCTCGAGTACTTCGGTACGCTGGTCCGGTTTTGGCAATCGGTAGCGCAACTGGAGCGCACGGTGGGGCAGGAACTCAAAAAGTAGATATTCACCCAGCGAGCGACGCGAGCCCCTACAAATAATACGAAAAGGAGTCGGCGATGAAACGCAAAAACATTTCAATATTTCTGGGCGGGGTTCTGGCAATTCTGGTTATAGTCGGTCTCGGTTGGTATTTCCGAAATCTGCATCACTCATCATCATCGCAGACCGGCGGGCCAATGGAAGGCATGGCCGGGATGGAGATGGAAGGGATGGGGAATCAGTTCTCTGCTCAGGCGGCCGTGATGGTTTCCCCCGCTCGGCGGCAGTTGATCGGGGTGAAGACCGAACAGGTCAAAGAGCAGACCCTTGAAACCGTGATCCGCACGGTGGGCACTGTAGACTATGATGAACGGCGAATCCGGCAGATTAATCTTCGGGTCTCGGGCTGGATCACGGATCTTTTGGTGGACTATACCGGAAAATATGTGAAAAAAGGTGATCCGCTTTTCACCCTCTATAGTCCAGACCTCGTCTCCACGCAGGGAGAATACCTCCTGGCCAAACGGACCTTGGAGCGGGTTACGGCTAGCCCGGTTGCGCATATTCGCACCGGGGCCGAGGCTCAGGTGGCGTCGGCGAGAAATCGGCTGCTCCTTTGGAATCTGACCGAAGAGCAGATCGCTGAATTGGAAGAGCGAGGGAAACCCCAGATGGAGATCACCCAGTACTCGCCGATTGACGGCGTGGTCACAAAGAAGATGGTCCTTCAGGGTATGTATGTCACGCCAGAAATAAATCTCTATGAGATGGCCGATCTTTCAACGGTCTGGGTCTCTGCCGATATCTATGAATATGAGGTGTCATCGGTCAAGTTGGGGCAGGAGGCCGCGGTGACGCTGACCTCCTATCCCGGTGAGGAGTTCCGTGGCCGCGTGATCTATCTCTACCCCTATCTCAATTCGGAGACCCGCACGGTCAAGGTTCGAATGGAGTTTTCGAATCCCCAGGGCAGGTTCAAACCTGGAATGTATGGCCATGTGGAGATGAAGGCAAAAGACGAGAAGAAGTTGGCCATCCCCCAGGAAGCCGTGTTGGATTCTGGAACCCGAAAACTCGTCTTCGTAGACAAAGGACAGGGAATGTATGAGCCCAGAGAAGTTAAATTGGGAAATAAAGCGGGCCAGCTCTATCCTGTGTTGGAAGGACTCACGGCAGGTGAAACCGTGGTCACTTCTGCAACGTTCCTGATTGATTCCGAGAGCAAACTCATGGCCGCGACCAGCATGATGGGAATGATCGGGATGGGCGGCATCAAGATGGAGCAGGGGAAAATGGGCGAAATGGAAATGGGCGGAATGAAGGGGATGGAGAAATGAGATGATTGAACGCATCATTGAATACAGCGCGAAAAACCCCTTCATGGTTCTGCTGGGCGTCTTTTTCCTATCGGCCTGGGGTTACTGGGCCGTGACTAAAACGCCACTGGATGCCATCCCGGATCTCTCCGATGTCCAGGTGATTCTTTACACCGAGTGGCCGGGGCGAAGCCCGAATCTCGTCGAAGATCAGATCACCTATCCGATCGTGACCTCCATGCTGGGAGCCCCGAAAGTGAAATATGTTCGCGGGGCTTCAGACTTTGGCTTTTCCTATGTCTACGTCGTCTTTCAGGATGGGACGGACATCTATTGGTCGCGTAGCCGTGTCCTGGAATATATGAGTAAAATCGCCGGAAAGCTCCCGGCAGGGGTCAACCCTATTCTTGGCCCCGATGCCACGGGGGTCGGATGGGTTTACGAATATGCTTTGGTGGATGAGAGCGGCCATCATGATCTCTCCGAGCTTCGTTCCTATCAGGACTGGTACTTGCGCTACCAGCTTCAGGCCGTCCCTGGCGTGGCCGAGGTGGCTTCCATCGGCGGTTTCGTTAAACAGTACCAGGTGAATGTCGATCCCAGCAAGCTGCTGGCCTTCAACATCCCCTTCACGCATCTGACCCAAGCAATACGGATGAGCAACAACGACGTGGGCGGGAGTTCCATCGAGATGAGTGAGCGCGAGTATATGGTGCGGGGACGAGGATACATCCGGTCATTGGAAGATCTGGAGGTCATCCCGGTGGGTGTCGGCCGGAATGGCGTGCCGATTCTTATAAAAGATGTGGCCACGATCAGTCTCGGGCCGGAGATGCGTCGGGGTGTGGCCGAACTGGATGGCAAAGGAGAAGTCGTCGGGGGTGTCGTCGTTATGCGCTACGGTGAGAATGCCCTCAACGTCATTGATCGGGTGAAGGCCAAGATCAAAGAAATAGAACCCTCATTGCCGGAAGGAATGAAGATCGTGTCCACCTACGACCGATCGGATTTGATTCTCCGTGCCATGGCCACGCTTAAAGAGAAGCTGATTGAAGTAACCGTGGTCGTGAGTCTCGTCAGCATCGTCTTTTTGTTCCACTTTCGCTCGGCACTGGTGGCGATCCTGAGTCTTCCATTAGCCATTCTTCTCTCTTTCATTGCCATGTACTATCTGGGGCTGACCAGCAACGTCATGTCTCTTGGCGGCATTGCGATCGCCATTGGGGCGATGGTGGACGCGGCCATCGTGATGATCGAGAACGCCCACCGGCGGCTTGAACAGATGCAGCCCGGACAGAATCGGACTCAAGTCATCATCGAGGCCGCAAAGGAACTGGGCAAGCCGCTCTTTTTCTCTCTGCTCATCATCACGGTCTCCTTCATGCCGGTCTTCACGCTGGAGGCGCAGGAGGGCCGGCTCTTTAAACCTCTCGCCTTTACCAAGACTTTCGCCATGTTCTTCGCCTCGCTGCTTTCCATTACCCTGGTTCCGCTCCTGATGGTCTATCTGATCCGGGGTCGCATTACACCAACGGAGAAGAACCCGATCAATCGTTTTCTGATCGCCGTCTATGAACCAGTGGCAAGACTGTTACTCCGTTTCCGGGGATGGGTCATGGTCTCGGCTCTTGCGGTCTTTGTTATGACCATTCCCATCTTTTTGCGGCTGGGTTCGGAGTTTATGCCGCCACTCAATGAAGGAACAATTCTCTACATGCCGACCGCGCTTCCCGGCATCTCTGTCACGAAGGCGACTCAGATTCTTCAACAGCAAGATGCCCTGCTCAAGCAGTTTCCAGAGGTGGAGCGGGTTTTTGGGAAGATCGGTCGGGCCGAGACCTCCACCGATCCCGCCCCGCTCTCGATGGCCGAGACGACCGTGATTCTAAAACCGGAAGAGCAATGGCGGTCGGGGATGACCTGGGACAAGCTCATCGCCGAGATGGACAAAGTCGTGCGCTTTCCCGGGATGCCCAACATCTGGTGGATGCCGATCCAGACCCGGACCGAAATGTTGGCGACAGGTGTGCGAAGCGCTGTGGGGATCAAGATCTACGGGCGCAATCTGGAGGAAATCGACCGCATCGGCAAAGAGGTTGAAGGTCTACTCTCTGGTATTCCTGGAACACGCAGTGCCTTCTCGGAACGGGTCACGGGCGGTTACTACCTGGACTTCATTGTAAACCGCCAGGAGGCGGCTCGGTATAACCTCACTGTTCAGGAAGTGGAGGAGATCATCGAGGCGGCCATAGGCGGGGCCAATGTCACGACGACCGTGGAGGGCAGAGAACGCTATTCGGTGAATGTTCGCTATGCCCGCGAGCTGCGGGATGATATTGAGCGATTGAAACGGGTCTTGGTGCCTACCCCGATGGGATCTCACATTCCCCTGGAGCAACTGGCCGAGATCCGGGTCACGACCGGTCCGCCCATGATCAAGGATGAGAATGGCTCACTGGCCGGCATCGTCTATGTGGATGTGGTGGGCCGTGACCTGGGAAGCTACGTGGAAGAGGCCAAACGGTTGATTGCCGAGAGGGTTCAGTTTCCTCCCGGCTATTCCCTGGGTTGGGCCGGATCATATCAATATCTCTTGCGAGCCAAGGAGCGGCTCAAGATCGTCGTGCCCGTGACGGTCCTACTGATCTTTGTCTTGCTTTATCTGAACTTTAAGTCGGTGGCACGCTCACTGCTCGTAATGCTCACCGTTCCCTTCTCGCTCGTGGGAGGGATTTTGCTCTTGGCGATACTCCATTACAACCTCAGCGTAGCCGTCTGGGTCGGTCTAATCGCCTCGGCCGGTGTGGCGACGGAGATCGGGATTGTGATGATCGTCTATTTGGATGAGGCCTTCGAGACGTATAAACGGGAAGGCCGGTTGAAAACGCCCCGCGATTTCATCGAAGCGACGATCGAGGGAGCGGTCAAGCGTGTCCGGCCCATCGTGATGACCGCGAGTGCCATCCTCTTTGGATTGCTCCCCATCATGTGGAGTAACGGCGCCGGCGCCGATGTGATGAAGCGGATCGCGGCCCCCATGATCGGTGGGATGGTCACAACCACGCTCCTGACCCTGTTCGTCATTCCGGCCGTTTATATGACTTGGCAAAGATGGCGTCAAGAATCAGAAAAGGCATAGACGCGACTTGACATCGCCTGCGCGCGCGATTATGATTCGGGGCAGAACCTATTTGGTAAAAAATTATTTGGAGGAGTTTCCTGTGACGACGCGCGAAAAGAAGATGGGTCTGGCCACGCGGGACGCCTATGGGCTTGCGCTGGCCGAGCTCGGAAAAGAAAATCCAAACGTCGTGGTCCTGGACGGCGACGTTTCCGGTTCGACCAAGAGCCGGATGTTCGCCAAGGAATTCCCGGACCGGTTTTTCAATTTCGGCATCGCCGAGGCGAATCTCGTCTCGGCCGCGGCCGGGTTCGCCTCCTGCGGAAAGATTCCGTTCGCTTCCAGCTTCTCGGCTTTTCTCATGTGCAAGACCTACGACCAGCTGCGGATGTCGGTCGCGAATCCTCACTTGAACGTCAAGTTGTGCGGCTCGCACAGCGGGATCAGTTTGGGCCAGGACGGCGCGTCGCAGATGGCCGTGGAGGACATCGCACTGGCCTGTTCGCTCCCGAAATTCACCGTGCTCGTTCCGTCGGATGAAATCGCCGCGCGCGCGCTCGTGAAACGGGCCGCGAAATATCAGGGCCCGGTTTTTATCCGGACCAGCCGGCCGAACACGCCGCTGATCTATGCGCCGGGAGAATCGTTCGAGATCGGCCGCGCCAAGCTCCTGCGGCCGGGCAAGGACGTGACCGTGATCGCGATCGGAATGATGGTCTGGGAGGCGCTGGAGGCGGCCGAGTTGTGCGTCGACAAGGGGATCGATGTCCGCGTGATCGACATGCACACCGTCAAGCCGCTGGACGAGGCGGCCGTCATTGCGGCGGCCAAGGAGACCGGTGCGATCGTCACGGCGGAGGAACATCTGATTGATGGCGGACTGGGCAGCCGCGTGGCCCAGGCGGTCGTCCAGAACCATCCCGTTCCGATGGAGTTCGTGGGGCTCAAAAACACCTACGCCGAATCGGGGACACCGGCTCAGTTGTTTGAACGTTATGGTCTCACCGCGAAGGCGATTGTCGAGGCGATCGAGACGGTCTGTTAAATGATCGAGACGGGCAAGGAAAAGATTTTTTTGGATCTGGCCGCGGAACTTACACGGTTCTATACCCTGTTATGGAAGTCGCTTCAACCGGCCGCCGGGGAGGGCGCGGTGGAGCAGTTCACACCGGACCAGTTCTCCGAACAGCTCCGGTTTATCTGGTCGTCGCTTCTGCCGCGGCTTGAGAAAAACGCGATCGTGAAGAACAAGCTTGAGAAGGATTTCAACGACGCGCTCCGGATCGCGGCCGGGCATGAGAAGCCGGGATCGAAGGATCCGAAACGGGCGGCGATCAAGGCAGAGGCCGCCCGGCTGATGACGGAAGGCCGTCTGAAGGCGTCCGGCTTCAGCGACCTAGTGGCGTTGTTTCGTAGATTGTAATCCGGATTCGTAGGGGCACCCCTATGTGGGTGCCCTGTTTTCTGAGGGCGGCCACGCAGGGCCGCCCCTACATTTCTTTTGTGCCCTCTGCTTCAGTCGACAGCCGCTCCCATTCGGCCGTCAATTCCTCGACCTTTTGCTTGGCCTGCGCATGAGCTTCCATCGTCTCAAAGAAACGATTTTTATCCTGATATAGTTCCGGATCGGCGAGAGCGGTCGTAAGGTCCTGAAACACTTTCTCAGCCTCGTCAATCTCCGACTCGATCCTCGACAAGCGGTCTTTCACCGGATTTTTATCTCGGTAGGCCCGGTTGCGCGCCTCGGCCTCGGCCCGCTTTTGTTCCTTGGTCTTCCGGATCTTGGCGGGTTGGGATTTTGGGTCAACCGACTTTGAATCAATCATCAAGGGGGGGCCGGCCTGGGCCGGCCGCTCGTCCAGAGCCGCAGCCGTGCCATCGGCCATCGCCTTCTTTTTATAAAGGTAATAATCGTAATCACCTGCATAGGGTGTTGCTTCGCCGTTTCGAACATCGATGATTTTATTCGCCACGGACCGGATAAAGTGACGGTCATGCGTGATGAAGCAAAGCGTTCCGGCATAACCGTTGAGCGCCTCTTCGAGAACGTCGCGGGAGGGGATGTCGAGATGGTTCGTCGGCTCGTCCATGAGGAGAAGGTTCGCCGGACGGATCAGCATCTTGGCCAGCGCGAGACGGCTCTTCTCGCCGCCGGAGAGAACGGCGACTTTTTTCTTGGCGTCATCGCCCGAAAACAGAAACCGGCCGAGGATCGCCCGGAGCAAGGGCTGCTCTTCCATCGGCGCAGCCAGCGTGATTTCGTCCAGAACGGTGTTGTCCGGGCTCAAAAGGTCGAGCTGATGCTGAGCGTAGTAGGCCTGGGTCACGTTATGGCCCGGCCGCCGCTCGCCTTTCTCAAACGGCAGTACGCCGGCCAGCAGCTTGAGCAGCGTCGATTTCCCGGCCCCGTTCGGTCCGACCAGCGCGACCCGCTCGCCGCGGCGGAGTTCGACATTCAGTCCGCGGTAGATCGTGTTGTCATTGTAGGATTTGTCCATCTCGATCAAACGGATCACCGATTCTCCGCTTCGCGGCGGTTCAGGGAACGAGAAACGAACCCGTTTTTGCTGAAGGCCCGTATCGACTTTTTCCATCTTATCCAGCATCTTGATCCGGCTCTGGACCTGGCGGGCCTTCGTGGCCTGGGCACGGAAGCGGTCGATGAAGGCCTGCGTCTGGTCGATCTTTTTCTGCTGGTTTTTGGCGGTCGACTCAAGAATTTGTTGCGCCTCGGCCTTGGCGATGACGAACCGGTCGTAATTTCCGGTGTAGGAGATCAATTGCTGTCGGTCGACCTCAACGACACGAGTAGCAAGCCGGTTCATGAAGTTCCGGTCATGCGAGATCAATAAGATAGCCCCGGCGTAGTCGGCCAGGAAGGATTCCAGCCAGACGACCGATTCGAGATCGAGATGGTTGGTCGGCTCGTCCAGAAGCAATAGATCCGGTTCGGACAGTAGCAGTCGTGCCAAGGCGGCACGCATCCGCCATCCGCCCGAAAGATCCTCCATCGGACGCGAGAGATGTTTTTCCTTGAAGCCGAGGCCGAAAAGAACCTCACGGGCGCGGGACTCGCGCGAATAACCGCCGAGATGCTCGTACTTCGCCTGGAGCTCGCCGTAATGGGCCAGCAGTTCTTCGGCCGTATCGGGAGGGGCCGTCGCGATCTCCTCTTCGAGAAGACGCAGATGATGCTCGATGGAGGAGACGTCCGCACTTCCCGATAATACCTCCTCCAAAACGGTCTTGCCCTGATGGGCCTCTAATTCCTGTGTCAGGTAGCCGATCACGGCTTTTTTATTGATCGCGATCGTGCCGCTGTCGGGAGTGACACGTCCGGCGATCATCTCGATCAGCGTGGTTTTCCCCGCCCCGTTCGGCCCGACCAGCGCCACGCGGTCTTCAATTCCGATGCGGAGCGAGGCCTCCTTAAAAAGTGTGCGTCCGCCGAAACGTTTTGAAATCTGTTGAATCGAAATCATGGATGCGGATCCTTATCCGTTAAAAAATAAATCTGTATAATATAAGGGGATCAACGACGGGATGTCAAATCCGGTCTCGAGCGATGGAGGAATCTAACTCTTCAAAACCAATGCCTCAACCACCATTTTTCAAATAACACCTTGCCCCAATGCCAGTAGTAGCCCGGCTTTCGCAATTTAATTTTGGGGGCCGGCACGGCGTAGAAGTCGCCGCCGGCAAAACCGGCTTGGCCGGCACCGATTTCCAGGAAACAATACCCCCGGCCATTGAAGACATGAGTTGGTTTACTTCCTTCAAGCTCGGCGGCAATGTTCTTGGCCACCGCCTCGGCCTGGTAATGTGCGAAGACACCTGCCTTGGGCAGTGGCTTCCCGACGGGCAACATGATCGTGGTGATGTCCCCGATGGCATAGACCCCCTCATATCGGGTCTTGAGTGTGTGCGCATCCACGGGAATCCATCCCGATTCCCCGACCAGATCTGAATTTTTGACCACAAGCGGCGCCCGGTGAGGCGGGATCGCGATCAGGAGATCGTAACCGACACGTTGGCCGTTTTCAAAAACCAATTCCTTCGACGGCGCATTGACCGAGGTGATTTTCATCTGTGGATGAAAGCCGATCCCCTTTGCTTCCACCATCCCTTTTACGGCATTCCCGACGGCCGGCCCGGCCACGGGCATCGGCAGAGGCTCCGGCGTGTAAATGGAAAGGCTCACTTTATCCCGGAGATTCCGCTTCCTGAAATAATCTTCCAAAAGCATCGCGGCCTCATAAGGCGCGGCGGGGCATTTGAACGGCGTGGCCGCGACCAACAAGACGACCCGGCCTCCCGAAAATTCCCGAACCGCCTCCCATAATTTTTCCGCGCCGGACGGCTCGTAGAAGGTGTGTGCTCCTTCCCGCAAACCCGGAACGGCATCCGGAGCCAGCTCGGCCCCCAGGCTGATGATGAGATCATCATACGAAAGGCTCCGATCGCCAAGCACAACACTGTGCGCGATGGGATCAATCTTTGTGACCTCGGCCTGAATCACCTCGATCCCTTTTCGCGAAAGAAGGTCAAGCGGCCGGTAGATCTGCTCGAGTTTTCTCTTTCCCACGATAAGCCAGAGGAGTGAAGGGGAGAAGACATAGTCCCGTTTTCGATCTACGAGCACGACGCGGTGCTTGCGGGAAATATGTTTTCGCAAAACATTGGCGGCTACCTGTCCGCCGATCCCGCCGCCTAAAATGAAAATCGTTTTGCCGGCCATACTCACCTCCGCCATGCTTTTATCGCCAGGAACGCACCTGTTCCCGACACTATTCTGCTTAAAACCGTTTCAAAGAAACGATAGCTCTTCAAAAAGGCCTTTCGATTGATCGGCGGGAAATAGAGCAATGTCCGCACGCCGTCCGTATCAAATCGACCGCGCCGCAGCAGCCGCTTCAGTTCAGTCCGGCTCCAGAAATGGGCCCGGTTGTAAATCGTATCCATGAAGAGCCCTTTGAGCCTTCTCAGCAAGGCCCAGAGGCTGAAACGGTTCAGTTCTCCGAGAACAATCCGGCCACCTGATTTGAGGACCCGGTATATCTCTTCAACGGCCCGATCTGGTCGGCCGACGAAGCAGAGGGAGGTGACCGCCAGAGCAAGATCGAATTTTTCTGATCGGAGGGGAAGGGATTCAGCCGATCCGCAGATAAAATAGCCGTGGAGACCAGCTTGCCGGAGTTTCTCCCGCGCGACGGCGAGCATCTCCATGGAAGGATCGACACCGATCACATGAGCGCCTCTTTGAGCCGACTCCACCGCATAGATTCCCGTTCCGCATCCGATGTCGATCACCCGCTCGCCCGGTTTGACCTCGGCCAGCTCAAAGACCGCCTCGGACTCCAGCGCATGGGCGACCGTCCCCAGAGGGGTTCGATACCATGCGTCGTAGCGGGAGGCGACTTCTTTAAAATTCATAACGCATCGTGACATAGAGATTGTCGTTCTTATCCAGTTGTCCGAAGAAGGTGGTCTCTTTCTCTCCCCCGAAGAGATTTGCCCCGACCGCGCCCCACAAGGCGTCCGTGAAGCTGTATCGCGCCTCGGGGATAAAATAGTAATCCTGATCCGTCGGGCTGTAAAAGGCGAAGAAAGAAAGCCTCAAGGTCTGGTAGTGGAAAAGCTGTGTGAGACGCGCCGTCAGAAGCTGCCGCAGCCGATCCTGTGCGGGAAAGCCTGCGGGCAGGGTATCCCGGTAGGAGCCGTAATCGAGGAGATACTCGCCGTAGTACTGGAAGCCGGCGGTAAAATCAGTCCAGATCTGCCGCTGGTAGCCTGCCAGATACTTGACCATGGAGTTGGGCACAACCGGGTCGTGCCCGGAGCGATCATTAAGAGAGTCATCGTAACCGGTTTCCAGGCTGACTACACCGCCTAAGGCATTTCCCTGCGCGCTCATGCCGTAAACGTTCAGCCGGGGAAAGAAGAGCGTCACCTGAGCGGGTGAGATCAGATCATCCAGTCTCATGCCCGGCGTTCTGAAAAAACCTTTGTAGGCATAGACCGCCGTATCAAAGCCCATGAGATTTCGATAGAGCCGCAATGCCAGCTCGGTGTTTTCAAACTCGGCACGCGGTTCCTCTGTGGCGCGCGGGATGTCGGAGAAGGGATCAAACAGGAAAAAACGGCCGGGAGTGGGAAGGTTGTCCGGCTCAAAGAAGGGGATCACGACCAGTTCGGCCGAAATGAAGTCGGCGAACAGATCCGCCTTGATCGCGTCCGAGCCGATCTTCAAATACTCGAGAGGTCTTCCGGAAAAAAAGGCGGCGTAGTCCTTCGGGAAGATGTCATTGATGAAGAGCAGATCTCCCACCCCCCAGGTGACGACCTGGCGGCCGATGCGAAGATCAAGCGCGCCGGTGCCATAATCGAGGTACGCCTCCCTCAGATCCGTATCGGTCGTACGGGCAATGGCATCCCGGAAAAAGTCGGTCTTAAGGAAAAAACCGGCTCCTTGGGAAGAGGCTGCGAGCTTGAGCTGTAGCCGCTCCTCCCCCAGAATAAAATCTCCGCCTTCCGGCCCCGGCAACTCTTCGCCCGTGATCCGCGCGGCATAGTTCCCCTGGACGAAACCGTGCAGTGCAATCTCCTCCGCAAGCGCCGGCGTGACGAGCAGGAGGATTAACGATATGGACATCCAGTATTTCATTTGCTTCCAACTCACCGCTCACACAACTGCTTTTACTTGATCCACTTTTCAGGAGGCCGTCTTAAGTACCGTTCGGAGAAGAGATCATCACCTATCCCCGCATTGTACTGGACCCGCTCAAAAACCGTCTCTGTTTTGTGACCGCTCTTCACATTTGTCATCGTGCGCTTTAGGATGGTGGCGAAGCCCTGGACGTCTTTAATTTCCTCCGCCGTGAAGATTTTGTAGAGGGATTCCTGGACATCGTAGTACTCTTCTTTGAGCGGCAGGAAGCTCACCTGGTCGATCCATGAAAGTTTACGGGTGTACTCAGCCGGGCCAATAGGTTTGCTTTCCACGACATAAACCTTGCGGTCGTTGAACGGCTCTTCCCTTAGCAGCGCATGGGCATCGGCGGTGAGATCACGGCCGGAGACATCCTCGTAGGTGAAATCCGACCCAACGAAACTGGATCGGCTGTCCTGCGCCGCGATCCGGTTCACTAAGTTGATCGCCGGGATGAAAAGCCAGCGGTCGTCATCCCGATTGGGGTATTTATAGACCATGAAGGTCATCCCGGCCACATCCGCCGGACCGTGAAAATACATAAAGTACTTCTGCTCCCCGGCCGGATAATTCTTTCGAAGCATCGTGAGATCCCGAAGGCGCTGAAGGCCGTCGCGGGTGGCGAGCGTCATCTTCACCCTCGCCTGAAAATCGTTGCCGGCCTCGAAGAAGGCAGCCTGGGATTTCTTGATCACCTCCTCGCCCGTGATGGCGGAAGCATTGACGGGCAGAAGCAGCATGAACAGGACTAAAAGAACCATGTTAAACCCTCCTCGTAAAGAGCCATCCCTTCCCCAGGGTAATCAGAGCCGGCAGATAAAGGATTGTCAGAATGGCACTGAGCAGCATCATGCTCACAATAAAGTCCCCCACCGTGACATAGGGTGTGAGGGGCGCAAAAAGCATCACGGCAAAAGCGGAGGCAAAGAGAAGCGCGTTGCGCAGTATCCCCTTGCCTGGGCGCGCGGCCGTCCAGAGTAACGCATCGGTCAGCCCCGAGCCCTTCTCGGCCAATCGCTGCTGGAGCCGGCTGATGAAGTGTATGGAAAAATAGTTTAGAACCAGAATCGCGAAGACGGCCAGCAGGGCCAGTAGAAATCCCCTCACTGTATCGCCCAGGACTTCATCATTCCAGACAAGGTTGAAATAGGCGATGCCGGCCGGTTTAAATTCCATCGGCGTGGGATTTGTCTTTCTGTAGTCCTTCACCGCGCCGATGACATCCCGCATCGCCTGGGCATCCCAGGTTTTGAGCTGAACCCAGACATTCGCCTTCTGAAACGGGTAATCCACCACATTGTCCAGGTCGGAGGGCTTGGCCGACATGGAAAATAAAAACAGATACTGGCCGATGATCTCCTTGGTCTCCGGCACCGTCTCATGGCCCGGGTCATCCTGATGCAGCACCCGATTAATCCTTTTGACATAATCCACCACCGAGGTGGTCTTGCCCACCGCCGGGAGCTTCTCCAGGTACCTCTGAAGGCCCTCAATGCTTCGCATGGCCTCCGGTGTCTTGATCGACTCCGCTTCCGGGGCGATCGCCACAATATACCCCAGTGAGGTTCCTCCCAGGGCCTGGTTCATGACCCGGTCGGCCGTCCGAACCTCGCTGTGGTATTTAAACCACTCCACCATGTTGTTGTTGACGATGATCTTTGTGGTTCCCATGACGGCGACCCCCAAGAGGAGGAGTCCGGCCAGCACCGTTGCTTTGGGGCGGTTTGCGCCCAGGCCGGCCAGTCGCTTCAATCCCTGAGAGACAGGACTGGTGTCGATGTCCTCCCTCATAGAGGCCCGACGGATCTTCTCTTCCTTCAGGAGGCTGAGAACCGCCGGGATGAGGCTGAAGGAGAGAAGCCTCAAGATCACTGTTCCAAAACCCACCAGAGCCCCGAAGATCTTGACGGGAATGATATGCATGAAGACCAGAACGCCAAAGCCCGCCGCGGTGGCCAGCGCCGTGTAACGGACCGGACGCCCGACGGCAGCCATGGTCTCCAGGATAGCCGTCTTCTTGTTCTTTCCCTCGCGGCACCGGAAGTAGAACTCATTGAAGATATGGATGCTGTCCGTGGCGATGGCCATGAGGAA
>JACQCA010000079.1 GCA_016201865.1 Nitrospirota bacterium
AACGGTGGGCGTGCTTCAGGCGACGGAAGCTCTGAAAGAAATCTTAGGGATCGGGCGGCCGCTGTATGATCGTCTGATGATCTACGACGCGCTGGAGATGACCTTCCGCGAGGTCAAGATCCATAAGGACCCGGACTGTCCACTGTGCGGAAAGTCGCCCAAAATCACGAAGCTCCTGGATTACGAGCAGTCGTGCACGATTTAAAAAAGTTAGCCTATTGATCTGTTTTTGGGTAGAGTTGCCATGAATAGCGCTGTGCAAACCAAACAAGAAGTGTTGAAGGTGCTTTCAGAACACGCAGCCCAGTTCCACGCCCTCGGGGTAAAACGGCTGGGGTTGTTTGGTTCATTTGTGCGTGGTAAGCCCCATGGCACGAGCGACGTCGATCTGCTCGTCGAGTTTGAACCCAATCAAAAGACGTTTGACCACTTTATGGCGCTCTCCTTCTTATTGGAGGAACTGCTGCACCGTAGGGTTGAACTGGTAACTCCTGAAGCTCTCAGTCCCTACATCGGACCCTCCATCCTCAAGGAAGCGGAGTATGTCGCCGTCGCGGCTTGAGTATCTTCGGCATATCCTTGAGGAAGCCAATTATCTCATAACCAGAAGCCAAGGCTTGAGCAAAGCGCAGTTCGACCGAGACGCTACGCTCAAACGGGCATTCATACGAAGCTTGGAAATCATCGGTGAGGCGACGAAGAAGGTGCCAGCGGACCTCAAAGAGCGGTATCCACAGCTCGAATGGCGAGCGATGATGGGCATGAGAGATCGGCTGATCCATGACTATTTCGGCGTGGATTACGACATCGTCTGGGACGTGGTCGCGAGCAAGATTCCTCGACTGCGGAAGGACGTCGAAGCTATTTTAAAACGCGAAAGCACATGAAACCGGTCTGAAGCAGCCGGAATAAGCTGCAGCGGCTTGCGGTGCTTGGGATATTAGGTAGGTCTGTCTAATTGTGGTTATACGGGAAAAGCGTGAGTGCGATGAAAGAAACGGTATTGAAATACCTATATGAACTAGCGCCAGAGTCTAAAGCAAGACTTAGCAGGCACTTTTCGGAGGAAGTGGAAGAGTTTTCAACTTTGATTTCTCAAATCATCCAGACGTTGCAGAATTATCAAAAGCTAAATCCTGTACACGACGAAAATGATCCCAAACAAATAGCGTACGCAATAATGACAAAAGGCGCTAACACTGTAATGGCTGCCTTTGAACTTGCCCTGAGTGGATATTTGTGGGAGCCGCCGATTCTGTTCCGTAATGCACTCGAAGGGTTTGCTTCTGGCTGGGATATTGTTCACAATAAAACAAGATTCGGAACCTGGCAGACAAAGAAAAACTTCAGTTCTACCGATAGCATTACGAACCTTAAGAAAGCCATCGAGCCAATTGGGCAAATGTATGGGTTGCTGTCCAATATGTACGCTCATATTAATCCAGTAAACGCTTCTCCATCTTGTGTCATGTCAGGCGATGAACCGAAGCTTCAGTTTTTTGGTTTGATCAGGAGCGGTAAAGAAAGCATCCGAGTCGGAGAAATATACTTCTCTTTGCTGGCAGCTTTTGTGTGTCTCCAGCTGACGGAGCTAACCTTCCATCAGTATTCGCCCGAGTTGGAGACGATTGAGAAGATTCCTGGCACCGAATTCGTTCGGACCAAAGTAAGTGAAAGGCACAGTAAGTTCGTTAATGCGGCGTTACAACATTTTAAAACTGTTGTAGAAGATCCCTCCGTATGTTTTTGAAGCTAATTGAATCCTGTCCGTATAACACTTCGTTCAACTCGGCCGCGCGCAGGCAACGCGCACGCTGGTTGGCTCTGCGTTAAGCCCAAGAAAAGGAAACTTGGATGCAAGGTGTAGAAGCTGTCGCTATCTTCTTTTTAGTCATTCTTGTATGGCGTTTGATCTACGTTAAATACGGCAACATCGGCTTCTGGCAACTTGCTGCTGATCAACCTGACGCTGCCTTTGAGTGGATGAAAGGTCGTTCGGATTGGATTGTCCTGCGACCGGATGATCCCAAAGTAAAGCAGCTTAAGGAATCGGCGGAACTCGTTGGTCCGTTCAAGCTTGCAGTCCCCAGCATAGGCGGCATAGTTGTCATATTTGCAGAAAACAAGTCAATTGATGAATCCCAAAAAGAGTTCATGGAATCGTTCGGCGGCAGCAAGGAGCAAACAAGCTTTCCATGGCTCAGTTCGTTCGCAATGATCTATCCGATCGCTGCCATGTTGTATGCTGGCAGCCGTGGGGCGCCGCTCTTGCCCACGCTCGGATACGGATTCGCCAATCTTGGCTATCTTCTGATCGTTGCCGGCATACTGTCAGGTGGCTTTCAAGCTCTCGGCCTTCGATATAGGATTCCAACCTTGATCGCTGCGGTAGCAGTTTGGGTTGCAGGGATGGTATTGAGTAATTTGTAGAGGCCTAACAAGTCGCTCCACCCGACCGCTCGGAGCAGGGGCGGTTGTTCGGCTGGCGTGGAGCGGGCAATGGTGGAAGCAAACCGGAGGCCGGGGTAGTAGGTCAATTTTCTTAGATCACCGCAGTTAAATCATAGGAGGTCAACATGCTTTTGTGGCTGACCGTGCTTAATACTGTATTGCTGGTCTGGATTTTGATTGTCGTTAACTCAATCGGTAACGCTGTTGACCCTAAAAAGTAATATTTTTCAAACCGACCCTCTACCGAGGCCTGTGGAGATTTTGGGAAAGGCGTGGTTTGTGGTAGAATAGTCGCGCCGGTGGTGTGAGAAAGACGGTTTGTGAATGCGAACGGAGGGACTGAGATGGCCAAGACAGTGGACAAACTGGCGGCGGAGATTCATGATCTGCCGGATGTAGAGAAGTTGCGGTTGGTGGATGCAATCCTGGCGGATTTGGACAGGCCGGACCCGGAGATCGACCGGGTATGGGCGGAGGAGGCGCGCAAGCGCTGGGCGGCCTACAAAGCGGGCCGGGTCTCAACGGTGCCCTATGAGACTGTCATGGCCAAACATCGCCGCAACTGAACCAACCGCCCGAATGCTGAAAATCCCCAAAACCATTTATGATCAGATGCTGGCCCATGCCCGCGACGAAGCGCCGAAGGAGTGTTGCGGCCTGCTGGCCGGGAAGAACGGGACGGCGGAGGCAATCTATCCGATGACGAACATCCACCAGTCCCCGGTGAGTTACATGATCGATCCGAAGGAGCAGTTCGCGGTCTTCAAGGAGATGCGCGCCAAAGAGAACGAGCTGATCGCGATCTACCATTCCCATCCCGCCACCGCCGCCTATCCGTCGGCGACCGACGTCCGCCTGGCCTATTACCCGGACGCGGTTTATATCATCGTTTCGCTGGAGAACCCGGCCCGTCCGGTTATGAATGCTTACCGGATCGTCAATAACACGATCACCCCGGAGGAGTTCGAAGTCCTTGCCTCGTAAAACGCTCCAGAATATTTTGCAGGACCTTCTGATCGGGATCTCCCGCCTCTGGGATTACCGTTGGCGAATCCTCGCCGGGGCCATCCCCGCCCTGGCCATATTGTTCGCACTCTATCTCGCCGTTCTCTACATCATCGTCACGAATCGGTTCGAAGGTCAACGCTGGCGGCTGCCCTCCAAGGTCTATTCGGACTCCTTCATCCTCTATCCCGGCCTGGGTCTAAAAGGGGTCGGATTGTTGGAACGGCTCCGACGGCTGGACTATCATCCGGTCCCAGACCTTCCCGAGCGTCCCGGCGAGTACCATCTCGAACCGGACAGCCTCGTCCTCTACCTCCATGATTTTGAATATCCGGATCATGCCTTCAAGGGATTCCCGGTTCGGATTACTCTGGACAACGACCAGATCGGTGCGATCCGGGAACTTCCATCCGGCAATCGGCTGGCGCTGGCCGAACTCGAACCCGAGCTGATCGCGGCCTTTTTTGATCAGGCCTGGGAGGAGCGCGATCTGGTCCGGCTGGAGGAGGTCCCGCGATATCTGATCGTGGCCGTTCTCGCGGCCGAGGACGGCCGCTTTTACCGGCATGGCGGGATCGATCTCCGAAGCATGGCCAGGGCCATCTGGGTCGACCTTAAACAGAGGGCGATCGTCCAGGGCGGAAGCACCCTCACACAGCAGCTCGTGAAGAATTTTTATCTCAACCAGGAACGGACCTTCAGCAGAAAATTGAATGAGATTTTCATGGCCCTTCTCCTGGATCTCCGGTACTCCAAGGACGAGATCCTTGAGGCCTATCTCAACGAGATCTATTTCGCGCAGAACGGAACGATGGGGATTTACGGGGTCGGCCAAGCCTCCCGTTTCTATTTCGGGAAACGGCCTCACGAGCTGACGCTGGGGGAATCGGCACTGCTGGCCGGAATGATCAAATCGCCGAACAGCTTCTCCCCTTTTCACGATACGCGCCGTGCCGCGGCCCGCATGACCGAGGTGCTTGACCGGATGCGTGCGCTCTCGATGATCGGACCGGATGAATACGACCGGGCGCGTCGCGAACCGGTTCCGAGCCGACCGCCGAAGCGGCAGGAGCGCGTTGCCCCTTATTTCGTCGACTTTGTACGGCAGCAGCTCACCGAACATTACTCGACCGAGGTTCTCGCCTCGGAGGGTCTGAAGATCTTCACTACCCTCGATCTTCAACAGCAGCGGCTGGCCGAGGGGGCGTTGGAGAAGGGGCTGGAACGGCTGGAACGGGAGGATCGCCGGCTGCGGCGGGAGGATCCGTTGAAGGAGATTCAGGGCGCGCTGATCGCGCTTCAACCCCAGACCGGTCAGATCAAGGCGATGGTCGGCGGACGCAACTATTCCGTGAGCCAGTTCAACCGGGCCGTGCAGGCCCGGCGCCAGCCCGGCTCGCTTTTCAAACCGTTCGTCTATCTGGCCGCCCTGACCCGCGGCACGACGGCCGAGGGTTCGCCGTACACTCCGGCCACGCTGATCGAGGATTCGCCCGTCAGCCTCGTCTCAGGCGACCGGGTCTGGAGCCCCCAGAATTACGACAAGACCTATTACGGCGCTGTGACGCTCCGGACCGCGATCGAGAATTCGCTGAACGTTGCGACGGTGCGTCTGGCGGACACGGTCGGGATCGAAACGATTTCGGAAACGGCCCGCGAGATGGGCATCGAAAGCCCGCTGAAGAACGTCCCCTCGCTGGCGCTGGGAACCTCCGAGGTGATTCCGCTTGAGATGGCGATCGGTTATGCCACGATCGCCAACGGCGGGGTTCGGGTCGAGCCGCTCGCGATCAAGGAGGTCGTCACGGCGGACGGACGGGTTCTCGATCGGCGGACGATCGAGATGACGTCGGTGCTCACGCCCCCGCAGGCCTATCTGATGGTCCATCTTCTCAAGGGCGTGGTGGAACGGGGCACGGGCAAGGAGGTGCGCAGCCGTGGATTGACGCGTCCGGTCGCCGGAAAGACCGGGACGACCAGCGATTATAAAGACGCCTGGTTCGCCGGATTCAGCCCGGATCTGTTGAGTCTGGTTTGGATCGGATTCGATGAAGGCGCGCCGGCCGAGTCCGATCAAAAGCCGGCCGCCGTCTCAAAAACCGCGGTTCGATTGACCGGCTCGCAGGCCGCGCTGCCGATCTGGACCGACTTCATGAAGGGAGCCACGGCCGGTTACCCCGTCGCACAATTTGCGGCCCCGTCCGGGATCGTCTTTGAATCGATCGATCCCAAAACCGGTCTGCTCGCAAGCCGGAGCTGCCCTGAAGAAATCGAAGAGGCTTTTCTCGAGGGAACGGAGCCCAAGCAACGTTGCGGCGACTCGGACGGCATTCCCGGAAAAATTTACCGATGGTTTAAACAGTTGATCTCGTCCCGATGAGACCGGACCGAAGACCGTTTGCGGGCCGGCCGGGATGGATCGTCCTGGCCGCCTTCCTATTATTGCCGGGCTGCGTCCCGCATCCGGAAGAACCGCCCATGGGCGAGCCGCCGCTGACCCGGATCACGAACCGGACGACCGATCCGTCCCAGACCGGACAACAAGAGGCCTCGTTGCAGTTGACCGACCAGGGACGCCAACTCCTGGCCTCGGGCCGGTGGGATGAGGCCGGCTCGGTTTTTCAGAAGGCGATCTCGCTCCATCCGAACAATCCCTACGCCTATTATTATCTGGCCCAGACCCGGTATCTCGAGAAGGATTACGGCCAGTCGTTTCCGCCGCTGAGACAGGCCGAGCTGTATCTGTCGGGCGATCCATCCTGGCTGGCCCGCGTCTATGCATTGCGCGGACGGATCGATGAGGCCCTCTCAAAACCCGACGACGCACGCAGCCAGTATCAGAAAGCCCTCACCTTCGACTCCCGTAATCAGGACGCCCGTGAAGGACTGGACCGGATCCAAAACCTCACGGCGCCGGACGAATAGTCTTTGTTGAAGATGAACTGAAATATGAAAACCGACCGGGACGACCAACATACGGCTTACGCGGCTTTTCTCCGCGGCATCAATGTCGGCGGGAATAAACCCGTAAAAATGGACAAGCTGAAAAAAGCATTTGAGTCGCTCGGGTTTAAAAATGTCAAGACGCTTCTTGCAAGCGGCAACGTCGTCTTTGAAGCGCCGAAGGCGAGCGCAAGCGTTCTCGCCAAAAAAATCGAAGAAAAGCTGAAGAAGACATTCGGCCACGAAATCGGCGTGCTGATCCGCACGATCACCCAATTACAACGCATCGAGGAGTCGAACCCATTCAAAGGAATCAACGTGACGCCCCAAACGAGGCTCTACGTCACATTTCTATCCGAGAAATCCAAAAGCGGCCTGAAGATCCCGTACGAATCGCCCGACAAGAATTTTAAAATACTGCGCGCGACAGAGAACGACGTATGCAGTGTTCCGACCCTTTCTCCAAACTGTCGGACCGTTGATCTTATGGACATTCTTGAAAAAGAATTCGGCCGGAAAATCACCACACGAAATTGGAATACGATCGCCAAGGTTTTGGAAATGACCAAATCTTGATTCCCCGCCCCGCCGACCCGGCCTAACGCGCGTGGGTTCTAAAAATAAATCCAGCCCCGTTCTTTTGAACACATAGGTCTAATGTGTTGGGATCAAATCTCGCGCAAAGAAAGGCCTGGAATCCGGCGAAAATCGCGGATGTTACGGGTGAACAGCGTGGTTCCCGTAAAAAGTGCCGTGGCAGCAACGACACTGTCGGCGATGTTGACGCGATAGTTGCGACGAATGAGTCCTGCCGTGCGGGCGATGCGGGAGTCCACGGGGATGACGGCTAAGGAGTCAATCATGGCTTCGATCTGTGCCGCTTCTCGATCTGTCAATTTTGGGAATCCGAACAGCTCGACCTCGGTAATGGCCGAGATGTAGACCGGAACATCTTGTTCGAAAACGTCTCTAAGAATAGAAACAGCTTGTGGATCGTCTTTCAGGAAGTAAATGATGGCATTGGTGTCGAGGGTATACACAGACTATTTTTTCGGGGCAGGAAGCTTCCGATCCCACTCTTTGCGCATCTTCTTCAGTTCTTTGACGGGGTCCTGTTTCCGATGCTTCCACATGCCGCGGCTTTTTTCCCACACGGACAACCGTTCACGCGGCGTGATTAAAGGGTATTCAGAGGCTTTTTTTAGACTTGTTTTCATCGGCATTGCTCGTATTGCAATTCTTTTATTATCTGCAAAAATCCTACACCGGATTGGAGTGAGTGTCAACTTTTTTAATTTGCTCCACCCTCCAGCCCTTCGCCCCGGCCCAAGGCGCGGGGGGTTTTAAAAATAAATCCGGCTCTGTCAGTTTTCACTATCTGCGACTACAGAAATCGTCTCATCGTCGTTCACGGTTACCGCCAAGGCGATGGGCCGGCAACAGACTTCGCAGTCTTCAATATATTCCTGGAACGGAATCGTACAATCAATCACGATCTCGATCCGCGTCCCGCAGTAGGGACAATCAACCCGGGCTGTATCTGTTGAGTCCATGAGGTTTACCGTGAGAGGCTAATAACTACCCGGAAAAAAGGGGGACAGGCTGGTTTTCTAAAAACTAATTCCTAAAATTGAAAAATAAAAGTAGCCTGCCTCCTTTTCTTTTTTCATGACTGCTCAATAAGTGAATTCACCCGACCCCGTAATTCCTTGAACGCTGCCGCCTCCCGCTCCCCCCACTCTCCTTGGCGCCAGTAATCCCCGAAGTCCTTGGATGTTTTATCACTGCAGATCACGGCCGCCACGTCCTCCGGTCGGGTACCCCGATCCATGTCCACCAACCACTGTGCGGCGGAGGCTATGTCCGCAAGATAAACGGGCCGATCGTCCGCATGCTTAGTCGAATTTGCACAATCACTGATAACACCAACGAACGTGAGAATAAATTTTTTAAGTAATTGGACTTGGTGATTCTTCATTTGGAACCCCGCTATAAAAATTTCACTGAAAAAGGGACAGATTTATTTTCCATGTGATCACTCGCCACGGAAATTTTCCGATTATCATAAACCAACTGTATTAGATAGGAAGTGGATCGCCACGAGGTTGGGAATCCGAACGAAGTTCCGGAGCAATGAGTGCGTCCGAGCGGCGTGTGCTGAAAGCGGTTCCGGAAATTTTCGTTCCTGCAATGCATACGGCGGCCTCGCGGCGGTGCCTTGAAATTCTCAGTAAATTATGCGGTCAATCGGCAGGACAGGACGGCCAAAGCATACTAAAAAACGATGGATTGGGCAAGTGAAATTTTAGGAGGTGAAATTTTAGGAGGGGAAGGGGTTTGAATGATTTCATTTGGCTTTTGAAACCGTTTCTCTTATACTTTGGACAGCAATCATGTCATGGACTATGATCCAGAAACCGTTTACAAACGACGCGCATGAATAGAACACCGAAACCACTCACCGGAAAAAATCTGAGACGCCTTCCAAGGAGCTACCGGCTGGATTATGATGCCGTGCGTTTTTGGCGCACCCTGTCCGTAGCGGAACGATTAAGATTGACATGGAAACTACACTTAGAATCGTTAAAACTGTTCTCGATCATGCGCAAGGGATCAAAGGCTATACGTTGATCGGCGCCATGGCCCTGGGCGCCTGGATCGCGCCCAGGGCCACGATGGATGTCGACGTTCTTGTCCATGTCCCAAAGCGCTCCCATCGGATCGTGGACCATGTTCGCTCAAGTCTCATCTCACGCGGATGGTCTGTCGCCCTGTACAGCCATGAGCAGAAATCCATTCCGTACCGTCTTCGCGCCCAGACGCCGAAAGGCCTGATGATTGACCTGATTTTTGCGCCGTTGGCCATCCACAAACGGATCGTCGAGCATTCGCAGATCGCCCCGATCGGCAAGCGACTCCGATTTCCGGTGGCCGGACCGGAGGGAATCGCTGTTCTCAAATTGATGGCGGGAAGGAAACAGGACCTGATCGATGTTGAGCGCATCCTGGCCGAGGCGGAGCTTGATGATGCTCTTCTCCTGAATTTTGCGCGCGAGGCAAAGGTCAAACAACCTCTTATGCGGGCCGCCAAGAAAGCCGGATGGTCGGGAGGGTAGCCTCGGTGTCAGATCGAAAGCTTTTTCGGCTTGGGGATTTCTGAAAGACGATAGATGGGCGGAATCTGTTCCTGGCCGGAAAAACTGAAGTTCAGATCCCGCAGAAGACCGTCCTGGATGCTGTAGATCCAGCTGTGCACCGCGAGCGCCTGCCCGCGCCGCCAGGCATCCTGCACGATCGTCGTATGACAGACGTTCGCCACCTGGTCGACCACGTTCAGTTCGCAGAGCAGATCCAGCTTTTCCCGGTCATTCTGAATGGCATCCAATCTCGCCTCATGGCGTTGATAGACATCTTTGATGTTCCGAAGCCAGTTGTCGATCAGGCCGTGCGTCTTATTCTCCATGGCCGCCTTCACCCCGCCGCAGCCGTAATGTCCGCAGATGATGACATGCTTGACCTTCAAGACTTCCACGGCGAACTGCAGCACGGCGAGACAGTTGAAATCGGTATGCACCACGACATTGGCGACGTTTCGATGCACGAACAGCTCTCCGGGGAGGAGACCCACGATTTCATTCGCCGGGACACGGCTGTCGGAGCATCCGATCCACAAATATTCGGGCGCCTGTTGTTTCGACAGCTTGGCGAAGAATTGCGGGTCGGCCGTCTTGATTTTGTCGGCCCATTTCAAATTGTTCTCGAACAGATGCTTTAACGAGCGCAAAGGGGCCACCTCCATGATTGAGAACCACCGCTAGAAAACATTATCGCCATTAAACCCCACGGGGTTATCTTACGTCAAGCCATTTTCGATTCAGACGCCGCGAAGAAATGGACTTGCCCTTGCACCGGCATCTATGCAAAAATAGGAGTTGGGATTCAAGAATCCTCGTGTTATAAAACCATCAGGACGGAACATGAAACCGAAAACGATGTTCGAGAAAATCTGGGAGGCGCATGTCGTCCATGAAGAGGCCGGCCAGCCGTCCCTCCTCTATATCGACCGCCACCTGGTGCACGAGGTAACCTCGCCCCAGGCCTTCGAGGGCCTTCGCCTGGCCGGCCGCCGCGTGCGCCGGCCCGAGTTGACCTTCGCCACGATGGACCACAACGTCCCCACCACCAACCGCAAGCTTCCGATCCTGGACGCGATCTCGGCCAAGCAGATGGAGACGCTGGCCCAAAACTGCAAAGAGTTCGATATCACCTTGTTTGATCTGAAAAGTCCCGATCAAGGCATCGTCCATGTGATCGGCCCGGAATTGGGACTCACGTTGCCCGGCAATACGCTCGTCTGCGGCGACAGCCACACCTCGACCCACGGCGCCTTCGGGGCGCTGGCCTTCGGGATCGGCACCAGCGAGGTGGAGCATGTGCTTGCGACCCAATGCCTGCTCCAGGACAAGCCCAAGACCGTTATGATCGAGGTGAGCGGGCGGCGGCCCTACGGCGTCGAGGCGAAGGACATCATTCTCTCGATCATCGGCCGGATCGGCACGGACGGCGGCACCGGAAGCGTGATCGAATATATGGGAGAGACGATTCGACGGCTCTCGATGGAAGAACGCATGACGGTCTGCAACATGTCGATCGAGGCCGGCGCCCGCGCCGGGATGATCGCGCCCGATGAGACGACCTTCGACTATCTTCGCGGCCGCCGCTATGCCCCGGCCGATTTCGATGCGGCCGTCGTTCGGTGGAAGGGGCTGCCGACCGACATCGGCGCCCGGTTCGACCGGGCCTTGAGAATCGACGCGGCCTCGCTCGCGCCGCAGGTCACCTGGGGCACGAATCCCGGCCAGGTCGTCCCGATCGATTCCCGCGTCCCGAAGCCGTCCGACTTTAAAGATCCCAACGCGCGGAAGTCGGCCGAGCGGGCGCTGGACTACATGGGGCTCGCGGCCGGAACGGCGATGACCGAGATCCCGATCGACCGGGTCTTCATCGGCTCCTGCACCAATTCCCGTATCGAGGATCTCCGGCGGGTCGCACGGTTTGTCAAGGGACGGCGGGTCGCGGCAAAGGTTTACGCGATGGTCGTACCGGGATCACAACATATCAAAAAACAGGCCGAGGAGGAAGGACTGGACCGGGTCTTCAAGGAGGCCGGATTCGACTGGCGCGAATCGGGCTGCTCGATGTGTCTGGGAATGAATCCGGATATCTTAAAGCCGGGCGAGCGGTGCGCCTCGACCTCGAACCGCAACTTTGAAGGCCGCCAGGGAAAAGGCGGCCGAACGCATCTCGTCAGCCCGATCATGGCGGCCGCGGCCGCGGTCGAGGGCCGTTTCGTGGATGTGCGGCAGTACGAATTAAAGGAGAATTAATCTTGGAACCGTTTAAACAGATCAAAGGCATCGTCACGCTTCTCGATCTTCCCAATGTCGACACCGATCAGATCATTCCAAAACAGTTTTTAAAACGGATCGAGCGGACCGGCTTCGGGCAGTTCCTGTTTTACGACTGGCGCTTTGTCGATGGTAAAAAACCGAATACGGAATTCGAGATGAATGCCGATCGGTACCGCGGCGCGACGATCCTGGTCACGCGTGCGAATTTCGGAAGCGGCTCCTCGCGCGAGCATGCGCCGTGGGCGCTGCTCGATTACGGCTTCCGCTGCATCATCGCACCGTCTTTCGCCGACATTTTTTACAACAACTGTTTTAAGAACGGGATACTGCCGGTGAGGCTTTCTGAAGCGCAGATCGAAACGATCTTTGAGCGCGTCCGTAAAACGCCCGGCTATCACCTGACGGTGGATCTCGAAAAGAAGACGATCACATCCGATGACGGTTTGGACTTCACGTTCGAGTTGGACGAATTCCGACGTCATTGTCTTTTGGGCGGCCTGGACGATATCGGTCTGACGTTGCAGCACGGTGAGGCGATCCGCGCCTACGAGTTGCGCCACCCTCAGACCCTCGCCGCGCGTTCATCCATCGAGACAGGCAAAATAAAAAAAGCGCACTGAAGCGGTTCGTAAGCCGAGTTCTGTGCCCCTTGGGATCACTCCGCCGGGGCGGCGATCATTTCTCTGGGATCCCGATTGCTCGGGACCTCAAGCAACCAACCCGTTCCGCCCTTCCCGCGAAGCGGGAAATCTGAGCGGGCCGCTCCTGTCCTTACGGACAGGCGGAACCTATTTGGTCTTGCTCCGGATGGGGTTTGCCGTGCCCCCGCCGTCACCGGCGGGGCGGTGAGCTCTTACCTCGCCGTTTCACCCTTGCCCGTATGCGTCCGAGATGACTGGAGCTCCTCTGCCATCTCTTTCACATCGTCGGCGGTCTGTTCTCTGTGGCACTTTCCGTCCCCTCACGAGGCCTGGACGTTATCCAGCATCCCGCCCTATGGAGCTCGGACTTTCCTCACCCCGCCTGTTCGTGCGGGGCGCGATCGCCTGAACCACTTCAGTGCGCCACATTACTATACACGACAGATCCGGCCCATGCAAGCGACGAAAGGGAAAGGCGCCGGCTATTTCGGCTCCGCAACTTCTTCGAGGCGTTTTAATCGCTCCTCTTCCTGCTTTTTCAATTGGTCTTCGAGTTGCTTGGGCGCGGTGAGCACATTCGTCCCGGCCGGGGTCGTCTCCATCAACCGCCCGACCTGGATCCGGATCAAGATAAAATAGCAGAGATAGGCCGACAGGATGACGATCGCCAGCATGCCCGTCCGCAACAGAATCAGGACCCAGACACTGTCGGACTGTTTCCTGAAAAAGTTCAAGAGCCACACGGCCAAAATCAGCGCGGGCAGAATCCCGCCGAGGGCCCATTGGTATTCCCATGGAAGCGCTTCAAACCATTCCCAGGAGAAAAATGAAGACATCATAGATTCGTCGTGCTGCTCGGGGCCTCGGAGCCCAGGATGCGTTCGGCGATCCGGGCCAGCTCGGCGTCGTGCTCGTGGCTCAACGTGAAGATCCGGCACTGGACGATCTTGGCCGGGATGAAATCGAAATATTCTTTTAAGACCTCCTTCGAGACGGCCTTCGTGGAGGGGTCATAGACGTAGATCTGGAACTCCCCCATGCTCAACGGATTCAGCGGCCGGGGGTCTTGGTTGGCCATGTCGACCTTGAACGGAAGTTTCTTCAGGCTCGACGGGAGAAGCTCACGAATGCGCCGCTCCACCGTCGCCTCGTCCAGAAAAGTCCGGCCCCGCTCCCCGCCGCGGGTGGGAAGCGTCACGTCGTAGGCCATCTTCCATTTCACATCCCGATGGAAGATCAGTTGCCATTCCCCGTACAGCTTGCGCTTCCCCGCATCCGACGACCGACGCCACCGCCGGATCTCCTCCAACAGGGACCACTCGGTCAGGTCCAGGTATTCGGACAGGTCTTTGACGGGATGATGCGGAAAGATCCGCTGAATCGTGTCCTGGAAGATATCGCGGAGATGCAGATCGATCGCGCGCGTCGTCCGATGGTAATAGACGTTGGAATAAAGGTACAGGCGCGTGTTCAGAAACATCTGGAGCGCCGAGAGACCCGTCTTGTGGAGCGTGAGGCCCTTGTCCGTAAAAAAGGTGTAATGAATCAGACGCCGGATGTCCACCGGCCCGACCGCCACGCCGCACATGTACGAATCCCGGAGAACATAGTCCATGTTGTCGGCCGTGTAGGTTCCGCCGAGGATCGGCTGGAGAAAGACGAGCCAGCGGGGATATTTCGCGCTGTTCTTCTGCGGATCCTTGAGGATCAGAAAGGCGACATGTTCCGGATCGATCTCCTCGCCGCGGCCGAACGGACCGGAGGGGCTGCGGCGGATCTTACGGATCAGGCCTCCCAACTCGTCCCGGATGATATGCTGCCCCAGGACCTCGTGCGTGATCCCGAACCGGGCCAGAAAATTATCGTCGAAAAAATGGCCGAACGGCCCGTGGCCGATATCATGGACCAGCGCCGTGATCCGCAGCAGCTCTTCGATGAAGTTCTCGGAGGGACAGTCCGGGACGATCTCCTTCAACGTGGGGTAGAGATGGCGCGCGAACCGTCCGGCCAGATGCATCGCGCCGATCGAATGCTGAAACCGGCTGTGCTCGGCCGAGGGATAGACCCACCGCGCGCTCTGGAGCTGGTAGATGTACCGCAGCCGCTGCATCCAGGGCGAGTCGATCAGGTCTTTTTCCGTGACCTCTTTTTCCAAATTCGGGTAGGGCACGGTGAAGGTGATGTATTCATGGATGGGATCGGCGATCAGCGCCTGCCCGTCGTACAAAGAACCCTTAGACATGGGGAGTTCCTTCCGCGCGGTGACGGAGGTGGCGGTACTCCTTTACGAAGTAGTACGCGCATGGATACGCAATCGCACCGGCCGCGATCCCCAACAGAGTCGTTCCGAGCAGGAACGGAATGAGGTACGGCTCGAGCTGGGGAATGGCATTCACGACCGTGAGCTCATGCCATTGGATGGGATGGAGAAGATGGTGTCGTCCGTAAATCTCGATCCCCACCCAGAGGCTGGTCCCGAAGATCGGGGCGAAGGTCCAGGGATTGTTCAGCAACGTCCCCAGCACGACCGCGAGGGTATTGAGCCGGAGCACCCAGGCGAGAAAGACGGCGCTGACGAGATGAAGACCGATAAACGGGGAAAAACCGATAAAGACGCCCAGCGAGAAGGCCAAGGCGATCCGGTGGGGGTTGTCGTCCAGATGGAGCATCGCCCTGATCTTGCCGCGCCAGTAGGAAATCGTCACCATGGATGCGTGAAGTGCTCGTAGCCTCTCAAGGTTAATGGCGCCTCGCGGCCGCCCGCTCCGATCACGGTGATCCCGCAACCGCGGGAAACGATCGTCCCGATCGGCGTGATCGTCGATCCGGTCCTCCTCGCGGCGGCCTCGACCGCCGCGGCATCCGTCGTTTTAACCGTAAAAAGAAGTTCGAAATCCTCCCCGCCCCGAAGGGCATAATCGGATGCCGACCGTCCCATCCGGCGGGCGTAGGCCTTTAAGGCCGATGAGACCGGCAGCCGGTCCGATTCCAGCCGCGCCCCCACCCGGCCGGCGTCGCAGAGCTGCCGCAGATCCGACGCCAGACCGTCCGAGAGATCGATCATGGCCGTCGCCCATCCTCGGCGTCCCAACAATCGGCCGAGGGTTAGGCGGGGTTCGGGGAAAAAATGGCGATGGATTAAACGGGATTCGATCCCCGAAGGCTTGGATCGGCGTTTCGTCTTCGCTTTCTTTAAAATCTCCAATCCTGCCCGGGAATCCCCCAAGGCGCCGGTGACGTAGAGGCGATCCCCGACCCTTGCGCCGCGGCGGCGGACGGCCCGCCCCCGCTCGACCTCCCCCAGCACCGTGACCGAAATCATAATGCCTTTTGGGGATGCCGAGATGTCGCCGCCGATCAGGGAAACGCGGTGCTCCCGGGCCAGGGACATCAGCCCGTCGTAGATCTCGTCCACGGCCCGCACGGGCGTTCGGCCGGGCAGCGCCAGGCCGACCAGAAAGGCGACGGGGCGACCGCCCATCGCCGCCACGTCGCTGAGATTGACGGCCAGGGCCTTGTATCCGATCGAACGGAAGGAGCCGCCGGTCCGATCGAAATCAACCGTCTCAACCAACAGGTCCGTTGTTGCGATGAGATCGCGATGGGCCGCCGTCCTCAGGACGGCGGCGTCGTCCCCGATGCCGACGGAAACGCTCTTGGACGGCGCCGGAATCCGCCGGCGGATGCGCTGAAGGAGGCCCCATTCCCCGAGTCGGTTCAGAATCATGCGATGGAAGCGAGCATCCGGCTCAGCACCCACGTCGTGGGCATCCTCAATTGTTTTTCCGAGCCGAGATCGCCGGCGCTAAAACCTTCTCGCGGCGGACCTTCTGCGCCGCCGGACGGCTCGCTTTGGAGCCGGGCGCCCGCCCCATGGCCGCGGGGAGAACGTCGTCCATGGTCTCGGCGAATATGAATTCCATCTCCCGCCGGATATGTTTGGGCACCTCTTCCAGATCCTTCTCGTTCCGCTTGGGGAGAATCACGGTCTTGATTCCGGCCCGCCGCGCGGCCAGGATCTTTTCTTTCAGCCCCCCGATCGGGAGGACGCGCCCGCGCAGCGTCACCTCGCCCGTCATCGCGACGTCGCGACGGACCGGCGCGTTGGTGAAGACCGAGGCCAGGGCCGTCGCCATGGTGATCCCGGCCGAAGGCCCGTCTTTTGGAATCGCGCCGGCCGGCACATGGATATGGATGTCGTTCTTGGCGAAAAGATCCGGCTTAATCCCCAGGGTCTTCTCCCTCGATCGGATATAGCTCAGAGCCGCCTGGGCCGACTCTTTCATGACATCGCCCAGGTGACCGGTCAGGGTGACGCTGCCCTTGCCCTTCATGATCGTCGCTTCGATATAGATGATATCGCCGCCGGTCTCGGTCCAGGCGAGGCCGGTCGAGACGCCGACTTCATCCTTTTCCTGCTCGATCTCGGGCAGATGTTTCGGGACCCCGAGGAGTTTGTGGAGGTTCCCGGGCGTGACGGTAAAATGTTTGTCTTTGCCTTCCGCAATCTGACGGGCGATCTTCCGGAGGACGTTCGCCAGCTCCCGTTCCAGGTTCCGGACGCCGGCCTCCCGGGTGTACTGCTGAATGATCGTCCGGACGGCCGCGTCCGTCAGCGTGACTCTTTTCTCCGTGATGCCGTGTTCGCTCAACTGCCGCGGCATCAGAAAATTCCGCGCGATGCCGGCCTTCTCCTCCTCCGTATACCCGGACAGCTCGATCACCTCCATGCGGTCCCGCAACGGCGGCAGGATCGTGTCGGTGAGGTTCGCCGTCGTGATGAACATCACGTTGGACAGGTCGAACGGCACGCCCAGATAATGGTCGCTGAAGGCGTTGTTCTGCTCCGGGTCGAGGACCTCGAGCAGCGCCGCGGACGGATCGCCTCGGAAGTCGGCCCCCACCTTGTCGATCTCATCCATCATGAAGACCGGGTTGTTCGTCCCGGCCTGCTTGATGCCCTGAATGATCCGGCCGGGCAGGGCTCCGACGTAGGTCCGACGATGGCCCCGGATCTCGGCCTCGTCACGAATCCCGCCCAGGGAAATCCGGACGAACTCCCGCCCCAGGGCCCGCGCGATGGATTTGCCGAGCGAGGTCTTGCCGACCCCCGGAGGACCGACGAAACAGAGGATCGGCCCCTTCATCTTCTCCTTCATTTTCCGAACGGCCAGATATTCTAAAATCCGTTCCTTGACCTTTTCCAGATCGTAGTGATCCGCGTCCAGCACCTTCGAGGCCGTCTTGATGTCCAGGTTGTCCTTGGTCTTCTTGCTCCACGGCAGCTCGACCAGCCACTCCAGGTAGCTGCGGACCGTCGAGGCCTCGGCCGAGTCGGGATGCATATGCTCCAACCGCTTGAGCTGCTTGTCGGCCTCCTTCGAGACCTTCTCCGTCATCTTGGCCTCTTTGATCCGCTTGCGGAACTCGTTGATCTCCTCCGAGCGCTCGTCCACATCGCCTAATTCCTTCTGGATCGCCTTGAGCTGCTCCCGCAGGAAATATTCCCGCTGGGTCTTGTCCATCTCGCCCTTGGCCTCGGCCTGGATCTTCTGCTGCATATTCAGGACGCCCAGTTCCTTGGCCAGGATCTCGCTCACCTTTTTGAGGCGGACGACGGGATCCAGGATCTCCAGGATCTCCTGCGCCTCTTCCACCCGGATGCCCAGATTCGAGATGATCATGTCGCTTAAGCGACCGGGATCGTCCAGATTCTCGATCACGACCAGGACCTCGGGCAGAACCAGCTTTCCGAAGCTGCTGATCTTCTCGAGCTGCTCCTTGACGGTGCGGATCAAGGCCTCCAGCTCCAGCGTCCGTTCGGCGATCTTGGGCTCCGCGACCTTCTGGATGCGGACCTGATAATACGGATCCGACTGGATGTAATCGACGACGCGGGCCCGGGCGAGACCTTGCACGAGGATCTTGATCCGGCCGTCCGGCAGCTTCAGCATCCGCATGATCATCCCGACCGTCCCCACCGTGTGGATGTCCTTCGATTCCGGATTCTCGACGTCCAACGTCTTCTGGGCCGCCAACAGGATCATGCGGTTGCCGGCCAGGGCCTCGTTGATCGCCCGGATCGACATCTCCCGTCCGACGAACAACGGCAGAACCATGTAGGGAAAAACAACGATGTCCCGCACCGGCAGGAGTGGGAGAGACTCCGGAATCTCGATCGACTGCTGCGTCACTTCTTTATCCTGTTCTGCCACGTGAACGCCTCCCTGTTTATTTAATCTCGATTTTGATCGCCTTCTTGCGACGGTCCTCGATTCTCGGAAAACGCAGGATCAGAACCCCTTGCCGGTAATACGCCTCGGCCCTCTGCGGATCCACCGCGATGGGAAGATGGATGATCCGTCGGAAATCCTCGAAGCATCGCTCCATCCGCAGATAATGTCCGGCGTCCTGCCCCTCGCCTCGTTGGCCCCGCCTTCCTTCGATCGTCACCTGATTGTCGGCCAGACGCACCGCGACCGACATGGGCTCGATTCCCGGAAGATCGGCCTCGATCACGACGGCATCCGACTGCTCGTAGATGTCCACCAACGGCGTCTCGGTCTCGCCGGTCATGGCCCCTTCCTCCTCCGTGCGATAGCCCTCCGGAGACGGGTCGAACGACTTTTTGATCATCTTCAAATTAAAGAAGCGGTCCTTCGGCATACGGCCCTCCTAACCATAGGGGCTTGCGTCGCCGCCATCATCTGCGGGGGCCCGTGCGGCAACACATAAAGCTGGTCCTCCGATGCCCCCGCACCCCGCGCTCAGACGGGCGAAGCCCAATCCTCGCTTACTCCACCGGCAAAACCGGATGGAGCCTCCCCCTCTCGCTCGCCTTGCTCGCTGGGGAGAGACTTCCCGGCGATGCCCGTGGGCATCTACAGCGCGAGCCCTTTCAGATAACGGCGGAAGGATTCGCCCAAATCGGGACGCTTCAGTCCGAATTCGACCGTCGCCTTCAGAAAACCCAACTTGTCCCCCGCGTCGTACCGCACGCCCTCAACCCGCTTTCCGTACATCGACTGCTTGCGCGCCAGGATTCGAAGCGCATCGGTCAACTGGATCTCCTGGTTTTTGCCCGGCGTGGTCTCTTCGAGGGCCTCGAAGATCTCCGGCGTCAGGATATAACGGCCGATCACGGCCAGGTTCGAAGGCGCTTTCTGAGGCGAGGGTTTTTCGACCAGGTCCGTGATCCGGTACAGATCCGGCTCCATCGGTTCGGCCTTGATGATCCCATACTGATGGACCTCCGACCTCGGCACCGCCTGAACTCCCACCACCGGACCCCCGAACCGTCGATAGATCTCCATCATCTGGCGGATCGCCGGGGCCTTGGCATCCAGGATATCATCGCCCAATAATACTGCAAAGGGTTCATCCCCGATCAGATGCCGGGCGCAGAGAATGGCATGGCCGAGTCCCCGCGCGTGGCGCTGCCGCACATAACAAAAATCGGCCAGATCCGCGATCGCCTGGATCTCTTTCAAAAGGACCTTCTTGCCGTTCTCGCGCAGGTTTTCTTCCAGTTCGAATGAGACATCGAAATGATCTTCGATCGCCCGCTTTCCGCGACCGGTGATGATGATGATCTCGCGGATGCCGGCCGCCACGGCCTCTTCGACGACATATTGGATGATGGGCTTGTCCACGAGCGGCAGCATCTCTTTCGGAGAGGCCTTCGTGGCCGGAAGAAACCGCGTCCCCAATCCGGCGGCCGGGATGACGGCCTTGATCACACGCGCAGATACCATGAATTCCATTCTACTTGGAGGATCGACGAAAAGTCAATCCTGTCTCAGACCAACGCAACGAGCTCTTCATAGATCCTGCGCGCTTGATCTTCGATGGTTTTCAGGGGCTGTCCCCCGTCAATAAGATAGTCGGCCTTGCTTTTCTTCTTGGCCTGCGGCATCTGCGACTCAATGCGCCGGACGGCTTCTTCCCGCAAGAGCCCGTCCCGCTTCATGATGCGGCCGATCTGTTTCCGGCGATCGATCGTCACCAGAATCACCTTGTCCATTAATTGATCCGATCCGGTCTCGATCAGCAGAGCGGCATCAAAGAGAATGATCGCCCCGGGATCCTTCTGCGCGATCTCCTTCCGCCGGCGTTCTTCCTCCCTAAAGACATAGGGATGGACGATGGAGTTGAGCAATTCTCTTTTTTCGGGATCGGCAAAAACCAGTCGTGCCAGCTTGGCCCGGTCGAGCGTTCCGTCGGAATTTAAGACCTCGGTTCCGAAGGCCTCAACGATCCGTTTCAGAACCGGACGCTCCGGTTGAACCGCCTCATGGGCCAGCTCATCCGCGTCAATGAGATAGGCGCCCAGCGCCTTGAAGATCTGCGCCACCTGAGATTTCCCGCTTCCGATCCCGCCTGTAAGCCCGACAAGGAGCATGACGTCTCGCATTGTAACACAAGGCATGGAACGGCTCAAACCCGCCCTTGTGATTTTCAACTGTTTTGGGTATAATCCGCCCATCTGTCCTGCCAGGTTTTTCTTTTCCGCGTGTCCGGATGCGGCCGCTTCGGGGGGAGCGTGGCTGAATCTTCGACATGGTCCGGGCGTGAGGTCTGTAATGATCCTGCATCGTTATAATGTAGGGGCGAAACCTATGTGTTCGCCCGGAATTTGTAGTGGCACGGCGCGCCGTGCCTGCCCGGAACCTGTAGGGGCGTATGGTATACGCCCCGATTAAAATCAACCGACGGATTTTGCATCGTGGCGAGGGGGAAAAAGAATCAGGACAAGAAGACCGGCAATGGAGCCGACCTGGGGGTTGAAGAGAAGCTCCGGCAGGCGGGCGGAGCGGATTTAACTCGGTTCTGATTTTTGAAATATCCTAAGCGGCATCACGCGGGCGGGCGATGGGAAGCGAATCTGAATCCTTAAAGTCACAAGTTGCAACCTTAATCCGACGCAGGGGCACGGGAAACGGACAGTGGTCGCGGCGTATGTACAGACCGGAAACAAGCGAAATACAATGATGAGGCAAGAGCAGATTTGCCCCCTTTCCCCCTTTTCTTTTTGGCCCCTTTTTTCGGAGTAGAGAAGACGTTACCATGAAACGAGAGAACTTCCGAATTCTCCGTTATCCCGGCGGTAAACAGCGGATGCTGGCACACATAGTTCAACACCTCCCACCGCCAAAGACAATTCGCGCGAGATTTGTAGAGCCGTTTCTGGGTGGCGGCGCAGTTTTTTTTGCCCTTAACCCGTCTCGCGCCCTGTTGGCCGATCTGAATCCCGAACTCATTGACCTGTACCGGGGACTCCGTCGTTACCCGGAGGAGGTATGGAGGGTTTTCCGCAGACTGCCAACGACGAAACGAGGCTACTACCAAGTCCGAGACATGGATGTCTCGCTACTTGATCTACCGGGACGAGCAGCACGAACGCTTTATCTGAACCGAACCTGCTTCAAAGGAATGTGGCGACATAACGCAGAGGGGAAATTCAATGTCGGTTACGGTGGGCAAGACAGGCGGTGGGTCGTGAGCAGAAGCAACATCTTGAGCGTATCCAAGAGGCTGCGAAAGGTATCGCTGAAGGCCAGCGATTTCGAAGAGGTCATCGAAGAGTGTTCATCGCAGGATTTCCTCTTTCTCGATCCACCGTACCGGCCGGGCGGCCGAGAGATGACGCATGGGCATTACACATACTTGCAGTTTACTTATGCGGATCACAAGCGCTTGGCCGCCGCTCTGAGGGGAGCGTCACGGAAAGGCGTTCGCTGGGCGATGACCACAAGTTCTCACCCAGACATACTGAAGCTTTTTCCAGGTAAGCGGGTTGTTTCATTACGGCACGGCACGGGCCGACGGCCGGGCATTCTAACGAAACGCTCTGGTGAAGTGATTGTCTGCAATTACGACGAGGTGAAAAGATGAAGGATTTTTTTGCTGAAGCGGCCATGCAGAACCATCCCTTGCGCGCCTTGAGAACGTTTCTTGAACAGGAAACGGCGAACGAGAAGGCCAAGAAGTATGACGATATGCGGTTCGTCGGCTATGTGCTGGAGATCGGCTACGATACCGTCACTATCATCACGTCTGACCCATTCAAAGTGGCTGTTGGTGGTGTGCCGCGGAACTCGCTTCTGATCATGACGCCTTCAAATTATGAATCATTGCCACCGCACTTCACTTTACTTCGGGTGCTTGAATCAGCACCGACGCCACTGTCGAAAGAGGTTCAGCAGACCTATTTCGAACTGCAAAAGAAGTCCATGCCGGAGTTGGACATTTTCACCCAGAGTGAATTGCAATGGGGGGCGCTAAAGACAGGTGTTCTGGGCATGTTCTACCCGCGGCCGGATAAACTTGATGAGATTGAATTCTCAGGTGACTTGAATAATTTCGTCAGTGCGCACAAGTACCTCGTTTACGCACCGGATGATGCGTTGCTGAATCTCATAACAAACTCCATGGTGCCGGCAGAGAACCGCTTTCCACTTGGAGAACTTCGGTTGACCGAATGTCGAATGCTCTTACCGAACAAGCAGAAACCCGACGTCACGGTACAGGTCTCGACGAAGGATTTTATGGGAGCGCGGACAGCGATGTTCGGAAAAACCCGCTTGGGCAAGAGCAACGTGGTAAAACTGATTGCACAAAGCCTGATTGAGACGACGGGATCAACGAAAAACGTAGGGCAACTCATCTTTGACATAAACGGCGAGTACGCGAACGACAATCCTCAGGATGACAGCCGTTCCTTGGCCACCGGGTTTCCGACACGCTGCCACGTCTATGCTCTTGCACCAAAACCTGCAACACCATCCAAACCCCTAAAACTGAACTTCTACGAGCATCCAGACCGTTCGCACAAGGTACTAGCCGAACTCTTGGAAGGCGAAGGGCGTACTTCGATTTACGTACAGGCATTTCGAGGCACGGAGATTCCTTCGCTGGACTCCCTCAACAGCCTACCGCCCAATGAGCATAAAAGAGCGCAGCGGCGAGTTTTGATGTACTGGGCCATCCTGAAGAAGGCCGGTTTTGATGTCGATGAGGCAGCACTTTCAAGGAAGTTAGGCTTTGACCCGAACTATAACGTGACTTTCCGGACCGCTGTGTACGGGAGTCAGAGGCCGCCAAGCATCAATGCACTTTCTTGGCTCGTTGCCGAATATGAAAGAATTGCCGACTTTGTCCGGACAAACCCGAACAATCCCGTTCTGATCTCTCCCAGCAGCGGCAATCCCTTGTTCATGCCAGATGACCTGGCACTCCTAAACTTCCTCAAACCATCCACCGGCGCCGGCCCAGCCATGATTCAGCGATTCCGAATCTATCACGATAGAAATGCAGGGGACTTCGCGATGGAAATCAAGAAGCTCCTCGATGAGGGGCAGACGGTCATCCTCGATCTTGGTAACGCCAATCCGGAAGTAATGGCTTACTTTTCGGAAGAGCTGTCGAGGTCGGTTTTCAATCATCAGGTCGACAAGTTCACGAATAACGCGCTCGGTTCGCACTATATGCAATTGTATTTCGAGGAGGCCCACAATTTGTTTCCCACCAAGGAAGAGGCGACTCTCGACATCTATCGCCGCCTTGCAAAGGAAGGAGCGAAGTATCACATCGGGATGGTTTACTCGACACAGTCTGTGACGACCATAAATAAGGACCTGCTTGCGCAGACGGAGAATTTCTTCATCGCGCACATATCTTCACAAGACGAAGTCAACGCGCTTGCCAAAGTCAATGTTGCTTACGAAACCATGAAAGGCGATATTCTACAGGCCAAGACACCCGGCTATGTAAGGATGCTCACGCGCTCACACCGTTTCGTCGTCTCGGTACAGGCGCGCAAGTTCGTACCCCCAACCCCGCCACAAGGAGGAAACTGAGTTGCCCTACCAAGCCGGACACCGCTTACCGCCTGAGAGGGCCAGCCGCTTGGGCCACCTTGACGTGTTGAAGAGTAGGCTGGTAAAGAAGCTATGTGAGAGCTTCGAAGATCCTGATCAAGTGGGCGTTTCAGCAAACCCAGTGTGGGAGAAGATACCATCCAACGGAGAACCGCTTACGTTGGTGTTTGGCATTGATGGCTCGCTACAGATAATCGAGTCCGAAACCCCGCCGCACAAGGCACTCGGCTTTGTAAAGACTGCATTGTTGAGACTCGATCAAGCTGCCCTCTCTTCCATCGACAAGGATTCTCCGCACCCGTTTGCCCTACGAGATATTTTGGCGGATTCCGCTTTGTACCACGCGACAGTGTTCCCCCTGAGACACGTGGTCGTTCCCGACATGTCAACGTACGACGCAATCCGACAAGCGATCTTTGAATCCGTCAAAGACGCCTCGCTGCGTGGCGAACCTATGGAAACGCTGAAATGGATCGCCTATGAAAAGTGGGACGGGCGGAACAAGGGCCTGCCTCCATTCGAATGCCCCCACTGCGGGCACGGACGGAGCAATGCGACTCTGCCGTATGATACGGAAGAAGGAAACTGTGCCGAATGTGGGGGGCATCTTTTCCTCACAGACATGCTCGGTTTCCACCAGGAAATGGCGGTGGAGTCCGCACCTGATTCAATTGCTTCTTCTTACATGGCAATTCACGAAACATTGCTGTTGTTCACAGGCATTCGGTACTTCTGGGAGCACAACAAGGCTGCACTGTCACAGTGCCTCTTTGTGAAAGATGGGCCGTTGTCGATCCGCGCACAATATTCAAAACTCGTAGCCCCGATTCGACGATTTCTGTCACACGCCAAGGACACAAACTGCCCTGTCCACATTATCGGACAAGAGAAATCCGGTACTTTTTTCGACCATCTTCAGTTGATAGGCCGAGGCGCACCTTTAGAACATCTCTTCGTTCCCGGCGACCTCTACATCAAAGAGGAAATACAACACCGGCCGAGCACTGGCGCTGTCTACGGGAAAGACACGAACTACGGCGCGAAGGTGTTCGTCAAACTGAACCAATACCACCAAATGGTTCTCAACATTCCCACGGGGGCGCACAAGGCAAACCCTAACTCGTCGGAGTTGATTGGTGTGAAGAGGATATTCGCCACAATCCCGAAGATTCTGAGCAATCGGTACGAAGGCGCTCTTCTGCCGATTGAACTAGCGAATGGCGTCGCGTCGCTCTCGACCTATCCCTCAGCTCACATCTTGAAGATCTTCGCCGAGTCGACAATCCGCCGTGCGCCCTGAGTATTGAAAGCACGGGGCCAGTAAAGGTAAAAGAGACGCGGGTCAGATCTTTACTTTGGCATCTGAATTGGCAAGCCGGGTCGGACCTGAAGAAGGGATTGGAAGATAAGAAGTTTCTTTTAAAAAGAACTCGTTTTTAGATCTTAGAAGGCCCTTTTTGAGTCTGAAAAGGGCGGTTTAAGAAACGCACCGGCTCCGCTCCGGCCTCGCGCGCAAGTGGTAAGCAAAAAATGATTTCCGGAATAATAGGCGTCGGACTCGTATGGATGTAATGTTCGAGATCCTTTTTTCATGATCATATGGTCGATGTTATGTTTTATTGGACGACCTGAGCCTTTGGGGCGAGGAATGAATGCGGGAATTAAGAATCAACGAGTGCCTCATAGGGCCATCGATTCGAAGATTGATCCTTCGCGACCACACTACGCTTGAGAAATGGAATGACAAAGAGCACCTCAAGGGTTGGGAGCGTGACCGTCTTGGTTATAAAGAACGAAGGCTACAGGCTCTATTATCTCAGGTTTTGAGTAAGCGGAACTTTGAAGTGATCGTGGAGAGCTATTTCCCCAAAAAGCTAAGAGGTAAAGGTTACAGGTCGTGCGATCTTTACGCCTATCAACGGCACCCTTATCGGGAAATTTGGATCGAAATCAAGAGTTATTCGCTGAGGACTGGGGGCCGACATGTTCTGATCAACACTTTTTTCGATCTATCCAAACTGCTCACTCATACGACAAAAGGCAATTTGCTAATTTTGTGGGTTCTTTTCTATACAGACAACGACAAACAGTTCAGTGACTTCATTCGAGAGCAGGAAAATACAGGCTCATACTTTTTATATAATGTGACAAAACGGGCTCTTGTACGATGCCATCGGTCTGGTGAAAGAGGAAAAGCTAGGAGCCCTTGGAGAAATCTGCGGCGCCTGTTCAACCACTTAGATTCGCTAAGCGCAATTGATGCGATTCACTCACTTAAAGCATGGTTTGAGCGGACAGGCGGACGCACATACCTTGTGCCGATTAGCGGCTTACGCAAGAATCTCAAACATGAATGGGTAAAGTACGGAATATTCTGTGGATCGATCAGATGCTAACTTAGTTTAACCGTGAGGGGAAGGTCTTAAATTACATGAAAAGAGGGGTAGCTCAGGCTGCTTTTCTTGACGGTGTGGGAACTGGATTCCGGCGTGACGATACCATAGTCCTATCCGTTTCCCCTCGGCCTCGCGCGCGGGGGGAAGCGGGGGTGGAGTTATCTTATCCTGCTTTGACAAGGGGCGGTAGTCGCCGCCGGGGTCGTTGCTTCCATAGGATGTAGTTGTTTTGAAGGTTCATCCAAAACTCCGGGCTTGTGCGGAACAGATCGGCCAGTCTCCAGGCCATGGAGGCGGATAGACCGACATGACCTTTGATGATCCGGTTGATATCCTTGGCGCTGCAGCCCAGGTGGTGCGCCAACTCGGCCTGTGAGATTCCGAGCGGTTTTAAAAACTCCTCCTGTAAAACTTCACCGGGATGGGTCGGCGGACGATGCGTCGGCAACATGATGGCCTCCCTTAGTGATAATCTTTAATCCGGACTTCATGGGCATTTCTATTCTGCCACTTGAAGATGATACGATATTGATCATTGATCCGAATGCTGTAAAATCCTTTTAGATCTCCTTTGAGCAGTTCCAGCCGGTTATTCGGCGGAGACATGAGATCATCGAGCCTCGACGCCGTGTTGACCATGTCGAGCTTTCGGCGAACTACTTTGAGAATGGCCTGGAAGACCCGTGTGCTTTTGGAGCCCACACCGTTGAAGAGGTCTTCTGTCGTCTTGTCGCCGAAAGAAAGGATCACGAAGGCTCCTCGGACTATTATAAGATTACCATAGAATGGGTAGACCGTGCAATGCTATATTATTATGGGGCCGGGACTGACCCGGAGAAATTTAGGTTTCTCTCCGGCCGCGCGCGCGGACAAGAACCGTCCTTTGAAGAACCCCGGTCTTCCAGCCGGGGATTGCGCCCGCTGTGCGGATTCATTGACTCCCACCGGCTCCAGTCGCGTTGACTATTCGCACCCCCTCTGTTAGACTTTCACCATGACCAACGCCGATAAGAAAATCCGGGCGCTCCAAGAAAACATCGAGCGTGTGATCAAGGGCAAACCGGAGGCGGTCCGGCTGACGATCACGACGCTCTTGGCCCGCGGGCATCTACTGATCGAGGACGTCCCCGGCATCGGCAAGACCACGCTGGCCCACAGCCTGGCGCGATCGCTCGACTGCGGCTTCCGCCGCATCCAGTTCACAAGCGACCTGCTCCCGTCCGACATCTTAGGCGTCACCATTTATAATCAGCAGAGCCAGGCCTTCGAATTCAAGCCGGGTCCGATTTTTGCCAATATTATCCTGGCGGACGAGATCAACCGCACCACCCCCAAGACCCAGTCCAGCCTGCTCGAGGCGATGAACGACATCCAGGTCTCGGTGGACAGTCACACTTACCCGCTCCCCAAACCCTTTATGGTGATCGCAACACAGAATCCGCTGGAATATCACGGAACCTATCCGCTGCCTGAATCACAGTTAGACCGTTTCATGATGCGGATTCGGGTCGGTTATCCCGATCCGTCGGATGAAAAGGTGATCCTCACCACACAACGCCTCTTTCAACCGGCCGGCGACCTCAAACCGGTCTTGACGGCCGGCGAGGTGCTGGATCTCCAAAACGCCGTCGACCACGTCCGAATGGACGAAGGCCTCGTGGATTATCTGCTGGCCCTGACGGCGGCCACGCGGAACAGCGAGATCCTGGGGCTGGGCGTCAGCCCGCGCGGGGCGATGGCGCTCCACAAGGCCGCTCAGGCCTATGCCTTCGTCAACGGCCGCGCCTACTGCATCCCGGACGACCTCAAACGACTGGCGCCGCTGGTCTTCGCGCATCGCGTGATTGTCAACACAAGGCTTGAGACCTACGGCCGGCGGGGCGAAGATGCCGAACGCATTCTTCAGGACTTGGTGAGCCAGGTCCCCGTTCCGCTCTGACGCAAGCGAGCATCCCTTTTCATGGCCTCCTTTTTAATCAGACTCCAGCGGCTGATTTACCGGAACCGGTCGATTACGTTCACGCCGACCGGAACGCGTTTCATCCTTCTCACGCTGGCCGTCGGGATGGCCGCGATCAATACCGGAAACAATCTCCTCTACCTCATCCTCGGCATGATGCTCAGCCTGATCATCATCTCGGGCATCCTGTCCGAACAGTCCCTCCGCAAGATTTCGGTCGACTGGCGGTTTCCGGCCCGGATTTTCGCACGGCAACCGGTCCCCGTCGAGATGCGAATCACAAACGGCAAACGATTTCTTCCGTCTTTTTCCTTTCGAGTGGACGAAGGGGACGGCGCCGCTCGATCCGTTTATTTTTTTAAACTCCCGGCCCGGCAGACGACCTCCTCGACGCAGACGACCCGTTTTGAACGGCGGGGCCTTCGGACGCTCCCCCCGCTTACGCTTCGCACCACCTTCCCGTTCGGGTTCTTTAACAAGAGCCTGATCCGGCCCCGGACTCAAACGGTGCTGGTCTATCCCCGGATCCTTCCGATGCCGCCGGGACTCCAAACCGCGCGCGCGCGCGCCGGGCAGGACCGTGAAGATCGCCGGCGGGGATCCGGCGCGGAGCTTCACAATCTCCGGGACTACACGCCGTCGGACGATGCGCGCGGAATCCACTGGAAGGCCTCGGCCCGCGAATCCAAACTTCTACTGAAAGAATATGAACGCGAAGAAGAAGGCCGCGTTCTTCTCTGCTTGAGCAATCATCTGCCAATCAAATCGGAAGAGCTCGTAGACCCCAGCGAGCAAGGCGAGCGAGAAGGGAAGGCTCCGCGGGCTTTGCCCGTGGAGGGGGCGACGCAAGCCCCTATAATAGAGGATTTTGAGCGGGCCGTCGTGCTGTCGGCCTCACTGGCCCGGGAGCTCGATCGCCGGGGATGCGCCGTCGGCCTTCAGACACTTTCGGAAGAATCCGGGGGTCTTGACGCCATACTGAAAACGCTGGCCTTGATTCAGCCCATTCCGTCCGCCGCCGATCCGGCCCTTCTCATGCAACGCATCGCGGAGATCGCCCGCGCCGCGGCGGACGGCGGACGCCGGATACTGATTCTGCCCTTCCACGATCCGGCCTGGGACAAGGTTCGCGGAAGTTTCTCGGACGTCCTCACGGCCGACGAGCCTCGTTTCATTGAATGGGCCGGGGAAAAAACAAGAACGCAAGGGCCCCGTTCATGACGCTCGATCGGGCCTTTCAGATCGCCTCGCGCCTTCTATCGCTGATCGGGCTGCTGTCTCTGATCCTGACCCATGAGTTCTCTTTTTTATTCGGGTTGACGACGATCGCGGCCGTGACGGCCAGTTTTATTCTCGTCCTGAAAGGGATCCCGTTCGGCCTCAGCCGTCCGGCCTGGACCGTCATCAACCTGACCATGCTCGTCGGCTTCATCATCGACCTCTTTTTCTTTTCACAATCGCTCCTGGTGGCCAGCACCCATTTCGTCGTCTTTCTCATGATCAACAAACTTTTCAATCTCAGAACACCCCAGGACCATCTTCAGCTATACCTGATCAGCTTTCTGCAGCTCCTGGCCGCCTCGACCTTTACGATCGACATCACGTTTCTGTTCTCCTTTCTTCTTTATCTGCTGACCGCCACCTGGGCGCTGCTGCTTCATCATCTCAAGACCGAAACCCTCCGGTCATCCGCAACCGCCTCCCCGCAATCGCGGCCGGAACGATTCCCCGTGCTTACATGGCCCTTTTTCCTGAGCACGAACGGCATCGCGATCGCGGCCTTAGGATGCACTTTGCTCCTGTTCATCCTCATCCCGCGGATCGGGCTGGGCTTCTTCCACCGACCCCAATCCAATCTGATCCGGATGTCCGGTTTCTCGGAACAGGTGGATATGGGAGAGATCGGCTCGGTCAAGGAGGACTCCACCGTCGTGATGCGCATCCAGACCTCCCGACCGCTTCCGCCGGTCGAAGGCGTTTACTGGCGCGGCATGGTTTTCGATTCCTACGACGGCCGGGCCTGGCGGAACAGTTTCGGCAGCGGTCGGCTCGTCTCGTCCGAGGGAATGGGGGTCTTCAATCTCGGATATCGCCGATTCCCCGAACGGGCCCTGACCCAGGAGGTCATCTTGGAGCCGCTGGACACCGCCGTTCTCTTCGGCACGCCGCAGGTGATCCAGGTCACCGGGCGGTTCGCCGACCTCCGTATCAATACAGCGGGAACCATCGCCATGACGATGATTCCGGCAACCCGGATCGATTACATCGTCACCTCCTTGATTCCCGCGCTGACGCCCGAGGACGCCGAACTCCGATCGATCGCTTATCCCCTCACGATCCGGCAGCCCTATCTTGAGCTGCCGGAGGAATCGGACCGGATCCGGCAACTGGCCCAAGAAATCATCGAGGCCGCACCCTCGGCCGAAACCGTCCTACAAAAGATCGCGGCGGTCAAAAAATACCTTCAGACCCATTACCGGTACACGCTGGATGTCGAGCCGCCGTCCTCCGGCAGACCCATCGAAGATTTTCTGTTCCGGCAGAAGGCCGGCTTCTGCGAGCATTACGCCACGGCCATGACGCTTCTTCTTCGAAGCATCGGCATCCCGGCGCGGCTGGTGACCGGTTTTCTGCCCGGCGAATGGAACGAGTTCGGAAAATATTACACCGTCCGCCAGAGCAACGCCCATGCCTGGGTCGAGGTCTGGTTTCCGGAATCCGGCTGGATCCCGTTCGACCCGACGCCGCCGGCCCCGCCGGAGAATGTCGCGGCCGTTTTGGGATTTCTCCGCCGCTCCATGGATTCACTCCAGTGGCGATGGAACCGGTACGTGATCTATTACAGCATCCGGGACCAGATCAGCCTGGCCAAAGAGATGAAGGACGACACGATGAAACTCCGGCTTGAATTCGTGAACAGGGTGAGCGGGGCCTTCAACACCGTCCGGACCTTTCTTTCCGAGACGATCCTCCGTCCGGCGACGGTGTTGCTGATTCTGCTCGCGGCGGGCGTCGCGCTGTTCTGGATCATACGCCGCCTGCGACGATCCACCGGACGTTTCACTTTTCGATGGCCCGGCCGGACACGCCAGGCACGAACCGTTGCGTTTTATTTTGAGATGCTCGACCTGCTTCGACTAAAAGGCCTTTCAAAACCCGACACACTCACGCCACAGGAGTTTCTCCGAAAAATCCCGGCGCCGCCCTCGCCGCTTCGCCCCGCCGCGGCCGAATTGACCGGCCTTTATTATCGCGTCCGCTTCGCCGGCATTCCGCTGTCCGATCAAGAGCAGCGGCGCGTCTCTGAGATACTCTCCGGCCTGAAGGCCGATCGGAACGGATAAAAACGGCCAAAAACTCCTTGACACGGTCGGACCCGTCTGGTAGCATCTTGCCGTCTACAGAATCAGGTTGGCCATTCGCTGTTCCACATGGCTGTGCACCGCATCGACCCGGCGGGGAAGGCTCACCCCGTCCAGACGGTTGAGGGAGTTTTTCGTGCTCCGGCTTCCCAATCAATCACGCGCATCCGCAACCGGCCCCCCGCAACGCTTCATCCCCTTTGCAGACAGGCATCGGCGGTCAAGATCTCTTTCATCGATTCCGGTCAGCCTTTCATGAAGATCCGCCTAAAAAAATCCGGGCGCTACCAGGGATATCAAATCGGCGTCCATGCGGATGAGGAGTCGCTGACGGTGGAAAATACCGAGGGGAAGCAAGTGGCCCACCTGGCGCTGGAGGATTTTCTCGACCGTCTGGGTGCTACCACAGCCGAGTTCAAGCGACAGCATCCCCGTCTTGAGCTGGGAACGCACATCAAATATTATAATTCCGAGGGCCAGCTCCGCGACGCGATCGCCAGCAGCCTTGGAGCCGGGGGCCTGTTCATTGATCAATTCAGCCCGCCGCCGATGGGAACTTCGGTCCGCCTCGAGATTCACCTGCCGGCTTCAAAAAAGGTCATCGCAGCCGAGTCCAAGGTGGTCTGGATTCGCAAAAGCATTGTAGAAAAGGTCTTCTATCCGGGCATGGGCCTCAAGTTCACCTCGATTTCGGACAAAGACCGCGCCGAGATCCTCGAGTTCATAAAAAAGTTCAACCGGCAGCGGGGCTTCCACGAATTCGACCCGGACCGCACCCCGGCGTGAAGCGCTTTCGGGCGGCATTTAAATAAATCCGAACCCGTTTTCCTTGCCCCTTGTGCATTCAAGGCATTTTGAGTATAATCCGCCCATCTGTCCTGCCGAGTTTTAATGGTGAATCATGAGCCGCGCGAAGATTGACATTCCAAAAGAGAAAATCGCCGTGTTTTGCCGGAAGCATCATATCCGCAAGTTGGCACTCTTCGGGTCCGTTCTGCGCAAGGATTTTCGGCCGGGCAGCGATGTGGACGTGCTGGTGGAGTTCGAACCGGAGCACGTGCCGGGATTGGCTTTTTTCGGCATGGAGGAAGAACTCTCGAAAATCCTTGGATACAAGGTGGACCTCAATACCCCGCAGTTTCTGAGCCGCTATTTCCGGGATTCGGTGATTGCCGAGGCGGAAATTCAATATGACGCAGCATGATGACCTGGTTCGTCTACGACACATGTTGGATCATGCCCGCGAGGCGGCGGCATTGGTGCGCGGCCGGAGTCGTAAGGACGTTGATGCGAATGGCAGATTCTCCAAAAAGACATTCCGCCGCTCATCACCCAATTAGAAAAGATCGTGCCCCCCGAATCGCCCCCCACCCGTTAACGACCCTTGTTCTTTCCATCCGTTTTTAGTACAATTCGCCCATCTGTCCTGCCGAATTTTTCTGTCTTATTAGATTATCTGTGCGCCCTTGCGCCGCCATGAGGTGCCTTATGACAGCCGAAACAGAGCGATCAGGAGGAAAGAATCATGACCAAAGAATCATTGCCTGTGCGCGGGAATAAATCCTTTGAAGATTTGAAGAAAATAAACGAACATGGCGCCGAATATTGGAGTGCAAGGGACCTTCAGCCTCTTTTAGGATACGGGCAGTGGCGACGTTTCGAAGATGCCATCAAAAGAGCGATCACTTCCTGTAAACAATCAGGAAACGAACCTGATCATCACTTTGCCGACGCCGGCAAACCGATAACGGGAGGGAAGGGCGCGGTGCAGATCGCACAGGACTATCATCTTTCTCGTTTTGCCTGCTATCTCATCGCTCAAAATGGCGACCCGCGTAAACCGGAAATTGCCCACGCGCAAAAATATTTCGCAATACAAGCCCGCCGCCAAGAGTTGTCCGATACCCTGGCCGCGGATGTCGAACGGCTGGAAATGCGGAAACAAACGTCCGAGGAATTCAAGGCATTATCGGGAGCGGCGCGCGAGGCCGGGGTGCAGGATCGAATGTTCGGCGTCTTTCACGATGCGGGTTACAAGGGACTCTACGGCGGCCTTGGCCGTGAAGCGATCAAGGAACGCAAGGGCATCCCCCAAAAAGAGCAACTCATGGACCGCATGGATACGACCGAGTTGGCCGCCAATCAGTTCCGTATGACTCAGACGCGCGATAAGCTGGCGCGTGAACAGGTGAATAACCAGCAACAGGCGATTCGAACGCATGAGCAGGTTGGCAAGGAGGTTAGAGAGGCCATCAAGCGCATTGGAGGGACTCCACCTGAGAATATCCCTCCCGCCGAGCATATCAGTCAAGTCGAAAAACGAATCAAAACTACTCCGCCCAAGCTGGAATTGGAGGAAAAGGATGCCAAGGGCCTGATTGGGCCAACAGAGGACGAATGATGAAGCAAGAGAAAACTTTCAGCGCGGCGGCCGGTCGGCTCGCCATCACAGGCCGAACGATGGGTAGCAAATCAGAATCCTTAACGTTGCAAGTTGCAACCTTAATCCAACGCAGGGGCACCGGAAACGGGCAGTGGTCGCGGCGTATGTATAGACAAGAAACAAGCGAGATGCAAGATGGGCCAAGAGTAGATTTGACACTTTTTTTACGGCAGGCGGCGGATGCTTGAATGCAAGACCTGACCCCGGCCTTTGATGATATTGGCCTCGGGGGTGGTGGCGAGCTTTCCCAATTCGGCCAGATCATCCGATTGTTTTTGACTTGGAGTGAGATGTTCGGGAAAATTAGCGATGATCCGTCCGGCCAGTGAGATGTCCCGTTTTTCGACGGCCACGCCCGCGGCCTTGGTAAATGCGCTGATGATCGGGAGAAAGGAGTAGGTCGCCAGCATCGGCGCTTCATCGGTGTGCGTATAAATGATTTTTTGAGTGGTCATCATGGGCCTCGCTTATTTTACGATCCTGTTTGTAAATGCAACATCGCCAGGGAGTTTATGAGTATATTTAGTCCATCGCTTTCTTGTCAACAAATTTTTAGCGTTTTCAGGGAAGGATCTCGCCCGTGCTCAACCTCGCATGGAACTTGGCACGGACAAACTTGCCCTGATTCTTGACCTTCATGGATCCCTCCTCTGAACACCCTCCATCAGGTAGGCGCGTCGCTCAAAAGTAAAGATGCGACCCCACCTCCACGTCCGTGTTGAGCGATTTATTGGGCAGCCCTAAACGCACACCTACCGAATAGGTGGAATGAACATGGGCATGGGTGTTGATGGTCGGGTGTAGCCGACCGACTCGATCTCGTTTATGCCGTGAGATTTGATGATCGCGAACGCTTGGTCAGCGGCTGCCAAGTCGATGAATTGACCGCTGGCTGTTGTTAGGTTAATGGCGATTAATCTGTTCTGGGTGAAAAGCTGAATTTGGCGGCCTCTGCCCAAACGCCACATAGCGACCCCTGTGATCTCAGAATAACGAAGGCGGATTTGGGGATTGAAGGAGCCGCTACGGCCATCGTTGAGGCTGTAGAAAAACCTTAAACGCGTCGCAATGTTCTTTCTTTTTTCGTTAATATGCTGTAAAAGAGTAGGTATATAAATGAGAGAGGGAGGAGCCATGGCCCGCTATAAAGAGTACTCGTACGATCAAGGCAAGC
>JACQCA010000007.1 GCA_016201865.1 Nitrospirota bacterium
GCTGCCGGAGGAGCAGCGCGAGGTGTTCGTTGCGCACGAACTGGAAGGGCGCAGCTTCAAGGAGATGGCGGCCGAGACCGGCGTGAGCGTGAATACGCTGCTCTCCCGCAAACGCTATGCGGTGCTGCATCTGCGCGAGCGATTGCAGAGCATTTACGACGAATTTACGAAAGCGTGAGGGACTGAACATGAGACCGAGATGGAAGAGACTGATTTTCATTGCTCCGCTGGCGATTCTGGGGATGGTGGTATTTATCGCCATCGGTGGCGAAATCGTGCTGCAACTGTGGAATTGGCTGCTGCCGCCGCTCTTCGGCTGGCGCCAGATCACCTTCTGGCAAGCGCTGGGGATGCTGGCGCTGTGCCGCATCCTCTTCGGCGGATGGCACAGTTCCGGCCGCTCCAGTGTCCGCCGTCGCATGGAAGAGCGCTGCGAGCACATGACCCCTGAGGAGCGGGAACGATTCCGGCAACGGATGCGCGAACGCTTCGGCTTCGGCCCATCCACCCCTCGCCAGGGAGGTAAAGAATATGAGCACAGGTGCATCGAGCAACCGGTTGGACAGACCGGAAATGACACGCCGCACGATAGAGCCGGCACAACAGACCGCTGCAAAAGTCGCAGGATTCACTTACTTATTCACGTGGGCGACCGTGGTCTTTGCTTTTTATGGTATCAACGCACGCCTCGTTGTCGCGGGCAATATGGCGGAAACCGCTCGCAATATCATGGCGCACGAACGGCTATTTCGTACCGTCATCGCCTGCGATCTGATCTACGGCGCCGGCCTTGTCGTACTCCTCACGGCGTTTTACGTGATCCTCGAGCCAGTGAACCGGGGCCTTGCCTTGCTGGCAGCATTCTGCAGACTGGTATTTGCCGTGGTGTGGGTTGTTAGTACGCTCAATCTTTTTGGCGTTCTACGGCTCTTGAGCGGCGCTGATTACTTGCGAGTATTTGAAGCCGAGCGATTACAGGCCATGATGAGGCTACACTTCGGCGCGGGTTTCGACGCGTATTACATCGGCTTGCTGTTTTGGGGATTGGCATCCACAGTGTGCAGCTACTTGTGGTTTAAGTCGAACTACCTCCCCAGAGCGTTGGCTGGCTTCGGGGTGGTCTCGTCTGCATGGGCCGCGGCGTGTGCTTTCGTTTTCTTCCTTTTCCCCAGCTTCGGCAAGACAGTGAACCTGTACTCGTTCGATGTGCCTATCGGTCTCTTCGAAATGGCGTTGAGTTTTTGGCTTCTGTTCAGGGGAATAAGGCCATCTGGGATAGCTGAGCCCGCTAAAGTAAGCGGCTGAGCACAGGCCGGTTTTCGAAGGGTGGGGGGCTGGCCGATCGCGCAGTGGCGCCGGCGCCTGCATGCCCGCGTGGTTTGAAGCGAAACGTATCGGCAGCATCGCGGCCCACCCCTTCGACTCCGCTCAGGGCAGGCTCTTGCAAGAAACGCAAGGATGGGGCACCCACGTTCTGATCTGGGAAAAGAAAACAGACAGTGGACAAGGGTGGCCACCCGCCCCCTTGCGTGTAACTACAAAAAGAGCGACAATCAATTTTGAAACGGAAATGAAATACGAATGGGACGAAGCGAAGAACCGGAAGAACATCGCCAAGCATGGCCTCAGCTTCGAGGATGCGGAGCAGGTGTTTGCCGGACCTTGCGTTACGTTCGAAGACGACCGCTACGCCTACGGGGAAGAACGGCTTATCACGTTGGGCTTGCTGGCCGGGCGTCTGGTGGTCATCGCCCATTCACCGCGCGATGAGGGAACGCGCATCATCTCCATGAGGAAGGGGAACCGGCGTGAGCAAAAAATCTATCAAAAGCGACTTGGCTCGGATTGACCGCATGAAGGATGCCGATATTGACTATTCGGACATTCCGCCGCTCGGCAAGACATTTCTGAAGAAGGCAACGATGGCCTGGCCCCCGGCGAAAAAGCAATTGACGATTCGTCTCGATGCGGACGTGCTCGATTGGCTCAAGGGTCATGGCAAGGGCTATCAGACGCGCATCAACCGCATTCTGCGCGTGGTGATGGAGAGCCAGCCGCCTCGACCAGCTCATCGGTAGAACCCTTTGCCTTACCAAGCCCCATTGTTGATGAGGGGAAGGTCTGGGGAAGGGCATGGCTTCAGAGCCTGCCCTGAGCGAAGTCGAAGGGTGCCGTACACAGCCAATAAAGACGAGGGCTACAGCCCCTGAGGTCGCCGACAGTTTGCCGGCCACGGATAGCCAGCCGCATGACTCCAGAGTCGTCCCTCAGCGGCTAAAGCCGGCAGTTAGGCCGCATCATACGACACGGCTGAAGCCGTGCCCTTCCCGATTTCGTCCAGCAGTTCCGCGCCTGCTTCCTGGGCGAGGCAGGTCTGGTAAGAGCGAATGAGTGGGAAGTGCTTACGATGAAGATCCGACCTCCGGCCGCGTAAAGCGGAGTCGAACGGTGTCGGCGGTTCGGCAGACCACCCCTTCGGCTTCGCTCAGGGCAGGCTTTCTCGAAAAGCGTGAGAAGTGGCGCACCCCCAGTTATTTCGGTCAAGGTTAAAAGACAAACCGCGTTATACTTCCCCGTTGAAGTGGCCCACCCGCCCACCCGCCCGTTTTCGAGGTCAAAAAGGAGATTCCGGATAACTTACTTTGACAAAATAGACGCAGCCGCGCGACGATGAGCGCGGAGGGTTGATTTTGGCTCATCCCACTGGCGGTTCCGGTTCAAGGTTCGATACGAAGCACAGTTTCGCAAAAGCGTATGAGTTCGTCGGTTCAAAGGGTGCAACTTTCCGGTCTACGACTGGCGAGAAGATTGACGCGAATCAAAGCTTGGCGCGGGATGGCATCACACCGACAATTGTTTTCGTTGGCGAGCGCAATCGCCACGGAAGTGCGTGTCCATCTTGCTGGGGGTTCCGAATAGACTGCAATCGGGCGCGGATCGGACATTGCGCCCAAGCGCTGGATGAGGTTGTCGAAACGGCGTAGCCACCCACGATGAGCGGGATGGATCACCGGGGAGAATCCCGAAATGTTCGAGTGGCTTAAGGAATACTTGAGGTCAGGAATTTCGCGACCCCTCGGAACCATCATGATGATGGAGAGAGCCTACTTTGTGTTTCGGCGCAAGTTCCCCGCCAAGGAAGAGTACGCCTACCTACGGCTCGCGTTACAGAGCAGGTACCGCGAAAAGTCCACTGACGAGATTTGCAGTTTATTGTCGGAGTGTAAGAGCCTCGACGACGTCATCGTGAAAGCCCTGCAGTTGGACTTCGGCCCCGCAATCGCGTTGCGTACCGAGATGGATGTCCTGTGGAAATCCTCGGCATGTTCGTGCTGCGGTAAGTACCGGGCACTCACCGCTATAGACAAGCGTTGCTATGGGTGCAGAAAGTATTTTGGGTTCGGTGCATGCACCCAGTGTCATCTCTATTGGGATGATCTCAGTATTGACAAGTGCTCTCAATGCGGTCAGAAGCTCTGGAGAATCACCGATGGCCCCGGTGTTCCACTACTTTATCCCGCCTATGATGGCTCCTCACCGACGAAAGAGACTTTGTCGATGTTGGATGAAGTCGTGTCTGAGGAGAAGGAAACGAAGGAACAGGAAGGGGACGATTTCGCGAAACTGATGGCTGAAGCGGAGGTTCTTGAAGGTCGCTGTGAGAGGTCTTATAATTCCGACGCAACCCATCGCAGACAGTACCGAGAATTGAGGCGACGCGATCCGGAATTAGCTCGTCAGTGGCTCAATGATATCGAGTCATACCCGGAACCCGACCGAACCTTGAATTCCGACCTCGACTGTTTTTGCAACGCGATATGCAGCATATATTTATCGTCGTTGCATCGCGGGGCTGAAATTCGAGCGCTGTTGGGAGCCAACAAGAGGCTTCTTCAAGAGTTGTATTACTATGCCATCCGAAGAGTAACCGAGTTCGGAAACACAGGAAACAAAGATACCTTGCTTTGTGGAATTGCGGCGGCATCTATCGACAATGGTCGTGGGATTCGTGACTTCGATGACCCTCTCGGGCGGCTTTATAGGGCCGCTCAAGAGCGAGGACTTGACCCATCCTTTTTCTTCTTCCTCGTGGCTTGTTGTTCAGAAAAGGACACACGATATAAACTAGAGAATTTCGTGCAGTCAGAGTATTTTATAAGATTCGTTAAGCCTCATCTGCGAGGCAATTGATACCAGGGCAGGGACGGTCCAGCGGATGCGCATCAGGCCTTGACCATAGGTATTTGTTTAGGCGGGTGGTCCAGCCTTCCGATGGCGAACCACATAGCGGGTGCCCCATCCTTCGCGGCTTTTCGCGAAGGGTGGGCGGCACACTGATCGCACCATGGGCTTTGCCTAACATAGCTTTGTGAAGCGTTGGCTTAGCTCTAACTCTCGTGTTCCGCAACGACAGCGAACTTCACGCCGAGAGCGTGCAGGACGGAATTGATCGTTTCGAAGCGTGGGTGTGCGCCTGCACTCAGGGTTTTGTACAGGCTCTCCCTGCCCAGGCCTGAGTCTTTGGCGATCCGCGCCATGCCTCGTGCTTTGGCCACGTCGCCGAGCGCGGCGACGAACACCTCGGGGTTAGGGTCTGCGCAGCCGCCGAAAGATATTCCGCAATGACCACATCGTTATCGAGATACGCCGCCGCGTCGAATGGTTTGTAAATTGTTTTCTTTTTCTTCATATTTCGCCCTCATGGTTTCGCCCTTTTGAGTTCGCGAGCCATTTTTTTCGCTTTGGCAAAGCTTCCACCTGGGCGGGAATTTCCGCCGGATCCTAAACGGGTCCAAAGCAATCCCCACCCGGACGTAGGCGAGCGAACCTTAAATCGAATTGCGGGTTCAGGCCCGGGCTTCTTCGACCGGATGGAGAGGCACGATCCGTGCGACGCGTTCCATGACCTTTTTGTTTTGCTCGGACTTTTTCAGGTCATAGGCGGCCTGCAACCGCATCCATACTTCCGGCGAACCCCCAAACAGGCGGGCGACTTTCAGGCACATGACGGCGGACAGGGGTTTGCGCCCCGCCAAAATGCCGTGCAGCATCTGGCGGGATACTCCGAGGGCTTTGGCCGCGGCCGTCACGGACAGGCCGACCGACGGCAGGATGTCTTCCCTGATGATCCCGCCGGGATGAATGGGCGGCAATCCGTTCTTTCTCTTCATAACTCCGTCCCTAATGGTAGTCTTCAAAATCCACCTCCAAAGCGTTTTCGCCCAACCAGCCGAAGGTGATGCGGTAGTTTCCGGTTACACGCACCGACCAGCGTTTCGGTTTGCCTTGTAGACCATGGAAACGAAAGCCTGCGATGTTCATGTCCTCCGGACGTGCCGCTACTTCCAGCAATTGCAGGACGCGCGCGCACTTCCCGATCAGACCGGCTCCGATCCGGCGCGTCTTGCCGCTGAGGTAAAGCTCTTCGAGCCCTTTATGCCGGAAGCTGGCAATCACGACTTTGAGTGTAATGCGAATGGTTTACAGTGTCAACCATATAGTTGTCTGGCCGGCTGTGCGTGCTTGCAACCCGCGCCGTATAATATTTCGTTCCTCATACACGCCGAAGACCCCGGTTGCTCCCGTTCGGTCCGACGCGCAGGAGCCATCATGTCTACTCATACTGAACCCGCCACGCAGACCCGCACCGAATCCGACAGCATGGGGAAGATCGAAGTCCCGGCGAACGTTTACTGGGGGGCGCAGACGCAGCGCTCGCTGCTGCATTTCAACATTGGGCGCGACACCATGCCTCCGGAGCTGATTCGCGCCTTTGGCACGCTCAAGAAGGCTTGCGCGCTGGTGAATCAGGACCTGGGCAAGCTCCCGTCCGACAAAGCAAAGCTCATCGTCGAAGCCGCCGACGAAGTCATCGCCGGCAAGCTGAACGACCAGTTCCCGCTGCGCATTTGGCAGACCGGCAGCGGCACCCAGACCAACATGAACGTGAACGAGGTCATCTCAAATCGCGCCATCGAAATTGCCGGTAGCGAGATGGGATCGAAGAAGCCGGTGCATCCCAACGATCACGTCAACATGTCGCAGTCGTCGAACGACACGTTTCCGGCGGCGATGCACATCGCGGCGGCGGAGCGGGTGAAGAATGCGCTGATTCCGGCGATCGGGACCGTGCGCGATGCGATCGCAGCCAAGGCGAAGGAATTTGAAGGCGTGGTGAAGATTGGCCGCACCCATCTGCAGGATGCGGTGCCTTTGACCATTGGACAGGAAATGGGCGGCTGGGCCAGTCTGCTCGATCGCGACATTAAGCGGCTGGAGCAGGCGCTCGACGGGCTTTGCGAACTGGCGATCGGCGGGACCGCGGTGGGCACGGGGCTGAACGCGCCTCCGGAATTTGCCGAGCGCGCCGCCAGGAAGATCGCCGAACTGACGGGACTTCCCTTCCGTTCCCATCCCAACAAGTTCGCCGCGCTTTCAGCTCACGATGAGATCGTGTTTGCGCAAGGCGCGATGGCAACTTTGGCTGCGTCGTTCATGAAGATTTCGAACGATATTCGCTGGCTGGCTTCCGGTCCGCGGTGCGGGCTGGGCGAGCTGTCGATCCCGGAGAATGAGCCGGGATCGTCCATCATGCCGGGCAAGGTCAATCCCACGCAATGCGAAGCGATGACCATGGTTTGCGCGCAGGTGCACGGAGCGACGGCCGCGGTGGGATTCGCCGGATCGCAGGGCAACTTTGAGCTCAACGTGTTCAAGCCGGTGATCATCTACAACTTCCTGCACTCGGTCACGCTGGTCACCGACGCCTGCCACGGCTATGTGGAGTACATGGTCAAGGGCATTGAGGTCGATCGCGCCAAGGTGGACTGGTACGTGAAGAATTCGCTCATGCTGGTCACGGCGCTGGCTCCGAAGGTGGGATACGACAAGGCGGCGCAGATTGCGCACACGGCGCACGTCGAGCACAGCAGCCTGCGCGAGGCGGCATTGAAGCTGGGATATCTTACGGGTGAGGAATTCGATCAGCTCGTCAAGCCGGAGAAGATGACGCATCCCTAGGATCAGTAGTCAGTAGTCAGTAGTCAGGAGTCAGTAGTGTCCGGTTAAGGATTTGGTGAACGGTTATAAAGCGATGGTATATCGGAACTTAGGTGCGCAAAGGGCGGTGATCGATTTGAATTGCGATCACCATGAACCTTGGCCAATCTCTGTTCGCGCAACTGATGGATCA
>JACQCA010000078.1 GCA_016201865.1 Nitrospirota bacterium
ACCCGAAGGCCTCGCCCAAAGCATCGGGGACATCCACAGGGTGAAGGATCGGCCCATTGGAACCGTAGGATTCATGATCGGTATCCACTCCAGAGACGCTGTGATTAGGTTACACCGCATTAGCCGGACAGGCTCCTAGGGATGAGTGCAGAAGAGGCGGGAAAATTTTTAGAAGAAGGAACGTTTAGAGTTGTAGAGCGCAGAAGTGAAACAGACGGTGTTGTTGAGGTCCGTAGGTATAGGGCGAAAAACTCAATCACCTACAATTACATTGATTCACGTGCTTGGGATTTGGTTTTTAAGGATGGTAAGCTGACAGGCTGGAAAGAAGTTACAAGAGCGCCTTCTGCCTCGTCTGGCAATGGGGGAATGGGTTTCCTATGCAAAGACGCAATCGCAAGAGGAGACGATATGGCTATTAGGGTTCATTGTAATTAATATGCTTCTGAAGGTTTAGTTATAGGGATTAACCGATTGTATTCGAATTGAAGAGGCTAAGCGGCTTTTAAAAATGTAGAAGGTTAAAATGTGCGTGTTTATCTCGATTGCAATGTCTACTGTCGACCGCTGGACGATCAATCACAAACCAGAATCCGAGCGGAGGCAGAAGCCTTTCTCAATATTTTATCCGTGATGGGAGAAAAAGAGATCGTGCTGTTAAGTTCCGATATCCTTAAGTTCGAGGTGAGGGCGATCCCTTCTGTTACGAAGAGGAGGGCGGTGGAACGTTTGCTTGAAATTTGCAGTGAACACATCTCCGAGTCGAATGAGGTTTTGAACCTTGCGGAGTCTTTGGAGAATGACTGTAACTTGCATGGTCGTGACGCCGTCCATATTGCCTCTGCGGTTTTGGGTCGTGCCCAGTTTTTTCTAACCTGCGATGAACAGGTTGTGCGAAAGTCGGGCCGTATTGAGGATATTTTAAGGGCCAAAGGACACGGCTTGCGTGTACTCAATCCTGTTTCGTTTAATGACAGGGTTATTGGAGGTCACCATGGGAGCTAAGGGAACTGCCGATCTGGAAGTATTGTTGACCAAGGGATGGCAAGTGCTTGTGAATGAGCTCGGGCATGAGGGGGCATTAAGGTTTATCATGTCGGTGGAACGTGGAGAAGGGGATTCGGTGAAAGAGCTCCATGATATCTGGGGAAGTAAGACGGCACGGGAAATCCACGAAGAAATCATGAAAGCGAAGCGGAGCAAGCGTTTGTAAAATGGCATTGATCGTTCAGAAATACGGCGGGACGTCGGTCGGGAATATCGAGCGGATCCGGAATGTCGCGCAGCGGGTGGCCAAGGTGAAGGCGGCCGGGGACGAGGTCGTGGTGGTCGTCTCGGCGATGGCGGGCGAGACGGACCGTTTATTGAAGCTGGCCCAGAAGGTCTCCTCCAACCCGTCGGAGCGGGAGGTGGATATGCTCCTCTCGTCCGGCGAGCGGGTGACCAGCGCGCTGCTGGCCCTGGCGCTTCAGGAAATGGGATTGAAGGCGCAGGCCTTTACCGGACGTCAGGTCGGGATCATCACGGACAGCACGCATACCAAGGCCCGGATCGAGCGGATCTCAGCCGACCGCGTGCGGGAAGCGATCGGGCAAGGGATCATTCCGGTCATCGCCGGTTTCCAGGGGATCAATGAAAAATCGGACGTGACGACGCTGGGACGGGGCGGATCGGACCTGACGGCCGTCGCGCTGGCCGCGGCGCTGAAGGCCGACCTCTGCGATATCTATACCGATGTGGACGGCGTCTACACGACCGATCCTCATGTCGTGCCGACCGCGCGACGGCTCGCGAAGATCTCGTATGAAGAGATGCTGGAGATGGCCAGCCTCGGGGCCAAGGTGCTTCAGGCCCGTTCGGTCGAGTTCGCGGCCAAATATCAGGTGCCGTTGCGGGTGCTGTCCAGTTTCAACGACGGGGAGGGAACGCTGGTGACGAAGGAGGACCGGGATATGGAGCAGGTGGTGGTGTCGGGCGTGACCTATGACAAGAACCAGGCCAAGATCACGATCACGGGCGTGCCCGATCAGCCCGGAATCGCGGCCCGGCTGTTCGGCGCCATTGCCGAGGCCGGCATTCTCGTCGACATGATCCTTCAAAACGTCAGCCAGGAGGGGATGACCGATATCTCTTTTACAGTCCCGAAAGGGGATGCCAAGAAGGCCGTCGAGATCGCGCGCGAGATCGCGCGCGAGATCGGGGCCCGGAACGTGCAGTTGACGGAGAACATCGCCAATGTCTCGATCGTGGGGGTCGGGATGCGGACCCATTCCGGTGTGGCGGCCCAGATGTTCGCCGCCTTGTCAAAAGAGGGCATCAACATCATGATGATTTCGACCAGTGAGATCAAGATCTCCTGCGTGATTGATGCAAAGTATACCGAGCTGGCCGTGCGCGCGCTCCATGACGCGTTTGAACTCGGGAAAGAAAGAGGGTAGGCGTTCATGCATTTTGTCGAGATCTACGATACCACCTTGCGTGACGGCGCCCAGGCCGAGGATGTGTCGTTTTCGGTCGAGGACAAGCTCCGCGTGGCCGAGAAGCTGGATCGTCTCGGCGTGCATTATATCGAGGGTGGATGGCCCGGTTCCAATCCCAAGGACATCCAGTTCTTCAGGCAGGTCCGGCGGCTCCCGTTGAAGAACGCAAAGATTGTGGCCTTCGGCGCGACGCGCAAGGCCGACAACCCGGTCGCCAAGGACCCGAACATCCAGGCCCTTCTGGCGTCGGGCACTGACCTGATCACGCTGTTCGGGAAAAGTTGGGATTTTCATGTCACGGATGCACTGGGCATTTCGCTCAAGAAGAACCTGGAACTGATCGCCGACTCGATTCAGTACCTTCGATCCAAGCGGAAAAAGGTTTTCTACGACGCCGAGCACTTCTTCGACGGCTACAAGGCCAATCCGGACTACGCACTCAAGACCTTGAAAGAGGCCGAGGCGGCCGGCGCGAGCTGCATCATCCTGTGCGACACCAACGGCGGGACGATGCCCTGGGAGGTGAGGGAAATTTTCTCGACGGTGGCCCAGGAGATCCGGGTTCCGCTGGGCATCCATGCCCACAACGACTCGGACATGGCCGTGGCCAACTCGATCATCGCGGTCGAGCTGGGGGCGGTGCAGGTCCAGGGGACGGTCAACGGGTTCGGGGAGCGGTGCGGGAACGCGAATCTCTGCTCGATTTTGCCCAACCTCAAACTCAAGATGAAGGTGGACTGCATTTCGGACGAGCAGCTCGGACATCTCAAAGAGGTCTCGCGGTTCGTGACCGAGATCGCCAATCTGTCTCCGGACAAACACCAGCCGTATGTCGGCGACAGCGCCTTCGCGCACAAAGGCGGCGTGCATGTCCATGCCGTCCGGAAAAATCCGCTCACCTACGAGCATGTCCGTCCGGATCTCGTGGGGAACCGCCAGCGCATCCTGGTCTCGGACTATGCCGGTCAAAGCGTCCTGCTGGGCAAGGCGAACGAGTTCCGGATCCGTCTGAAGAAGCGAAGTCCGAAGCTGATGCATCTGCTGCAAACACTCAAAGAGCTGGAGAGTCAGGGATTTCAATTCGAAGGGGCCGAAGGCTCGTTTGAACTTCTCATGCGCAAAGCCGAAGGGACGCATCAGCGGTTCTTCGATCTGATCGGGTTTCGCGTCATCGTTGAAAAACGGCGGGAGCGGGAGGAGCCGATCTCGGAGGCCACGATCACGGTGAAGGTCGGCGATCATGTCGAGCATACCGCGGCGGTGGGCAACGGCCCCGTGAATGCGCTGGACCATGCGCTGCGAAAGGCGCTGGACAAGTTTTATCCGCAGTTGAAAGAGATGAAGCTCCTGGATTACAAGGTGCGGGTGCTGGCGGCCGACAAGGGAACGGCGGCCCGCGTGCGCGTCCTGATCGAATCCGGGGATCGAACCCGCAAATGGGGCACGGTCGGCGTCTCGGAGAACATCATCGAGGCGAGCTGGCAGGCGCTGGTGGACAGTGTCGAGTACAAACTATTACAGGATCAAAAAAAGAAACGGTAGCCGATGATCAGGGGAATCGGAACCCGGCTACTTTGGGGACTGCTCTTTGTCCTCGTCACGGCCTGTCAAGGGCCGGCCGACCGACCGCTGACCCCGGGGGCGGACTCGGACGTTGCGAAGGTCGATCCGGAAAATCCGTATGGTCGTGAGGAAAGGCAACCGACGGTGCCGGCCGTAGAGGCCTTGATTCCCCGCGCCACGTTCGCCTGGATTGCGAAGGCCGTCGCGCCGACCGTGGTTCACCTCAAAACGGTTCAGGAAATCCGAAAAGGATGGACGCCGTTTCGTCGGAGGGCCGGTGAAGGAGGGATGGAGGGTTTCTTCAAACGCCTCTGGGGACGATCCAAGGATTCCGTCGTGAAGCAGCAGGGCGTCGGTTCCGGTTTTCTCATCCATCGGGCGGGATATATCCTTACGAACAACCATGTCGTCAACCATGCGGTCGAGATCCGAGCGGTTCTATCGGACGGGCGGGAGTTGCCGGCCCATTGGGTCGGCAGCGATCCGCGCACGGATCTGGCCCTGTTGCAGATCGAAGGCGATGGACCCTTTCCGGCGGCCGTTCTGGGCGATTCCGAAAAGCTGGAATCGGGGGAGTGGGCCATGGCGGTGGGAAGTCCTCTGGGTCTGGCGCAGACCTTCACGGTGGGCGTGATCAGCGCCACCGGTCGGTCCCATCTCGGGATTGCCTCACGGGAGAATTTCATTCAAACCGACGCCTCGATCAATTACGGCAACAGCGGCGGACCGTTGTTAAACATTAATGCCGAGGTGATCGGAATCAACACGGCAATCATGCCGTTGGGACAGGGGATCGGTTTTGCTATTCCCATCAACATGGCGCGTCGGTTTGTGGAGACGGTGCTGAAGCGGCAGCGGATCAAGACGGCCTGGCTGGGTCTTCAGGTGGAGGCGTCGTCCTCGGAAGGAAACGGACGGGATGGGGTCGCCGTCCAATCCGTGGTGCGGGGGAGCCCGGCATCGCGAGCCGGGCTTCGGTCTGCCGATCTCGTGGTGCGGGTGGACGGTGAGGAGGTGACGGAACTTGATCAACTTCAGCGGATGATCGCCGACGGCGAAATCGGTGCCGAGCGAACTTTGACGATCAACCGTAACGGGATGGTTGAAGAAATTCGGATTCGCTCGGAGGAACGGCCGGCGCGTGTTTTCCCTTGACATTCATTCTAACCTGTTGTATTTTATGTTCAATTTTTAACGCCGGTCTTAAGGTTCACGATAAAGCAGTCAACAGGCTTTGCTTGGGACTGCTGCGGGGGCTGGGAGCTTTTGAGATTTCAAATTTGAAATTTGAGATTTGAAAGCCGCAGGGGCCCCCAGATACAATGAGGAGGACTGGAATGAGAAAAGCCGACATAGCCAATGAGGTCTACGAGCGGGTCGGGATTTCGAAGAAAGAGGCGGCCGAGATCATCGAAACGGTTCTGAATACGATCAAGAGCGTCCTTCAAAAAGGCGAGACGGTCAAGATCGCCGGTTTTGGGAACTTTGTCGTTCGAAGCAAGCGGGCCCGGAAGGGACGGAACCCCAAAACGGGTCAAGAGATCGGGATCACGCCGAGGCGGGTGGTGACGTTTCGCCCCAGCCAGGTTTTTAAAAAATTCGTCAACAAGTCTTAGGGCGTCATGGATCAAGACATGCCATCGGGAGATAGAACGTTTCTGCGGCGCTCGGCGGAGAGGATGGGTCCGGACGGCAGCGACAGCGGGCGGTTGTTTTATAAGATCAGCGAGGTCAGCGCCATTACGGGCCTCGAAGCGTATGTTCTGCGGTATTGGGAAACCGAATTTCCGATCCTTCGTCCTCAGAAAAGCCGCGGCGGTCAGCGGATCTATCAGAAAAAGGATATCGAAACCATCCTGAAAATCAAGCGGATGCTTTATGAAAAGGGGTTCACCATTGCCGGGGCGCGGCGTGCAATGGCGGCGCGGAACAGCGAGCCTTCCGAATCCATGAACCAACCGTTATCAAAGGAATGGGTCTATCGCCTCCGGGGCGAATTGGCCGATATGTTGCGGATTCTTTCATCCTACGACAAACAAAACTGACAAGCTGCTGAAAAATCCGGCTTGGTTTTCCATATCCATTTCGATTTCAGACGGGGCGTGGCGCAGCCTGGTAGCGTACTCGCTTGGGGTGCGAGTGGTCGGCGGTTCAAATCCGCCCGCCCCGACCATTTCATAAAAAGGCCCGGGCCGACGGGCTTTTTTATTTTGAGAACGAACCATGCTGATTCTGGTCACCAATGATGACGGCATCCGGTCGCAGGGAATCTTGGTCCTCGCGCGGGCGCTCAAGCGGCTCGGCGATGTTTACGTCGCGGCGCCGGACCGCGAGCGCACGGCGGCCGGCCATTCTCTCACGTTGCACAAGCCCCTGCGGATCGAGGCCCTCGGCCCGCGCACGTTCAGCGTCAGCGGGACGCCCACGGACTGTGTGAATCTCGCCGTGAATGAAATTCTCCCGCGCCGTCCCAACCTGGTCGTATCCGGGATCAACCGGGGCGGCAACCTCGGGGACGACGTCACCTATTCCGGAACGGTTTCTGCCGCAATGGAGGGAACCCTCTTAGGGATTCCTTCGATCGCCGTCTCGCAACTTGGGGAAGAGCGCTTTCATTTTGAAACCGCGGCGCGGTTTGCGGTCCGTCTGGCCCGGCAGGTCCATCGAATGGGACTTCCGCCGGACACCCTCTTGAACGTCAACGTTCCCGATCTTCCGTTGCGAGGGATCAAGGGGATGCGCGTGACCTGCCTCGGCCGGCGGATATTTGATCCCAACAACGTGATCAAAAAACAGGACCCGCGCGGGAAAACCTATTACTGGATCGGCGGAAACCGAATCGCCTGGGAAGAACGGAAAGACACGGATCAGGAGGCGGTCGAAAACGGCCTGATCTCAGTAACGCCCGTTCATCTCGATCTGACCAACTACACCGCCTTGGCGGTCCTTCGGGATTGGGAAAACCGGCTGATGCCGTCGCATCCGCGACGACGCTCGGGCTCCCGTTCCCGCACGTAACGTTCGGCAGTACGGAGGGGGGTGCCGGCGATGGTGATCGATTTCGAGCGCGCACGGCTGAAGATGGTGGATGAGCAGCTCGTGGCGCGGGGAATCAAAGATCCGCGCGTCCTTTCGGCGATGGGACGGGTGGCAAGGCATCTCTTTGTGGAAGAGGCCTTGGCGGACCGCGCCTACGGAGATCATGCCTTGCCGATCGGCGAACGCCAGACCATCTCGCAGCCTTACATGGTGGCCCTGATGACCGAGGCGCTGGCGCTCAAAGGGCCCGAACGGGTTCTCGAGATCGGAACCGGTTCGGGATACCAGACCGCGGTCTTGGCCGAGCTGGCCGCGCGGGTCTATTCCATCGAGCGGATCGCGGACCTGGCCGTCAAGGCGCGCCGTTTGATCGCGTCGCTCGGATATCGGAACGCGACGATCAAGGTGTTTGACGGAACGATCGGCTGGAAGGACGAGTCGCCGTTCGACGCCATCCTCGTCGCGGCCGGATCGCCCGAGATTCCGGCGCCGCTCATCGAACAGCTCAAGGTCGGCGGCCGGATGATCATCCCGGTTGGAGATCGAACGACGCAGATGCTTAAAAAGGTGATCAAGACGCCGACCGGTGTGGAAGCAGCCTCTCTGACCGGGTGCGTCTTCGTGCCGCTGATCGGCGCGCATGCCTGGGCGAAGGAGGACGAATAAAGGGTCCATGTTGAAGGTTTCGAATACACTGAGCGGGAAGAAAGAGCCCTTCCGTCCCCGACAAACAGACCGGGGTCACAGCGTCGGAATGTACGTCTGCGGCGTCACGGTCTACGACCGTTGCCATTTGGGTCACGCCCGCTCGGCCGTCGTCTTCGACGTGATCCGAGGGTATCTTGAGTATAAAGGTTATCGAGTTCAGTATGTGCGCAACTTCACCGATGTGGATGATAAGATCATCAACCGGGCAAACCAGGAGGCGAAGTCCTGGCAGAAGATCGCCGAAACCTATATCAAAGCATATGAAGAAGACATGAAACGGCTGGGTGTGAGGCCGGCCGATCTCGAGCCCCGCGCCACCGAATATATCCCGGAAATGATTGCGCTGATTCAAAAACTGATCAAGAAAGAGGTTGCCTATGTGATCGGCGGGAATGTTTATTACCGGGTGAAGCGGTTCAAGGGCTATGGGAAACTTTCCAGGAGAGACACAAACGAATTGCTGTCCGGCGCACGCGTGGAGGTGGACGAGCGCAAAGAGAATCCGCTGGACTTCGCGCTCTGGAAGGCCTCGAAGCCGGGCGAGCCGACCTGGGACAGCCCGTGGGGCCCGGGCCGGCCCGGCTGGCACATCGAATGCTCTGCGATGGCGCTGAAGCTGCTCGGCCGCGGCCTCGACATTCACGGCGGCGGCAAGGATCTGATCTTTCCTCATCACGAAAACGAGATCGCGCAGTCGGAGGGCGCGACCGGAAAGCCGTTCGCGCGGTACTGGGTCCACAACGGTTTCGTGAACGTCAATCAGGAAAAGATGTCCAAGTCGCTCGGAAATTTTTTCACGATCCAGGAAATTTTTGAGAAATCATCCTGGCCGGAGGCCGTGACGGCCGAAGTCCTCCGCTACTTTCTTGTCTCGACGCAATATCGAAGCCCGATCGATTTCTCGGACGACGCGCTCAAAACGGCCAAGTCAGGGCTGGATAATTTCTACCGTATGTTCCAGAAACTGGAGGAGCCGGCGGCGACAGCCTCAAAACCGTACGAGAAAAAACTTCGCGAGGCGCTCAAGCAATTTCCAAAACGATTTGAGGCCGCGATGGATGACGACTTCAATACCGCGCTGGCTGTCAGCGAGCTGCAGCAGCTTCGTGCGGTGGCCAATGCGGCGATGGACCGGGGAATCTCCCTGCCGTTGTCTCAAGCCGTCTTGAAGTTATTTCAGAGATACGGGGCGGTGCTGGGGATATTTTCTCTGACGACCGGGCAATGGACGACCGCGACCGAGACCGTCGCGGGGTTTTCTGAGTCGGAGATCGGCCGATTGATCCACGAACGCGATGAGGCCCGACGAAAGAAAGATTGGAGTCGGTCCGACGCCATCCGGAAACAACTCGCCGAGGCCGGAATCATCCTCGAAGACCGGCCGGACGGAACGACGAGGATCAGACGGTAGTAAAACGGGAGCTTACTGTGTTAGTCTGTAATGACAAGAGTTGAGGTGTTTGATTATGGGCATTCATGAGTTGTTGAAGGTCAAGCGTGAAGAGATCCTGCGCATCGCCGCCAAGCACGGCGCGCGGAATGTTCGCATCTTCGGGTCCGTCGCCCGAGGACAGGCAGGGTCCGAGAGCGACCTGGATATTCTTGTGGACCTCGAACCCGGTCACAGCCTACTTGACCTTGGCGGTTTCTTAATGGATCTGCAAGAGCTTTTAGGTTGCAAGGTCGATGTGGTGACCGAAAAGGGCTTGCGCGAACGCATCCGTGATCGAGTGCTGCGAGAGGCCGTGCCCTTATGAGAGACGACCGCGAACGGTTGTTGCATATCCAAGACGCGATTGAACGGATCGAGAAATACGCCAAAAAGGGGAAAGAAGCCTTTGCACGTGATGAGTTGATACAGAGCTGGATACTCCGCCATCTCCAGATCATTGGAGAAGCCTGCCGCGCCCCTCTCCCAAGTTTAAAGCCCAACATTCTGAAGTGCCCTGGCCGGACATCATCGGCATGCGAAATATTCTGGTTCATGATTATTTTGGGATTGACGTCGAGGCCGTTTGGTCCGCCGTCGCACGTGACCTACCGGATCTGAAGCGAAAGATCGATGCGATCCTTCGGGCAATGAACAAAAAGCCATAGCGTTGCTCGTTCGGTTTTTTTGCATGAAGCATTATGCGGAAGAAGAACCGAAAAGCGGTGTTATCAGGAAACCATATAAATAGAAGCTGGGCATGATCAGATGATGCTGCTTTCTGAGTTTAAGAACCTTTTAGTGAGCATGCCGATTCCATACCAAGCTTTTTCTTCGAAGAAATCAACTTGGGATCGTCACATCAACCGTGAAGACAAAGCGGGATACGCCCTGGGTTCCATTTTCGGAAACTCTGATGAGATATCTTTGTCGCGAAATGACCTGCGGAACCTTGCGAAGGACCCTGACTTGGCAAAGTTCGTTATGGCCACGATTATATGGGGCTACCCTCGGGGTATGCGCGGCAACAACGTTGATTACCTTATCGGTAACCTCGACCCGCTAACACAGTTACTTTCGGCTGCTCGCGCTCAGCCAGTGGCAGATTGGAACAAACACTATGCACAGGTGGAGCCAATTAAAGGCATCGGCCTTTCAACCTATACGAAGTTTCTGAGTTTCCTGTCAGTTTACGTTCAAGACCACACGGCGTTGATTTTGGATTACCGGATCATCCAGGTTGCAAATCAAGGTGTCTTTGAGGAGTTAGCACCACTTCGAAAGCTGAGCAACTACAACGCGGCTCGTTCCTACCCTCTGTATTTGGAGTGTATGCATAAGCAGGCGAATAGCCTTTCGGTTTCCGCAGAAGGAATAGAGTTCTTTTTGTTTGAGTTCGGTCTAAATTTGAAACCGGTACTTCCCCAACACATCGTTCCAGTGAACTGTTCGCAAACAGGCATTCGCTGAGCTCAGCGTTATGCCAAGGCAAAGATATGGAGCGTCGGATGGCGAAATTGGTCAGGAAATAAGATGGAAGACAAAGATTCGGGTTTCTTTAATGACGACGGCACGGATCCTCCGTGCTGTTGATCTTCTCCCCATAAAGAGCGTATGATGAGTTCGCGTTGTTTCTTGCTTAGGAGAAAACGATGGCACAGAGCTTAGACCGCATTACGGTGGATCCCAACATCTGTATGGGACAGCCCACCATCCGGGGAATGAGAATTACGGTTTCGTTTATCCTGAAGCAGCTGGCCTCCGGCCAGACAAACCAGGAGGTCCTCGAAGCCTATCCGGAGCTGGAAATGGAGGATTTGAAGCAGGCCATGGAGTATGCGGCCTGGCTTGCGGGGGAGTATAGCCGGCCGTTGCCTTCCACCCGAGGCTGATCTTGTCCTTGAAGCTCCTTGCGGATCTCCATATCTCTCCAAAGACCGTTCATGCTCTCCGAAAAAGCGGTTACACCATCTCGCGAGTTACGGACCATCTTCCTCCAACGTCAACCGACCGGCAGATCATCGATTTTGAAAAGCGCCTTTGGATTTGAATGAAAGAGGGATCGATTAAAACAGACCGGCTCTTCGGGATTCATCCGTTGATGGAAGCGCTTCAGGGCGAGCGGAGCGTCGAGCGGATTTATATCGCCAAGGGGCGGGGCGGGACGGCGGTGGAGGATCTGATTCGGCTGGCGCGATCGAAAGGCGTTCCGCTCCATTTCGAACCCCGTGAAGTTCTGGACCGGATCATCGGGAGCACGAAACATCAGGGGGTGATGGGCCTGGTCGCGGCCAAGGCGTATGGGACGCTGGACGAGATTCTGGCGCGCGCAACCAAGCAGAGCGAGGCCGCGGCCGTTCTCGTACTGGACGGGATCGAGGACCCGCGGAACCTCGGTGCTGTTCTCCGTACGGCCGACGCGGCCGGATTCCACGGCGTGATCATCCCGCAGCGCCGGGCGGCCGGACTGACCGAGACGGTGGCCAAATCCTCGGCCGGGGCGCTGGAGCATGTCACCGTGGCCCGTGTCGTCAATCTGACACAGGCGATCGAGGCGTTGAAGGCGGCGGGGGTCTGGATTTACGGGCTGGATCCCGGCGCCGAGAAAAGTTATCTAGAGATCGACTACCGCGGCCCGGTCGCGATCGTCGTCGGCGCGGAGGGCGAGGGAATCAGCCGGCTGGTGCTTTCGGGCTGCGACGAGCGCGTCCGTCTTCCGATGAAAGGCCGTGTGGCCTCGCTGAACGTGTCGGTCGCGGTGGGCGTGATGGCGTACGAGATCCTTCGCCAGAGAGACCGTTGACTTGATCGGATGCGGCGTGTTATAAGGCGGCAAGAAGGCGGGAGACGAACCTGGACGGGCCATGTACCGATTAATTTTTGAAGAGGATGGGACGAACCGGATTTATCCGATCGTCCAAGATGAAATCTCGCTGGGACGCGCGCCCGAAAGCGATGTCGTTCTGACCAACTTTACGATTTCCCGTCTTCATGCTAAGATCGTCAAAGACAGCAAGGGATGCCGCATCGTTGATCAGGCCAGTCGAAACGGAACGCAGGTCAACGGCCGGCCCGTCAGTGACGCCCCGCTCCGCGACGGCGACGAGATTTATCTTGGAAAATTCCCGATCCGGTTCAGTGAAATATCGGATGAGAAAATCGTGGTGGATGAAAAATCCCGCGAACTGGCCCCCGGCACCATCATTCGACCGTTGTCGGAACTTCTGTCCTCGCTGGCTCCGGACAAGAAACCCCCTTCGGAGCGAAAAAACGCCCCTTCCTCCAAGCCCGATGCCAAAACGACCGAGGCTCACGCGGAGGACCGGAGCGCCCAGATTCTTCGCATCTTAGGCCGCGTGGCCGAGGCCTTGATCACGACCCAACCGGTGGAAGAGGTCTTGCGGACCGTGATGGATCTCGTCTTCTCCTACCTGCCTGCCCATCGCGGATTTTTAATGCTTCATGAACCGGAGACCGATCAGTTGGTCCCCAAGATCGTCAAATACCGCCGGGCGGTCAAAGAGGCCGGCGCAATCTCGATCAGCCGGACGATTGCCGATCGCGTCTTCAAAGACCAGGTGGCGATTCTCACATCGGATGCCAAACTGGACGATCGCTTTGACGGGGGCCAGAGCATCCTGCTCCACAACATCCGATCGGCGATGTATGCGCCCCTCTGGAACAAGGGCCGCGTGATCGGGATCATCAGCGTGGATTCACCGGTGCAGGCCGGGGCGTTTACGCAGGCCGATCTGGATCTCTTCTCGGCGCTGGCCAACTTCTCGGCCGTGGCGATCGAGCAGGCCCGTTTGAACGTGAAGATCCAGGAGGAACAGGCCCGCCGGGCGCGCCTGGAGCGCTACTTCTCGCCCAATGTCGTCAACCGGATCACCACCGCAAAGGATTCCACCACGGGGCATCTGATCGATGTCCAGGAACGGGAGGTGACCGTGCTGTTTTCGGACCTGGTCGGCTTTACCGCCATGTCCGGAAAGATGAAGCCCCAAGAGGTGGCGATGTTGTTGAACGAGTATTTCACCGAGATGCTGGAGATCGTGTTCGCCTACGACGGCACGCTCGACAAATACATCGGCGACTGCGTGATGGTGGTGTTCGGCGCGCCGTTCGAGCAGCCGGATCACGCCGACCGGGCGGTCAAGGCCGCGATCGAGATGCGGCAGCGGCTGAACGAGTTCAACCGCCGCCGGTCGGACGGCCCGCGGCTCAAAGCCCATACCGGGATCAACAGCGGGCGGGTGGTGGCGGGCGACATCGGCTCGCACAAACGGAAGGAGTACACCGTCATCGGCGATACGGTCAACCTGGCCGCCCGGCTGGAGTGCGACGTGGCCAAGGCCGACCAGATCATCATCGGCCCGTCGACCCATGCCTTGCTCAAGGGGCAATACGAAATCAACAGCCTCGGCTCGGTGGCCGTCCGCAGCATCGAGAAGCCGTTGGAGCTTTACGAGGTGTTGGGTGAAAAGGGGAAGCCCGAACCGACGCCCGCCGCTTAGAACGACTTCAGCAATTCCTTCCGCTTTTCATTATACTCTTCCTCCGTAATCAGTCCCTCTTCTTTCAGTCGGTTCAGCGTCTTCAACTTCTCCTCCAGTGTGATGGACGGAGCGGCCGGCGCCGGTTCGGCCCGCAGCGGTTCAGAGGGAGATGAAGACGCGGGTGCGGCCGCTTGGGGAGGCGCGTTCAGGAGGGAAGCGTAATCGATGCTGAGCCATCGTTTCTCGAAAACCGGTTCCCGTCCGCCGGGGGCTTTTTTCTGATCCTCAACCGCTTGGAAGCGACCCGGCAGGATGTAGAACGTCTGGTCGTTCCGGTCGGGCAAGGGAGCGCCCCCGATCGAAATATCCGCGTATCCCGGTTGATTGCCCATAAGATACCGGCCAAGGATGATATGAAGGCGCTTGTCTTTGACGAACGCCACACCGGAAGAGGTAGTTCCTTTATAGACGCTTCGTTGGTGATGAAGGAAAAATACGACGCGCTCGCCGGGCGTGGCGGTTCGAAGCGCCGCGGCAAGGGGTTTGGCCAGGAACTCGGCTTCCGGCGACGTAAAGGCCGGCTCGGCCTCCGGTTTGGCCTTGAGGAGGAACATGGATAGAAATCCGGGCGGCTCGACGATCCGGATCGATCCGAGGATCTTTGCCAAATCGGCCTCGCCGATCTCGGCCGGATGCTCGAAACCGAGGTTGACCGGGTTTCGGGAGGAATCCAGCCAGGCCTCCAGGCGCACCGAGTTGTAACGGTCATCTAAGATCGGCCGGGAGAGGGTCTTGGTTGCGGCGCAGCCCGTCCCGGCCATGGTGGTGATGAGAGCGGCGATTAAGAGCGATCGGTGGAACATCCATCCCTTCTCTAAACAAGTGGTATTCGCCATTTAATCATATTTTGGTTTTGGAAGCAATTGAGCGGGTTCAAGAAACGGATCATCTTCTTGCCATTTCGATGGGCATTTTGGTATTCTATTGTCTATACGATTAATAAGAGGATCCGAATCATTATGGAAAACGTCCTTCGAAACAAAATCGCTTGTTTGGGTCTGGGCGTCGTTTTGTCCGTCCTGGCCGGTTGCGGTACGCCGAACGATCCGCTCGGGGCCGAGATCCGCGAAGCCCTCGGCGTGACCAAAAACAGCGCGGAGGAGACCAAGAACGCCGTGGAGCGGAACTACGACCCCAAGGTCATTCTCAAACGGGCCGAAGCCATGTATCAACAAGGCGACTACATCGAGGCGGCTTCGGAATACCAGCACTTTCTGGACCTGCATCCGCTGCATCAGTGGGCCGACTATGCGCAACTGAAACGGGGACTGAGTTACTTTCAGCAGTTCACGACGATCGATCGGGATCCCGAGCCGGTCCAAAAGGCCCTGGAGTCGTTTCAAAAATTATTGACCACCTATCCGAATACGAAATACGCCGACGAGGCCCAAAAAAGGATCGGGATCTGTCGGGAACGATTGTCCCAGTACCAGTTCTACGTCGGCCATTTTTATTACAAGCAGGCGGCTTATCCGGCCGCCATCCGCCGGTTCCAGCAGGTTCTCGCTTCCTACCCGAATCAACCGGTCGTGGCCGATTCCCTGTACTATCTGGCCTTATCCTATGCCGAACAAGGAAAGGCCGAGCAGGCCGTGACAAGCCTTCAAGATCTGATTGCAAAGTATCCCGACAGTCCGTATCAAACCAAGGCCCGGCAGTTACTGACTCGGCTCAACGGCCAGCCGAAATCATGAGGTACTATCCGGCTTTTCTGGATCTTCAGGGTCGCCCGGTGGCCGTCATCGGCGGCGGCCGTGTGGCCGAGCGTAAGGCGCTCATGCTTCTAACCTGCGGGGCGCGGGTGACGGTGGTCGGTCCCTCCCTGACGCGAAAACTCTCCCTTCTGGCGCAGGCCGGTGCCATCCGTCACCGGAGACGCCGCTGGCGACCGAGCGACCTTGAAGGTGCCTTCTTGATCATCGCCTCGACGAATGATCGACGGACCAACGCCGAGATCGCACGTCGGATCAATCTGAATTCGCGCCTCGTCAATATGGTGGATGACCATTCTCGATCGAATGTCATCGCGCCCTCCGTGATCACGCGGGGGGATTTGATCATTGCCGTCTCGACGAGCGGAAGAAGTCCCGCGCTCGCCCGCCGGATTCGCCGGGAACTGGAACGATCATTCGGGGCCGAGTACGGAAGGTTTCTAAAACTCCTGGGCCAGGTTCGGGAACAGGTTCAGACGCGCGTTTCCTCGATCACGCGGCGCCGACGAATTCTTCAACGCTTGGCGGCATCCGATCTTTTGACGCTTCTTCGGCAGGGCAAAACGGGTCGGGTGCAAAAACGGATCCGGCAGGTCGTGGGGTTGAAGGGGCTGACGTTAAAGGTTTGATCCGGTCAGGGTGTATTAAGAGACATTGCGCGCTTCGTAGATCCGCAACTCCCAAAGCCAGCGACTGCCTTTCTTAATCAGCCGAACAATACCGTCCGAGATCAACTGACTGAGCGGGGGGGTCTCCGGAGAGATCGAAGCCGGCAGCGGCAGCCGTTTTTCGAACACCAGCCGGACTTCGTTGAACGTCTGTCGCGCGGCATCTAAAATGCGTTGCTCGTTGGCGAGGGAGATCACGGGAAAGATCAGCCGGCCGTTCGGAACCAGATGCTGTCGTACGGATCGGAACATCCGAACCGTCGGATCGGCGCCGTCCGGGCCGCCGGTCGGCACCGGTTCCGGAAACCATCCGGAACGCCGCGCGAGCGCCTCGGCCACGCCGGAAACGTCGTTGATGATCGTATCCGCGACGAGGCCTTTGAGGGAGTCGAATAAATCTCCCTGCCGGCAGTCGATGCGGTCGGCCACGCCGTTTTTTTCGGCGTTCCGCCGTGTGAGCTCGCAGGCCTCTTTGTGAAGGTCCAAGGCGAAGACCCGTTTGGCGCCCATCTTGGCCGCCAGCACCGAAAAAAAGCCGCTGCCGCATCCCAGGTCGACCACCGTTTCGCCCGCACAAGACGCAAACTGATCGGCAATCAGTTCGGACGTGGTGGTCGGGACGAAGACCCGCCCGGGCCATAATTCAAGGCGAAGCTTATGGCCGTGAAAGGTCCATTCACGCTCGGTGACGCCTGTTTCCTGTACGGTCAAGATCGTACTCTTCTTTCTGCTGCGGGTTCTGCCCGGGACAGATGGGAATATAGATCCTTTGGGCAGCTCTCGAGCGGGATTAATCTTTTAAAAGACTATCATTTTGGAAAAGGGAAGTCAATGTCATAGATGACCTTGTTGACACTCTACACCCCCTTTGGTAATATGCCTCTCACGCCGAAGTGGTGGAATGGTAGACACGCTACGTTCAGGGCGTAGTGGGGGTGACCCCGTGGGGGTTCAAATCCCCCCTTCGGCACCAATTAAAATTGGGGGCCCGTGCGGATGAGGCAGTGCAAGGTCCTCCGATGCCCCCAAGCCCCGCGCCTTTCGCGTCCGCCTCAGGCGGAGAGCCGCGAACCGGCTGATTATCCGGGGCCGCAGCGGCCCCAACTTCATCCTTTCGGTCGAATGGTTAAAGCCGACCAGTTCATCCCGCCATCCACGGTCTTAAAAAGCCCTCCTTGGGTGCCTGCGTAAAGGATATTTGAATCCTTCGGGTGCATGGCTAACGCACGAATGTTGAGATTGGTGAGTCCGTTATTGCTGGGCAACCAATGTTCCCCCCCGTCTGTCGTTTTATAGACTCCGTTCTGCGTTCCGGCGAACAGGGTCGTATTGGATACAGGGTGAATAAGCAGGGTCGCAACAAAGGTCTCGCCTATCCCTTCCTGAATCTTAGTCCAGCTTGCGGCTCCATCCACCGTTTTGAAACCCCCGCGGGTCGTTCCGGCATACAGCGTGGTGGTTTTCGCCGGATCCATGATCAGCGAATTGATTCCCAATGAAAGTGCGGTTCCCGGCTCCGCACGGATCAGGCCGTTGTTCGTCTCGCGCCACGTCGTGCCGCCGTTGGTGGTCTTATAAACACCGCCGCTCGTTCCGGCATATAAGATACTCGTATCGGTCGGATCGATGGCGGCCGAAACGACGTAGACGCTGTCCATGCCCTTATTGGACAGCTCTTCCCACATCATCCCGCCGTCGGCGGTTTTGAAAAAACCGACCGTGGTTGCGGCCAAAATGGTTTCGGGGTCCCGCGGGTGAAACAGGAAGGCATTGACCACCGTGACATGCTCTTTCAGGCCGGCGTTGATGACCGACCATCGATTCCCGCCGTCGACGCTGCGATAGACGGCATCGCCGAGGGTGCCGGCATAAACGGTGGAGGTATTCACCGGATGGATGGCGAGGGATAAGATGCGGGCGTGGCCGAGACCTTCCGTGACAGGGACCCAGGCGGCCCCGTCGTCGCGGCTCTTGTACACCGAATCGTTTGTGGCGATGAAGAGGGTGTTGGGGTGATCGGGGTTCATGACGATCGCCGTGACGATATTGCTTTTTCCGTTGCAGCCGGTGAGAGAGAATCCCGAGAGAGACAACCCGATCCCGATGATCAACAGACGATGTGTAAACCTCAAGGCGCGGAACCTATTTTGGAAGATCACAAAGGAAACTCCTGGCGATGCCAACTTTGACGGCCGATCCGCAAACCGGCGCGCGAAACGGGGATCACTATAGTGGATTCGTCGGGACGAGTCAAGATAAGGTAAGGCCGTTGCATTTTTTGCAAAAAGACGTTATGATGAAACCCTCTCTGCGAGGAACCGATGCTGAAGATCTTGCGTAAAGGCGCTATCGAAAACCCGTGGCTTTACCGCACCATTATGTTTCTGATTGCGGCCACCTTCGTGATCAGCATGGGCTGGTGGGGATTTTCGGAGAGAAAAGAGCCTTACGTGGCCCAGATCGACCAAACCCGCATTACCCTGGCCCAATACAATCGCTACAAAGAGAACGCCTATCGTTACTATCGGGATCTGTTTAAAGAGAATTTCAAGGAAGACCTCATCAAACAGCTCGTGATCAACAGCCTGGTTGAGCGACAGCTCTGGTTGAAGCTGGCTCGAGAACTGCGGCTCTCCGCGGGTGTGGATGAGCTGAAGGACGCGATTACCCGGGACGTCACCTTTCACGACGACAAAGGTCGGTTCAACCCGGACCGGTATCGTTTCTTTTTATCGCGCAATCATATTACGGCCGAAGAGTTCGAGCAGTCCGTTCGGGAAGACCTGTTGATCGACCAGGTCAAACTGGTCCTCCAGAACGGCATCGTTTTGACGGACCGGGAAAGGGTGGACGTGAAGGCCTCAATGACCGATCCGAAGTTAACGGCCGAAAAACGGCTTGAGGAAGAAACGAGGACGGTTCAGGAGGCCTTGGTCCAGAAACAGCAACGGGTCCTGATGTCCGCCTTGAATCGGATCCGCGCCGCGACCAAGATCGATATTAAAAACCAGGCCCTCTGATTTTCCGTCCGGGTTTGACCGTCCGGGGATCGTCATGACGGATGACTGCCGTTCGGCCGCCCTCGAGCATCCGGAGCGATATCCAGGAGCCCGATCATGTCCGAGATGCAGCTTCGGGGGAAAAGCATCGCCGCGGTGGCACGCGATGTCGCGGAAGGATTTTTTACGATCAATCCGCTGGTGCTCAAGAAGTTCGACCCCGAAGGTTTTAAGGCCCTCCATCAACAGCTCAAGAAGATCCAGACCGAGGTCCGCGGCGAAAAATTTCCGATGCACGACACCCTGGCGATCCGGGGTCGGAATACCCGCCTCCAGCGTCTCCACAGCGCGATCTCGATTCTTGAGCACAGCGCGAAGGAGCGCCGGATCGCGCTCTGACCTTTCTAAAAGCGTTTCCCTCCCTACTCCAATGCAATATAGGTCGTCAATCGTTCCTGCCGCAGCAATCGTTGCGCCATGTCTTGGGCCTCCTCCCGTTTCTTAAAATGCCCCACGCGGACACGATACCAGGTTCCCCTTTTCGGGACGACGTGAGGGAGAATGAAGGAGGGGTAGCCTTTACGGTGAAGACGATCCGTTAGGGTTTCCGCCGTCGGCCGGTCGGCATAGGCAGCGATCTGAACCGTGTAACGGGTCGGCTGTTTCTTCAGGGGAACGGCGAACGGGCCGGCGGCAGGCGACGTCGGGGAAACGGGGCGTGAAACCGATTTCGGGATCGGACGACTCAAGCCGGGATAGGCGGAGTCTCGCCGCACCAAGGTGTCGTAGAACGTGAAGGGTTCGGAATCAGACGAAAGCGGCGATTCGCCTTTGGATGAAACGGCGGGCGAGGGCGGGGGTGCGGCCGGGCCTCTTGAGGCATCGGGTGGAGCGCTCTCCACCGGCGCGTGTTGTTCCAATGAAATCAGGGTCAGCACGAGCAAAACGGTCGTCATGATGCCGCCCGTTAGGAATAAAACCAAGCGGCCCCTTGAAGGAGACCGTTTCTGTTTTGATCGTGCCGCGTGTTTCATCGTTTCCTAAACCGAGAGGGGACAAATTTCAAATTGGTCCCCATCTGGCGCTAAAGGATCAGCATGGCGTCTCCATAACTCAAGAAACGGTAGCGGGTCTTCATCGCCTCGGCATAAGCCCGTTTCAGGTTCGGGAGTCCGGCAAAGGCCGCCGCCAGCATCATCAAGGTCGACCGGGGAAGATGAAAGTTGGTCACAAGGGCGTCCACGCTTTTAAACGAATACCCCGGCGTGATAAAGAGGTCGGTCCGGCCCGATCGGGCGCAAAGCCGTCCGCCTTCCATCGCGGCCGATTCGAGAACCCGCGTCGTCGTTGTGCCCACAGCCACGATCCGTCCGTTTCTACCGCGCGTCCGCTTCAGGGCCTCGACCGCAATCGGACCGATCTCATACCATTCCGAATCCATCCGGTGTTCCCGGATATCCTCGGACCGAACCGGGCGAAACGTTCCCGGACCGACATGCAAGGTGACCGTGACCACCGTCACGCCTTTGGCTTGGATCCGATCCAGCAGTCTTGGCGTAAAATGAAGTCCGGCCGTGGGCGCGGCCACCGATCCTTTCGTCTCGGCATAGACCGTCTGGTACCGTTCCCGATCCTCCGGCGCAGGGGGCCTCCGAATGTATGGCGGAAGCGGCGGGACGCCCAGCCGATCGATGAGGGACTCAATTGCGCCCTCCGCGATCCATTCCAGGATTTTCCGTCCTTCCCCGAGGTCCCGTCGGACCACGGCCGTTATCAAATCCGATTCGCCGAATGCGATCTGTTGACCGATGGGGGCCGATCCGCGGATCAGGGCCTCCCATTGTTTGCGGGAGGCCGCCTCTCGAATCAGCAGCGCCTCGATCTTCCCGCCGCCGGGAATCTTACGGCCTGACAGGCGGGCGGGAAAGACCTTCGTGTTATTGATCACAACGATGTCCGGGGGCTGAAGGTACTCCGCTAGATCCGAAAAGGCGCGGTGCTCGATCCGTCCCGTCTGCCGGTCGAACACCATCAGACGAGCCCGGTCGCGGTCGGGCAAGGGGGTCTGCGCGATGAGGGACTCGTCCAAGGGGTAGTCATAACTGGAGAGTTGATATTCGGTCGGTGCGGTTTGCGTGATCATGGGCTTGGTTCGTCAGTCGTGATGGACGCATGCGGCTGTATGCGGACGCCCGGATAATAGTATTTTAAGATCTTATCATAGCTGTATCCCATTTCGGCCATCTCTTTAGCGCCCCATTGGCACAACCCGACCGCATGGCCGTATCCCCGGCCCTGGATCCGGATTTCACGTCCGATCTTTTCGATTCGAAACTGAGTGCTGGGCAGCTCGGCGTAACCCAAGATCCGTCGGAGATCTTCGGCCTTGAGAATCAGTTCTCCTTGTGAATGGAGGAAGCGGATCTGGCTGATCCGTCCCGCTTCGGTCCAGCGGAACGGTGTGACGGATGCAAGGGTTCCGACGGGGTAACCGGCCGTCAAGAGGGTTTCCTGAAGCGTGTCCATCGGGACCGCCTTGTTCCATTGATAGTAAGGCGAGTTTCGGTCGAAGGGGCAGTTCACCCCTTTCAGATAGGGAAGCTCCAGCCCCCAGACTTCCGAGGCGTCCTCGGTCGGCCCGGCCGAAGTGGAGTGATAGGCGGACAGAATCAATTTTCCTCCGAAGGTCAGCACCAGGCCGGCTGTCTCGGCGATGGCCTGATTCCCCGCGGGGTGTTCCTTGCCTTTCCCCCCGTAGAGCTGATCGGCCGTCGTCGCCAGCAGATCGTATTCCTTGCCCAGGTTAGTCTGTTTTTGGTGGAGGGCGTAGGTTCGCGCGACGATCGCCTGGACCTTGAGCGCCTCGGGATGCCAGTTGGGCGAAACCTCCAACGGCACGACGCCTTTGAGATATTCTTCGATATCCAGCTCGTTGATCACGCGGAGCTTATCCCGATAGAGGGTGATATGGAGGACGCCGCTGACGGTGAGGCCGTTGACATGAATAACATCGCCGTTCGATGAGACGGTCAACCCGCTGAGGCCGGTGGACCGCCTCTGAAACACGAGGCCTTGGGGGCCGGCCGTGATTTCCTCGCGGGTCGTCCGATGGTTGATGGCGGGAGTGCCGTCGTCGGTTGTGAGGATCAAGCCCGAACCGGCCGAGATCGTGACGGCGGATAGATCGGGGAAAAGGACGACGCGAATTGTCTCGATCGCCTCCGCCGTGCCGTGGAGGAGCAATCCGATTAACACGACAAGCATGGCCGCGATCTTGCGTGGGTCTCGCTTCATCCGTCGTTCCTCTTCAGGCGCCCGGTCTCATCGTCGCGTCAGAAGCCAGACGATGAGGGAGAGCAAGACGCTGATGATCAGACCGGTGGTGATCGGAAAATAAAAGTTGAAATTCTTGCGCTCGATATAAATATCGCCCGGGAGGCGGCCCAGCCAGCCGAGTCCGGGAGATTTTCCCGCCCAAAGAAGGACGCTGCCGATCAGGAGGTTCACCACCCCGATAAAAATCAATAACCGGCCGAGTGTAGTGAGATCCAGCATAGCAATGTTTCGTTCTCAGGAAGCGGCCTGGATCAGTTTTTCCGCGATCTGGATCGCGTTCAAGGCCGCTCCCTTCCGGAGATTGTCCGCCACGATCCAGAGAGTTAGTCCCGATTCAACCGAGAGGTCCTCGCGGATGCGGCCGACATAAACCTCGTCCGTTCCGGCGACGTCCAACGGCGTCGGATAGACCTTGCGCTGCGGGTCGTCGTACAGCAACACGCCCGGGGCGGTTGCAAGCAGCGCGCGGGCCTCATTGGCCGAAAGTTTCCGCTCGGTTTCGATGTTCACCGACTCGGAATGGGCGCGAAAGACCGGCACGCGCACCGTCGTGGCCGAAATCTGGATCCGGTCATCCTCCAGGATCTTCCGGGTTTCGTTTACCAGCTTCATCTCCTCCGACGAGTAACCTTGTTCGTCGAACGAGCCGATCTGCGGGAGAAGATTGAAGGCGATCTGAAACGGGTAGACGTGAGAGACCACGTCTTGAAACGACAGGAGCGCCTTGGTCTGGTCCATCAATTCATCCATCGCCTCTTTTCCCGTCCCCGAAACCGACTGGTAACTGGACACGACGATCCGTTTGATCCGCGCGGCGTCGTGCAGGGGTTTTAAGGCCACGACCATCTGGATCGTCGAGCAGTTCGGGTTGGCGATGATCCCGCGGTGCTTGTTTGCAGCGTCGGGATTGACCTCCGGGACGACCAGCGGCACGTCCGGCTTCATCCGCCACTCGGCGCTGTTGTCGATCACGACTGCCCCGGCCGCAACCGCGACCGGCGCAAACTCACGGCTGACCTCCTCGCCGGCCGAGAACAGCGCGATCTCGACGCCGTTGAAGGCGTCTTTATTCAATAGTCGCACCGTCAGACTGCCGTCTTGAAAGTTCATCGTCTCGCCCGCGGTACGTTCGGAGGCGAAAAGACGGAGTTCCTTCACCGGAAATTTCCGTTCTTGAAGGATCTCGACCATTTCATGGCCGACCACCCCGGTCGCCCCGATGACGGCCACGACATAGCTGTCTTTTTTCTTTAACATGGTTATGGTTTCTAAGCCTTCATTAATTGTTTAATCACAAGCTCGCCCATTTCCTTCGTGCCGACGAGTTTTGTCCCGGGCGATGCGATATCCGCGGTGCGATAGCCCTGATCCAGAACGCCCAGCACGGCATGCTCGATCTCGTCCGCGGCCTTTTCCTGATCGAAGGAATAGTTCAGCATCATCGCGACCGACAGTATTGTGGCGAGCGGGTTCGCCTTGTTCTGCCCCGCGATGTCCGGCGCGCTTCCATGAATCGGCTCGTACATCGCGGTGCGGCCTCCTAAACTGGCCGAGGGCAGCATCCCGATCGAGCCGGTCAGCATCGCGGCCTCGTCGCTCAAGATATCGCCGAACACCGAGCAGACCTTCCGGCGGCGTTTGCGCGCGGCCTCGAAGGCCACTTTTGCAATCCGTGCAATTTCTTTCGTCGTGTAGACCTCGGTATTGATGCCCCGTTCCTCGTTTCGGTACGGTTTGATCCCCCGGGGCTCTCCGAAATAGATCCCGCCGGTCAATTCACGAACGACCAGCAGATCGGTTCCTTCGATCACTTCGCGCTTGAGCGTTGAGGCATCGATCAGTTGCGGAAACAGTCGCGCCGGTCGGAGGTTCGCATAAAGCCCGAGCTGCTCGCGCAAACCGAGCAAGGCCTTCTCGGGCCGGATCGAGGAATCCAGTCCGTCCCATTTCGGCCCGCCGACGGCGCCGAGCAGAACGACATCGGCCGCTTTGGCAACGGCCAGTGTTTCATCCGGAAGCGGACGGCCGTGAAGATCGATCGCGCCGCCGCCGACGATGGCCTCTTTAAAATTAAACGCAAGTCCGTGAAGTCGGCCGATCGCCTCCAGAACTTTTACCCCTTCCGGCACGATCTCTTTTCCGATCCCATCGCCCGATAGGACCGCAATCGTAAAGCTTCTCTTCATGGAACTCCTTAAGATGAAGTTGTATAACAGTGGAGGTATTATAGCAATTTAAATAGGCCGGTGACAATGCCCCGCCTCCGCGCGGCGAGACTGGAACGGACCGGGCTGGTTTGTCCTAACCTCCTGCAATAGCGCCTATAACGAGAAAGGGTTCTTTTCCCGATGCGACCTTGTCGGGTAGTAGGGCGTCCGGCGACTCAAAAGACAGGTCTTCTCCGCAGGCGAAGAACCTCAGAAACGGCCGCCGTTGCCGAGTCGCATGGTCGCGAATGGTTCCGGCCAGCATCGGGTACCGTGCTTCAAGCGCATCGAGTACAGAACGCTGGGTAACAGGACCTTTGACGTCAAGTTGTACCTCAGAATTGACCTTCGCCAGTGTTCGCAAATGATAGGGAAGCACCACGCGGATCATTTTAGTGTCTGAACCTCCACGGACAGCACGGCAGGAAGATGTTGAACCGCGGCGTTCCAACTGTCTCCGGCGTCCGACGATGCGTACACCTGTCCGCCGGTCGTGCCGAAATAGATGCCGCACTTATCGAGCGAATCGACCGCCATCGCATCGCGCAAGACGTTGACGTAGCAATCTTTTTGCGGGAGTCCTTTCGTCAGTGCCTCCCACTCGTTTCCGCCCGTGCGACTCCGGTATACGCGCAGTTTTCCATCGAGTGGAAAATGTTCGGAGTCGCTTTTGATCGGGACGACGTAAATCGTGTTCGGCTCGTGTGCATGAACGTCCACAACAAACCCGAAGTCGGTCGGCAGGTTGCCGCTGACTTCGTGCCACGACTCGCCGGCATTGTCGCTGCGCGTAACATCCCAGTGCTTCTGCATGAACAGCACATCGGGGCGCGACGGGTGCATGGTGATGCGATGAACACAATGGCCCACCTCGGCATTCGGATCGGGAATGTATTGAGAGACCAGCCCGCGGTTGGTCGGCTTCCAGGTCTTGCCGGCATCATCGGTGCGGAACACGCCTGCGGCAGAGATCGCAATGTACATTCGACCGGGTTTTTTCGGATCGAGGAGGATGGTATGCAGACCCATCCCTCCGGCGCCGGGCATCCATTGGGGTCCCGTTCCATGGCCCCTCAGTCCCGCGAGTTCATGCCAGCTTTTTCCGCCGTTGGTCGTGCGAAAGAGCGCGGCGTCTTCGACGCCCGCGTAAACGGTGTCCGGGTCGGTCAACGAGGGCTCAAGATGCCAGACGCGCTTAAATTCCCACGGGTGCTGTGTGCCGTCGTACCATTGGTGCGTGGTGAGCGGTTTGCCGGTTTTGGGAGTTGTGTCGTAGACGAATTTGTTGCTCTCGCCCTTGGGCATGCCGTCGGGCGTGGTCGTCGGCTCACCGGGCGGCGTCCCGGGTTGGAACCAGGTCCGGCCGCCGTCATCCGAACGCTGTATGATCTGTCCGAACCAGCCGCTGGTCTGCGATACGTATAAGCGGTTTGGATCGACGGGCGAACCTTTTACATGATATATCTCCCAGCCCCCGAAATGGGGACCGCTGACATCCCACTTTTTGTGCTTGCCGTCCGATGTCAGTATGAACGCGCCCTTGCGCGTGCCGACCAGTACACGTACTTTGCTCATGATGGAAGCTCCTTTCATGTTTTAAGTCACATGGTGACGCCCAACGAGTCTGTAGAAAAACCCCATCGCAATGTCGTCCAATGGGGCGAACCGGTCGAGCGGCAGGCCGGTTCGACAATGTCGTCATCGTTTCGTGCCAGCCTTGCCGGTTGTCCTCATTTCCCCGTGACTGGTGGCC
>JACQCA010000080.1 GCA_016201865.1 Nitrospirota bacterium
ACTCGTGACAGGACCTTCGGACCGGTCGCAACCTCCAAGATAACCGGCCAGATTCTGCTTCTCCCGGTTTCCCAAGATCAGATCAATCCCTTCAATCTTGACCAGTTCCTCCGGATGCGTCTGCGCATAGCAGCCGGTCACCACCACCTTGGCCGCGGGATTCCTACGTTTGACTTGACGGATCAGCCGACGGGATTCTTGATCGCTGTTTTGCGTCACGGAACAGGTATTGATGACATAGACATCGGCCGTCTGCTCGAACGACACGACGGCATAATCGATTTTCCGCGTCTGTTCTTCCATAACGGCGGTATCGAATTGGTTCACCCTGCAACCCATCGTGTGAAAGGCGATTCTCATGGTCGAGTGAAAAAGTTCCTCAAAATAGCGAGGGAGACTGCCGTCAGCGAGCCGGAGGCATCGGCGGCCACATCGTATATGTCGGAGACGCGGTACGGCGTATAGATCTGGTAAAGTTCATCCATGACTCCGAAGGCCGTGCAGATCAGAAACGTCGCGATACCCGCCCGCATGGAGGAGGAAAGCTCGGTCGTCGTTCGGATGGCCCGAAACCAGAGCCATGCATAGATCCCATACTCGATAAAATGAAACGCCTTGTCGTAATGACGAAAGGGAATGTGTCGGATGCGAATCGGAAGAGAAGATATAAACAGGATTAACATCGCGTAAGCGATGACCGGCAGCCAATACCGAATGAATGATTGCACCGGAGGCGAGTCCGGCTTGCTTTCATTCCTCATCACGGCTTCGGATTAACCCTCAATGCGCATTCCTTCCAGATAGGTCGAAGAGGCAAAGGTGATGCGAACGTTGATGAGGCAACCGATTTCACGGTCGTCGCCTTCAAAATGGACCAGTTTGTTTGAGCGGGTCCGACCCGTCAGCTTGGCGCGGTCGCGCTTGCTTCGACCCTCGACGAGAACTTCCTGGACGGTATCGATCAGTCGCCGGTTCTTTTCCCTGGCCAGCGCTTTCTCCAGGGCCGAGAGCCGTGCAAAACGCGCATCTTTAACCTCGTCCGGAATCTGATCCTCCCATTGAGCCGCCGGCGTATTCGGCCGCTGCGAGTAATGAAAGTAATAGACATTGTCATACTCGAACTCCGCCACGGCATCAAGGGTTTTCTTGAAGTCGTCCTCCGTTTCACCGGGAAATCCGATAATGATGTCGGTTGAAAAAGCCATATCGGGAACGAGCCGGCGCAGGCGCTCGACGATCGGCCGGTATTCGTTCAGCGTATAACCTCGGCCCATTCGTTTTAGAACGGCATCCGAACCGGACTGAAGCGGCAGGTGAAGAAACTCGCAAATCTTGGGCAGCTCGGCCATCGTCTCGATCAGTTTGGGATTCATGTCGCTTGGATGAGGCGACATGAATCGAATCCGTTCGATCCCGTCCACCGCATTGAGCATTCTCAAGAGATCGGCAAAGTCCACCCCTTCCTCCAGACTCTTGCCATACGAATTGACGGTCTGTCCCAGGAGCGTGATCTCTTTGTAACCGGCCTCGGCAAGATGACTGACTTCTTGCACAATCTCGGCGCTCAGACGGCTTCGTTCACGACCTCGCGTCATGGGCACGACGCAAAAAGCGCAGTGACGATCGCAGCCCTCCATGATCGAGACCCAGGCGCGAACACGATCTTTTCGATCCGCCGGGGTCGTCTTGGGCGGGCCGGGCGGTTCAAGGACCATGACGACCGGCTGCGCATTGAGCGTAATGGTCTGAAGCATCTGCGGAACATTTTCAATGTTGGACGAACCGAAAACAAGGTCGAGGCCTTTATACCGTTTGAGAACCTTCTCGCCATCCTTCTGGGCCACGCACCCGGCCATGCCCAGGATCAAGTCCGGCTTGTCCCGTTTGAGCATCGCGAAGCGGCCGAGGTCGCTGTAGGCCTTCTGCTCCGATTTTTCCCGGATGTTGCAGGTATTCACGATGATCATATCGGCCTCATCCGGTTTTTCGGTCAGCCGGTAGCCTTCGTCCCGGAGCAGTCCTCCGATCCGCTCCGAATCGTGAACATTCATCTGGCATCCAAAGGTCTTTATATAGAGTCGCTTGGTGGACATGGCCGGTGATACTTTATCTCAGCCGAACACGGCTGTCAATGGAAGGAGTCATCTTTGACGATTATTTGACCCTTATTCAAAATGACCGGAATAGCGGGTTGTCTATCTCCGCTCTAAACCGACACAGGCACTCCGCTTTGTTTCTTCACCGGGAGCGAGAACGCAAACGTTGATCCCTCCCCCACGCGGCTCTCCACCCAGATCTCTCCCCCATGCAGCTCCACAAACCGCTTGCTGATCGCTAAGCCCAAGCCCGTTCCGCCTCGCTGCCTCCCACCATCCAACTGCCGGAACTCCTCAAATAACTTCCCCTGATCCTCCATCCGAATCCCACAGCCCGTATCCCTCACATTCACCACCACATACGATCCCCGCTGCTCCACACGTACCTCGACCTCCCCGCGATCCGTAAACTTAATGGCATTGCTCACCAAGTTCAAAATCACCTGCCTCAGCCGCATCCCATCTCCCCACACCTTCGGTAGTCCAGGCCGAACCTCCCGCTTCAACTCAATCGCCTTCCCTGCCGCCAGCGCCTGCGCCGTAGACAATACCCCCTGCACCAACTCCCCTAATTCCACCTCCTCCACATGCAGATCCATCTTCCCCGCCTCAATCTTGCTTAAATCCAATAGATCGCTGATCAATCCCAACAGATGCTGCCCGCTCTTATAGATCGCCTCCAGATCCGCCCGCTGCTGATCCGTCAGCGGGCCTTCTACACCTTTCAGAAGAACACGGGAAAAGCCGATGATCGAGTTTAAGGGCGTCCTCAGCTCATGCGACATGTTCGTTAAAAACTTGCTCTTCATCCGGTCCGCCTCCGCAATCTTCTGATTGGAGTCGGTCAGCTTCCGGTTCGCCTTTTCTAATTCCGCTGTCCTGTCTTGCACCTTCTCCTCTAACTGCGTATTCAGTCCGGTCAGTTCTGTGTTCAGCTTCATCACCCGGTCATAGAGCGTGGCGTTGGACAACGCAATCGCCGCCTCCACACGAAGCTTTTCCAGAAACTTCAAGTCCGGATCCGTGTAGGGCTTCAGGTTGGTCTTAGTTCCCAGATGGATCAACCCTACAAACTCATGCCCCGTGCTTAAGGGGACACACACCACCGAGCCGGTCTGATGAAAGAACGCTTTTGCCGCTTCCTTGATCTCGGCATAGGCCGGCTCCTGATCAATGACTTCCGCCTCGATGATCCCCGGATGATGCCGGAGCCATTCGATAAAGGGATCGTCTACGGGTAATTGAATACCCGATGCCTCCCCCGCAGTCTCCAAAGGATGATAGCTCTGGGTCTTCTCATCCGAAAGCAGAAGCGTGGCCTGCTTCGCATAGACCGTCTCAACAAGGGTATGAAGAATCTGGCGACTTAATTCCCGGATGTTTCCCAGCACCGCCAGTCTCTGGAGCAGATGATCCAAGACCTGTTGCAGATCGTATTTCCGTCGCTGGAAGAGATGATCAATCTTAGGCTGAATGGTCTGGTAGTAGACCGTCGTGAGATAGAACAGGCCTAAGGCAAAGAGCGAGACTCCCCAGGTGGGAAGGGTCTCCAACCATGGACGGGTCAGCCACAGGATGCCAAACAACGGGGCCAGAACTAAAGAGGACATGGCCGCCCAGAGGAGGGTCTTGTGGATCACTGTTTGGATGTTTATCAGACGATATCGGATAATCGCATAGCTGAGTAATGGCGGATAGAGTGCGACCAAAGGAACGCCCCATGGGAAGATCGGAATGTCAAAGGTCATGAGATAGGTGGTCCACCCCCCTAAGAATCCTGTGCCCGCACCTAAGAGCATGAAGAAACATTTTTTACGCCATTCGTCTTTGGATTGCCGGTACCGCTCGATAAGCTTTAACTGAGCAAAGCCGGGGAGGAGAAGCCCCAATAAGGGATGAAGCAGCAATAACCACTTACCCTGCGTATAATAGCGAACGCCCATAAAGTTCTCATTGACACGTGCAACC
>JACQCA010000015.1 GCA_016201865.1 Nitrospirota bacterium
CAACGCAGTTGCAACAGATACTCCCGGCAGGCCTCCTCACTCCGGAAGCGGACATCGAACTCCTTCAGGTTCCGAGGATAGTCTTCCATCCCCACATACTAGGGATTGTGGTCTGGTGAGTCAAGCAGATACCCACCTTCATCATAATAGACTCATAATTGATTCTTGAATCCGCGAATGCGTCGGTGTATGTTGCGGTGCATGACTACAATGCCAACATGGAGCGGTCACAGCCAATTCGATTACGAGGGGAGTGTCGCAACCGGAACGCATATTCAGTACGGCACAAAGGGGAAATATCCAATCACCATATCGGGATCGCAGTACGCTCAACTGCTCGCTCACTTTGATGGGCAAGAAGTTCTAGTGGGAACAAGTCGCGACAATCCGCCCCGCGGAAGTTTAGGCGAATGGCTGAACAAACATGTGACACAAACGGCGAGTGCTTCGTATGTCGCGCCGATTCTTGTTAAAGAGGGATACGCAATTCGTGTGAGAGATTCGAAGAAAATCAAGTTCAGCTAGTTCGCGAATCTTAGCTTCTTGAACCGCTCGGCACGGCGTTCTTCGCGACAGGCATTGTGAGGTGCTACAAAATGAACCAGGTGCTCCTGTTCCTGCTGCTAATTTCTTGTCCAGCATTAACGTTTGCCCAAGCCCATTCTGCATCCGATCCTAACCACATCGCAAAAGATGTTGAGCAACGTTTCAGGGCGTGTCCGAGGCGAGAGGTTGTTGCCAGATTTAAACGCAGGTTCCATAAAGCCGTTTGGCAGAAGCAAGCTTGGGGACCGCCTTCCGACGTAATTGCGGATGTGAGACCAAACGATTCGATTCTCTATCCGTATGTCCTCACAGTCGAATTTAACCTGAGCATCAGCATGGGACCAGAGCGCGAGAGCAAAACGGAATCGGAGAGCGACACGGAACTTTCTCAGAGTTCACTGCTTGTATACCTCGGGGCGGCTACAAGTAGGAATCGGAACGTGTATTTGATCGGCAAGGATAGTATTCGTCTGAAGACGCGAGAGATCTTGACGAAGAAGTTTTCCGATGGCACACCGGGCCAGTGGGTAGAACGCTCCACATGGGCCAATGCCTGTTGGGATTGGATCGACGCGCAATAAGCGTCGTTGGCGTGAAATCGCGATTTCACCAGCAACCCTCAGTTGACGCTCACCATGAGTTCCAACGTTCCTGTCAAAGCTGGTGCGGACAGCTCGGAGCCAGTAGCTAGCAGCTGTAGTGCTATCCTTGCCCCGATGAGCCTCTCCTTCCTGGAATGTACTCGCTGCGGAGAGCGTCTCTCCGCCGAGCGGCCACAGAATGTTTGCCCGAAAGACGGCGGAGTCCTGTACGCCCGCTACGATCTGGCCAGCCTGCGCGGCAAGTTGAAGACCGACGATCTGAAGAGCCGCGTGGCCAGCATGTGGCGCTACGCCGACGTTCTTCCCGACGCCAAGCCCGTGACGCTGGGCGAGGGATTCACGCCCATGATTCCCAGCCGCGAGTACACGAGTGTTTACATCAAAGACGAGGGTTTGAATCCTACCGGATCGTTCAAAGCGCGCGGACTCTCCGCGGCGGTCACCATGGCGCGGCATTACGGACTGAAAAAACTGGCCATCCCCTCGGCGGGGAATGCAGGCGGAGCGCTGGCGGCCTACGCAGCGGCGGCGGGGATCGAAGCTCACATCTTCATGCCGAAGGATGTGCCCCTTGCCAACCGCATGGAAGCCGACTACTTCGGCGCGCACGTGACGCTGGTGGACGGCTTGATCAGCGACTGCGCGCGCATGGTTGCCGAGCGCAGGGAGAAGGAAGGCTGGTTCGACATCTCGACGCTGAAGGAGCCATTTCGCGTCGAGGGCAAGAAGACGATGGGCTACGAGGTCGCCGAACAATTGGGATGGAAGATGCCCCAGGGCATTATCTATCCGACCGGCGGCGGAGTGGGCATGATCGGCATGTGGAAGGCCTTCGACGAAATGGAAGAGCTGGGCTGGATCGGCCCAGAGCGGCCGAAGATGGTGACGGTTCAGGCGGCCGGGTGTGCGCCCATCGTGAAGGCTTGGGAAGCAGGGAAGAGCAGTTCTGAAATGTGGACTGGAGCCGAGACGTTCGCTTCGGGCTTGCGTGTGCCCAAAGCCTATGGCGACTACCTGATTCTCGACATTCTGAAGAAGAGCAAGGGAACCGCGGTTTCCGCGACGGACGCCGAGATTCTCGCGGCGGTGCGGCATTGGGCGAGCGTGGAAGGCGTGTTCGCTGCTCCGGAAGGGGCAGCATCGCTGGTGGCGTATCAGAAGTTGCGGGCCGGCGGTTTCTTCCGGGCGGAAGATGTCGTCGTGCTGTTCAACACCGGGACGGCCTACAAGTATCTCGACATGATGGAGGCGCGGCGAAGAACGGTTCGCCCGGAGGCACCCGCCTCGCGCAACATCGGCGGAATTATCGGGCCGTATTGAAACGCTAGCACTTAGCATTTGGCACTTAGCCAAGGCTCGGTGGAACCCATAACGGGTTCGTGCTTGGAGGAAATTGCTAGTTGCTGATTCCCATCAACCCATGGAATCCCTATTCCATAGCGATGATTTTGCCACGCAGCGTGAAAGGATGGTGCGCACGCAACTGGAAGAGCGCGGCCTGAGCGATCTCCGCGTACTGGAAGCCATGCGTGCGGTACCTCGGCATGAGTTCGTCCCAGAGTCGCTCTGGGACAGCGCCTACGAAGACCATCCGCTGCCGATTGGCGCGGGGCAGACGATCTCGCAGCCCTACATCGTGGCGGTGATGCTGCAACACCTGGCATTGCAGCCCACGGATCGAGTGCTCGAAGTCGGTACGGGCTCAGGGTATGCGACTGCACTACTCGCAAGGATGTGTGCTGAGGTGTACTCGATCGAGCGGCATGCGGAACTGGCGGAATCGGCGGAAGCGACGCTCGTGCGGCTGGGGTATTCCAATGTGAAGATCGGAGTCGGCGACGGCAGCCTGGGCTGGGCCGCATACGCCCCGTTCGACGCCATCCTTGTCTCTGCGGCCACGCCCGAACCGCCGCCCGCGCTCGTCGCCGAACTCCACGAAGGCGGGCGCATGGTCGTGCCCGTCGGCCCGTCCTTCAGCCAGGAATTGCAGTTGATCCGGAAGGTGAAAGGACAAGCCGAGGTGCAGGTTCTGGAGGGCTGCCGGTTTGTGCCGCTGGTGGAGGGAGCAGTGGAGAACGACTCGTAGCTCGGAGTTCGTAGTTCGGAGTTCGTAGCTCGCCGCAGTCCGCCAGCAGCTAGCAGCCAGTAGCTTTACAATGTCGTGTGGGTTTTCTCCAAAACCTGAAAATCACGCTGGAGATGATCAAGTGGGAGCACTCCATTTTTGCGCTCCCGTTTGCGCTCTGCGGTGCGATGCTGGCCGCAGGCGGATTGCCAGCGTGGCATCAACTTGCCTGGATCATTGTCGCCATGGTTGCGGCGCGGTCGGCGGCTATGGCCTTCAATCGTCTGGCCGACACGAGCTTTGACGCGGCCAATCCTCGCACCAGCATTCGCGCTTTGCCGGCGGGTCTGCTGACCCTAGGATTCGTGAGCACATTTGTCTTAGTTTCCTGCGGGATTTTTGTGCTGGCAGCCTCGCAGTTGAACCGCTTGACCCTGATGCTATCGCCGGTGGCTCTCGCGGTCGTGCTGTTGTACTCGTATTCAAAGCGATTCACACGTTTCTCGCACCTGTTCCTGGGGTTCGCTCTAGGCATCGCCCCCGCTGCTGCCTGGATCGCTGTTCGCGGTTCGCTCGACCCGCGGATTTTACTACTGACCGCAGCCGTCACCTTCTGGGTGGGCGGGTTTGACGTGATCTACGCCTGCCAGGACTATGAATTCGACCGCAGCCATGGATTGCACTCGCTGCCGCGTCACATGGGAATCCATACTGCGCTGTGGATTGCGCGCTCCTTTCATATTGCGATGCTCGGCCTGCTGGTGGCGCTGGTGCTGGTTTTTGGACTGGGCAAGCTGGCGGTGGTGGGAGTGATCGCAGTAGCTGCGCTCTTGGCATACGAGCATTCCCTGGTACGCCATGACGACCTGAGCAAACTGAACGCGGCGTTCTTCACTATGAATGGCGTGATTTCGGTGGTCTTCTTCCTGTTTATCGGCGCCGATTTGCTGCTTCGAATTTGAAGAAAACGGAGCCGCTGAAGTCACATGGCAGTGTGATCGAATCCGGAGCGCTGGGGTATCATAAAAGCGATGGCAAGCGCGCATCCATTCCAAACTGACGATCCGCGTCTTCATCCGATTAAGGACAAGGTCCTTGCCGGAGCGCGCCTGAACGAGGCCGACGCTCTGACTCTGTACGCGACCGGGGACATCCTCGCCGTGGGCTGGTTGGCCAACTGGGTGCGTGAGCGGATGCACGGCGACAAGGCGTATTTCAACGTCAATCGCCACATCAATCCAACGAACGTGTGCGTGGCGGCGTGCCGCCTCTGCGCGTTTGGCCGTAAGAAAGATACTCCCGGCGCCTACACCATGGCACTGGAAGAGGCCTTCCAGACGGCGGCGTCGGGGTACTCGGAAGCAATCACCGAGTTTCACATTGTCGGCGGCCTGCATCCTGACCTGCCGTTCCAGTATTTTCTGGACCTGGTTTCGGGATTGAAAGAGCGCTTTCCACACGTACACATGAAGGCTTTTACCATGGTGGAAGTCGCCTACCTGGCGAAGCGGGCGAAGCTCTCGATCCGCGAGACGCTCGTGCAGATGAAAGAGGCCGGCGTAGACTCGCTGCCCGGTGGTGGGGCCGAAATCTTCGCCGACCG
>JACQCA010000088.1 GCA_016201865.1 Nitrospirota bacterium
ACGTGCTCCAGCTTGACGGAATGCTCCGAAACTCGGTCCGACGAATCCGGGGATCGCAGAAGCTCCTCTGGTCCTGTATCTATGCTTCCGATCTGCCCTGGACCAGATGAATCTTTCCATTACTTATGCAAAACTCAATAGATCGTTTTTATCCTGAACACGGACCGTCCAGCAACAGCCGCGTTCAACCTTCCGGAAGGTTTTAGTGTAGTACACTGTTTCCCCTTGGTCAAGCTTGCTGACGTTGATCGGGGTATCAAGGACCGGTCCGCAGTCGGATCGCCATGTCGTGACAACGAAACGAAAACAGGGTAATATATATCAGTATTAAGTTTGACACTATTTGGATAAGCGTATGCCCAAACTTCCCGGCAACTTAACCCTCTTCCGGAAGCTCGTTCTGGCTTCCATCCTGGTCGGTCTTCTTCCGATGATCCTGGGATTTTCCCTCAGTTATGTCTCTCAACGAGACACCATTCAGAAAACGATGGGCTCGGCCTTTCAGGTTCTGGCGCGCGAGACGGGGGTGAAGCTGGGTCTCCTGATTCATGACCTTCTTGACAGGGCGACTGATCTGGCCCAGTCGGATCGGTTGGCGGAGGTGACAACCGAAGCCGATCGAGGATACAAGGGACTGACGATGGATCGCCGCGCCGTGGATGCGTTGGAGGAATTTCGTCTCCGCAATCCTCTACAGTATCATCTTATTGTCTTAACGGACCGGGAAGGGCGGGTCATCGGCGCCGCGCCTCGTGAGAGGGCCGGCCGGCGTACCTACCGCGGTGAGATGGAATGGGAGGCGGCCTTCGACGGCGGCCGGGGGAAATTGTTCGTCGGAAATATTACCTGGGATCCGGTTTTGTCGGTCTATACCCTGAACTTGGCGCTCCCGGTGCTCCGGGAGGGAAAGGTCGCGGGCGTGCTGATCCTGATCCATACGGTGGACCGGTTGTTCAAATCGGTGACGGACGTTCATATCGGACGCACGGATCACACGATGCTGGCCGCTTCGGACGGGACGCTTCTGTTCTGCCCTGTTTTCCAGATCAAGCACCACACCCTTTCCAGGGGGCTCACTCAGGAGATCTTTCGGGAGCGGGACGGTTGGAATACGACGCGGGTGGATGTTCACTATCCGGGGCGGGAGGCGATCAACGGCTTCGCTCCGGTCGCATTGAACATTGAGAATCTCAGTCCGAAAAGCCTGGGCGGACAGCGCTGGTACATCTTCACCAGCCAAGATCCCGAGGAGACCTACGGACCGCTGCGATCCCTGTTGGGATGGACGGCTTTCTCGGCCGGCATGGGCGTGTTGATCCTGGCCGTCCTTGCGGTTCTGGTCGTCCGCACCATCGTTCGGCCGATCACGCTCCTTCAGGCGCGAGCGCGCGAAATCGTCGAGGGGATCCAGGCCCTTCCACGGACCCACGGGGAAACCTCGACGTCTTCGGGTTTGCCGAAGATGAGCATCCATACGGGGGATGAGATCCGGGACCTGGCCGAAACCTTTTCCGAAATGGCCGGAACCCTGGACCGGACGCGGCGGCTCCTGGCCGAGACGACCCGTCGTCTTGAGGAAATGGCGATCACGGATGAGCTGACCGGACTTTATAACCGTCGGCATGTCATGGATGAACTGAAGGCCGAATTCTCAAGGAGCACGCGTTTTGGTCTTCCGCTTTCTTGCATGGCGATCGACCTTGATTTTTTCAAGGAGGTGAATGACCGTTACGGTCACCTCGCAGGGGATGCCGTGTTGCGCCAGATTTCGGATCTGTTTCATAAGAACTTCCGGGAGCCGGATATCCTCGCCCGCATCGGGGGAGAGGAGTTCTTGGTCATTCTGCCGCAGACCGATGTCCAGGGGGCACTGGCGAAGGCCGAGCTGCTGCGGGGTCAGGTCGAGCAGCACGCGTTCACGATCGACCACGGGGAGACGATTCGAATGACGATCAGCATCGGCGTGGCCGCTTACCTCGATGAACGGGTTAAAAACATCGACCACCTGTTGAAGATCGCGGATGATGCGCTTTATCGGAGCAAGGAGACCGGCCGAAACCGCGTCAGCCGGGGATGAAGAAGCGACGGCCACGACTTAAGACGGTTTGGTTCCTTTGATCACGACGGTCTTCGCCCCGTACTTTGCGGCCACCTCGCGGGTATCGGCCTCCGGGCTCTTGGAGAAATAATCCAGTTCGCCGATCACCTTCGCATCCTTGAAGCCGGCCGCGCGGAACAGTTCGAGATATTCCTCTTCCAACACCGCGCCCACGATGCATTCGGCCCAAAGCTGCGGATTATTCCGGGATTCGGCCTTGATCGGTTTTCCCAGCGCGATGTCCGCGATCTGGATCCGTCCGCCCGGTCGAAGCACCCGGAAGATTTCGGAGAACGTTTTTGGTTTGTCCGGAACGAGATTCAGCACGCCGTTGCTGGTCACCACATCCACGGAGGCATCGGGAAGGGGGATCTTCTCGGCGTTTCCCTTTATAAACTCAACATGGGTCGTTCCCATCTTTTTGGCATTCGCACGGGCCTTTGAAAGCATCGCCTCGGTCATGTCCAGTCCGTAGACCTGCCCGCGGGGTCCGACCAGTGTGGAAGCAATCAGAACGTCCGTTCCGGAGCCGGATCCGATGTCTAAAACCCGATCCCCTGTCTTGATCGCGCCGATGGAAAACGGATATCCGACACCGGCAAACGATTCAACGGCCGTTTCGGGGATCGCGTCCAATTGTTCTTTCGGATATCCGACGAACAGGCAGGCCGGACGTCCGGTCGGAAAATGGAACTGACGGTTCGGACAGCTTGCCACATCCGTGTACATTTGAGAGACGGCCTGGAAGATTGAATCCTTCTTGTCTCCGATGTAAGCAACCATAGGTTACCTCCTTTTGTGTCCTGGTTAGAAACGACCTAACAGCGTTTTAATCCTCTTCTCGAGCGAGGCGCCGACCATTTCCCGGCCCGCCTCCCGAAGCTGGGTCTTTAGCAATTTTTCAAACTCGGCCCGGGAGAAGCAGCTCCGGCAGATCTCGATGTGCTGCTCCAGCTCACGGCGTTTGGCCGAGCCCAACTCCTGATCCAGATAGGCCAGCAGATGCTTCAAGGCCTCTTCACAACCGATCGTTTTTGTCTTTTTCATAGAATCTCTCACTCGATTTTTTGGATTCTTTGATCAGCCCCGCCTCTTTTGCATGCCGCCATAAAGCCTTTTGCAGTAGTCCGCGGCCGCGGGCGAGCCGTGACCGAACCGTTCCCACCGGAACCTTCAATATCCCGGCCATTTCATGATAGGAGAAACCTTCCAGGTCCGAAAGCACCACCACGATCCGGAAGAGCTGGGGAAGAGCATCCACCGCCTTTTCCAGATCCTCCCGAAGCAGTTTGTTTAAGAACTCCTTCTCCGGATTGCTCCACCACAAAAGGAAGGGTTGATGGAGTTCTTCAAAGAGTGAAAAGGCGGTCTCGGCATCGGACGGATTTTCAGTAAACGTCTCGGTCTGCGGACGGACCGCCCGCTTGCGACAGTCGCTGATGAACGTGTTCGTCAAGATTCGGAAGATCCAGGGCCGAAAATTTTCCGGATCCTTTAGAGAGCGCCGGGAAGTCCAGGCTTTGGTGACGGTCTCGGCCACCAGATCCTCCGCGTCCTCCCGGTTCTTCACCAACCGCATCGCCGCTCCGAAGAGTTGGTCCAGAAGGCCGATCACCTTTTCTTCGAAGGAGCTGCGGTCGTCCGCTTGGGTCACTGTTTCCTCTTGATTCAGCTGAAGGGGCATCATGAGCGGTAGCTTTGATCTCCGAAATTCGACCGTTCAACCGCTAAGACGCCTGCGAAGGAAAAAAGTTCCCGGTTTTACCGAAAAAAAAGACCCCCCGGAGGTACCCGGAGGGTCGTCATTGAGAGGCCTACTTCTTTTGAAAGACACGGTCCAGAAGCGGCTTAACCTCGCCCTTTTTTTCCATTTCGTCTAGCAGGATGTCGGTGTCGCCGTAGAATTCGCCGCCGATGAAGACCTTCGGCAGCGTGGGCCAGTTCGTGATCTTGGAGAGCGCTTCACGCTTCGGCATGTCGTTCAAGACATCGATGACCTGGTAGGGGTAGCCGTATTTTTCGAAGAATTGTATCGTCTCCTTCGTAAAGCCGCAGCGGGGGGCTTCTTTGGTCCCTTTGCCGTATATCAGGATCGTGTTCTCCGGGGTTTCCTTTTTAATGGTTTCTTCAAGCGTGTTGACTGTGTCCGACATGAGTTCCTCCTTTAAATTTAAGCTTCATCCTGGGTCAGCGCCTTGATCTCCAAGGCATGGATCCGGCCGTCTTTCATCGGCTCGTTCAGCGCCTGGTAGATCAGACGATGGCGATCGAGAAGTCCCTTCCCTTTAAAACCGTCCGATACAACCCGGATACTGAAATGGTCCATCGTGCCCGTCCGGTCCGTCACCGAGACCACGGCGTCCGGCAGTGCGGTCCGTACATAGCCGATCAATATGTCTTGAGTAATCATAGTATTGTTATACCAACGGTTCAGGTCTTAGTGCAAGTGTAATTGTGCCGGGACGGTTGGTCTGGATCTCATTCCGAACGCAGGACCGCAAGCGGTTTCCGGCCCAGAATACGATAGGTCGTCAGGAAACCGCCGAGCAGTGTGACGATCACGGTTGCGACTAATCCGATCAGAAGGGTCGGCGGATCGAACCGCCATGGAATGTCCAGAAAGAAATGAACGATGCCCCAGGACAGGCCGGTTGAAAGGAGACCTCCGACCCATGCCGCGACGAAACCGAGGAGACCGTATTCCACGGCCATCATGGCGATGAGAGTCGGTCGTGCGGCCCCCAATGTTTTAAAGAGGATCATCTCATGCAGCCGGCGCGCGCGGGTCGCGGCGATCGCTCCGGACAGTACGATCAGTCCGACCAGCAGTCCGAAGCCGGCCATGAACTGGACGGCGTGGATGATCTCTCTTAAGATTCCGGCGATCGTCTCCAGAACTTCACGAAGGTTGATCGCCGTGACATTCGGAAGGGCGCCGATCACGGCGTTCTGGACCGGAAGGTCCTCTTCCGGCCGGGTGGCGGCCGTCGCCACATACGTTATGGGTAAACGGTCCAGCGCCCCGGGTTCAAAGATAAAAAAGAAATTGGTCGTGAGGCTTCCCCAGTCGACCTCACGGAGGCTCGCAATCCGGCCGGTGACCAGAGCCCCCTGAATGTCGAAGGTCACGGTCGATCCCAGGTCGATTCCAAGATGCCGCGCCACTTCGGCCTCGACCGAAATCAGGGGAATCGAATCGGCCGCCTTCGTTCCGGACGCATCCGTCCACCAGCTTCCCCGCCGTACGACATTGTGTTCGGGCAGCTCCTTCTGATAGGTCAGTACGTATTCACGCGTGAGATACCAGCCGTCGGGGCGGTTTTCGGGCTGCATCTCCGAGATTTTCTTTCCGTTGATGTCGTGAAGACGCGATCGGACCAGCGGCGTGAGCTGAATCGGTTTGATCAATCTCCAGCCCTTCATCAGGGTTTCGAAGGGTTGTTTCTGGTCCGGTTGAAGATCGATGAAGAAAAGACTGGGCGCATCCTTGGGGACGTTCTGACTCAGTTGCGACAGCAGGTTTTGCTCGACCTGGGCCAGCGTGAGAAGAATTGTCACACCGATTCCCATCGACAGGATGATCATGACGACCTGACGTCCCGGCCGATGGAGGTTGCCGATTCCGTATCGCAGTATTAACGACCCGCGCAGAAGCGATGACCGCCGGCCGACCGTCCTCATCAGACGAAGCGTTCCCCATGCGGCCGCCAGTAGAAGCGGAACCGTGATGCCGATCGCGGCAACGACCCATCCGCCCAACCGCCATGACCCGGCCTCCCAGAGTGACAGGCCGATGCAACCGAGAAGGATGACCGTCGCCAGAATGAGCGTGGTTCGATCGGGGAGGCCCTTCCGTTCGGTTTCGACCTCGTGTCTAAAGACCCGGGACGGAGTCCATCGAAGGACCATCCGCAACGGCCAGAGCGAAAACAGAAGGGTGACCAGCAGACCCATGGCCAGGCCTCGAATCGCCGCGAGCGGCATCGGTCGGAACGAAAAATCGGGCGGAAGAAATCCGGCCAGAAACGGCAGCAGCACATGATGGAGGATCATCCCGAGCGAAATTCCGATCAGGCTTCCGATCCCGCCCAGGAAAAGGGCCAGCAGCAGATAGACGGTCAGCACAGCGGAGGACGGGCAGCCCAGACATTTCAAAATGGCGATCGTTTCGATCCGCTCGGTCAGAAAGGAATGGATGTTGCTCGCCACACCGATTCCACCGATCAGCAACGTGACTAATCCGACTAGGCCCAGATAGGTCGTGAAGTTCTCCAGAAAACGGCCCAGTTGCGGTCGGGTTTCACGGTAGGTGCTGATCCGGACCGATTCGTTCCACCAGCGGGCCGATAGCTCGGTCTTTAATCGCTCCGGCGTCCAGGGCGACGGCAGTTTGAAAAGATACCGGTTCGTCATCCGGCTTCCCGGTTGGATCAGGCCGGTCTTGTGCAATGCCTCTTGAGAGAGAAGAATGCGCGGGCCCAGACTGAACGTCCCGGCCACGCGATCCGGTTCACGGCGAATCACGCCCCGGATCGTAAACAGCGCCTCTCCCAGTTTCACCGGATCTCCGACCTTCAAATGGAGCCGGATCAGAAGCGCCTCTTGGACCCAGATCGCGTCCGGATTGAGGAAGGGATCGGATATCGGGGGATCGAGCTGGAGCCGACCGTAGAGGGGATAACCAGTCTCGACCGCCTTGATCTCGACCAGCTGAGTCTTGCCCGAATCGGCTGCCGATGCCATGCCGGTCAATTCGGTGACCCGGATGAATCGAATCTCATCGCGTGTAAGGTCCGACAGGACCGATTCCCCTTGGACCGACAGTGGGCGGTTCAGCCGGGCCTCCAGATCGGCCGCCAGAAGATTGCGTGCTTCGTGATGGGTCATCGCCTCCAGGTTGGCCGCGATATTTCCGGCCCCGACGATTGATCCCACACCGATCGCGATGGAGGACAGAAAAAAGAGGAGATGCCGGTAGGATCTCCGCGCCTCGCGCCAGGCCATTTTAATTACAAACCGGTTCATTCAGGGGCCCGCTCTTCATCCTGGACGATCCGTCCGTCCCGCAGGGAGACGATTCGTTCGGCATGAACCGCCAGGGACGGATCGTGAGTGACCAGTATCAAGGTGCTCCCCCGATCCCGATGGAGGCGGAGAAGGAGATCAATGACGCGCTGTCCGTTGGCCGAATCCAGATTGCCGGTGGGTTCATCGGCCAGGAGAAATTCCGGGCGGCCGATAAAGGCCCGGGCGATCGCGACGCGCTGCTGTTCCCCTCCCGAGAGCTGAACCGGGTAGTGGTCCTTCCGGTCGGCCAGGCCGATCTCGTCCAGTAGGCGGAGCGCCTCGCGGTCGGCATCGGGATCGCCTCGAAGTTCCAAGGGGACCTTGACGTTTTCAAAGGCGGTCAGTGTCGGGATCAGATGAAATGACTGGAAGATCACTCCGATCTTCTCACGCCGCAGGCGGGCCAGTTCGTCCTCGCCGAGATCGGTCAGTGACGTCCCGTTAAACCGGATCGAACCTGCGGTCGGCCGGTCCAGTCCGGCCAGCAGTCCGAGCAGCGTCGTTTTTCCACTTCCGGAAGGCCCCACCACGGCCAGAAACTGCTTTTCAGGGACGTCGAGATTGATCCCGTCGAGAATCGTCACCATCCTTCCGCCGCTGGGAAGACGCATGGTTAGATTGGAAACATGGATCATGGGATTTTAGAGATTCATTCTCCTGGTCTTGCGGTCATTGAATTTGTATTATACACTATCCATCAGGTCATATAAATCGCGGTTTCATGATCTTTGAGATTAGGAGATTGTGATTGGATAGAAAATGTCTTGCTTATTGTATTGTTCTATTGCTGTTTCCTCTCGGTTGGAGCGGCTGCCGACAGAATTCTGACGATCACTCTTCCAACGGTCCTTCCAGGGCGGTCGGCTCCGAGGCGACGGCTCCGTCCGGTTTGAAAGCGTCACCATCCGATCAAAGGAGAATCATCGTCGCATTTGGAGACAGCCTGACGGCCGGATTGGGGGTGGCCGTGGACGAAGCCTACCCCGCCGTGCTGGAGCGAAAGATCCGTGAGTCGGGTTATCCCTACCGCGTGGTCAATGCGGGCATGAGCGGGGAGACGACGGCCGGCGGTCTGCGTCGGATCCCGTGGATTCTGCAAAGCCGGCCCGAGATCGTGATACTGGAATTGGGCGCGAACGACGGACTGCGCGGCCTCGGCATTGTCCAAACCAAAAAGAACCTGGCCGACATCATTGAGTCGCTTCAAAGGGAACATATCCGAGTTATTCTGGCCGGGATGCGAATGCCGCCGAATTACGGGAAAGAATATACGGAGGGGTTCAAAAAAATATTTCCGGAACTGGCTGCGCGCTACCGGCTGACACTGATCCCGTTTTTTCTCGAAGGGGTCGCGGGCCAGTCGAGTCTCAATCAAGCCGACGGGATCCATCCGACCGCGCAAGGTTATCAAAAAATCGCGGATAACCTTTGGAGCCGGCTGGAACCGTTGCTTATCCATTAATAAGAAAAGATAAGGCTGAACTTTTTAGAGGGCTCCGCCTTTTTGTGCTCTGGAGAAACGGGCGGGTCGCTATCCGAGCATTTTGTAAACGACGTCATGTTCGCGTACATGTTCGGAAACCTTCAAGCCAAATTCCTGCCCCAGATCCGCCCGCTGAATCGATTGATGCTCGATCTGCATCGAGTCCACGCGCTGTTGGAAATCGGTCGTGTGCCCCTTGATATGGATGGAGTCGCCCACCTGAAGGGCGCCTTGATCCAGCTTGACGACCGCCACGTTGAGATGGCTGTAATAATGCGTCACAATGCCGACCCGTTGCTCCGCGACCATCGGGACGGACGGAGCCTTCTTCATCGCCGGGGGGCGTGAGGGTTTTGCGGTCGCTGCGGATTTTCCGGCCGCCGGCTTTTTCACCGGTTTGACCTTCGTTGATGCGGTTTTTCTTTTTGCGGCCGTTTTTTTCTTGGCCGGTTTTTTCGTTTTTTTTGCGACGGCTTTGCGGACGATCTTCTTGATTTTCTTGGCTTTGGTTTTTCGGGTCTTCTTCGGCATGGGCTCCTCCTTCCTCACGAGTCTCTCAAGTTAGGGTCGCTGATCCATTGGAAGATATGTTTGGTCATGCTCGCCTTCATAGATTTCAGTCGGACGGAAAATATGGTTGTCCTTCAACTGCTCGATCCAGTGGGCCAACCACCCCACGACGCGGGCTAAGGCAAAGACCGGCGTGAAAAGGTCCTTCTCGATTCCCATCTTTTCATACACAATTCCTGAATAGAAGTCAACATTGGCATGAACGCCCTTGCTGCTTAAAAGTTCCGTCCCGACCCGTTCGGTCTCCAGTGCGATCTCATAGAGCGGCGACCGACCGTAACGCTCGAACATCTTCTGTGCCAGCTTCTGCACGATGACGGCCCGGGGATCCTTGACTTTATATTCACGATGACCGAATCCCATGATCTTTTCTTTGGCCGCCAGTTTCTTCTCAAGGTAGGATCGAACGTTCGCCACGGCCCCGATCTCCCGGAGCATATCGATCACTTGCTCGTTGGCGCCGCCGTGCAGCGGGCCTAGAAGGGTCCCGATGGCGGAGGAGACGACCGTATAGGCATCGGCCAGTGTCGAGGCCGTAACCAGGCCGCTGAAGGTCGAGGCGTTCATGGTGTGTTCGGCGTGCAGAATCAGGGCGACGTCCAGGATCTCGGCCATCATCGGCTCCGGCGGTTTCCCGGTCAGCATGTATAAAAAATTAGCCGCGTGATCGAGGTCGTCTCGGGGCGGGATCGGATCGTCGCCGTGCCGCATCCGGGCATGGGCCGCCACAATGGGCGGAAGCTTGGCGATCAGGCGCACGGCCGAATGGTATTGGACCTCGGGATCTTTGACGTTCTTGGCCGGGTAGAACATCCCGAGCGCCGCCACGGCGGCCTGGAGCGCATCCATGGGATGCCCATGCTCCGGAAGGCATTTCATGAGGTCCGTGATCCGGTATTTGATCCGTCGGTGAGCGCAGAGATCCGTGCTGAAGCCTCGGAGCTCGGAGGCGGTGGGCAGCTTCCCGAACAGAAGGAGATAGGCCGTCTCGATGAAACGACTTTTTTCGGCCAGAACCTCGATCCGGTATCCGCGATATTCCAGTATGCCTTTTTGACCGTCGATATCACTGATCTTGGATTTTGCGGCCGGCACGCCGGCCAAACCGGGAGAATAGTCGGGCATAAAGCGTCTCCTTTTGAGAATCATTTTATCTTTAAGGCCGGCAAAAAGCAACGGGGGGGACAGATTTCAAATCTGTCCCCGTTCAGTTACGGCAGGAAGACGCGGAGGCGATCCAAGATGCCCAGCGGCCGGATTTCGAGTCCGGAGATCGTCCTGACCACCCGCTCCCGAACTTCGGGATGCCGCGCCATGCCTTTGAAGATCCGGTCCCGGAGCCAGGCGAGAGGCGGCAGCGCGGTATTCCAGAGCAGAGTCAATTCGTCTCCCATGCGCTGAAGGCGCTCCACGTCCGGACGACGTTTCTTCTCATAACGGTTCAGCCGCGCCTGACTGAAGTCTCCGGACAAGAAGCCGTCCTCAAGGACCTCGGCCAGGGCCATCGCATCCTCCATGGCCTGGTTGCGGCCTTGGGCGACATGAGGGTTCATCGCATGCGCGGCATCCCCGATCAAGGCCGCTCCGTCGGCCGTCCAGCGTTCCGCGCGCACGCATACACAGGACATGTACCCGACCTGATCCCACGACGCGACGGTTCGGAGCGGCTCGGCCAAGTCGGAGTCGATCGTTGCGATCGTTGCGGTTACCGTCTCGACCCGTTGTTGTTTAATCGTTTCACGGTCGATGACCGGGATCATATAAAAAAGGTACAGCTCCCGATCCGAGACCGGAAACAGTCCGAGGATTTCGCCGCGTCCGACGTAATATCGCGCCTCGTCGTCAAATCCGGCCGGACGCGGGATGACCATCGTCAGATAACCCTCTCGATAGGTATGCAATCGCGACCGAATCCCGAGCCGCTCCCGAACGCGGGAATGGGCCCCGTCCGAGCCGATCACGACGGGCGCGTGCAGTTCGATGAGCCGACCCTCCTTTTCCACCCGGATGCCGGTTATCTTATTGCGGTGGATAAGCAGATCCTTGAAATCGGTTCCGGTCAGGAGACGAACGTGGTCGGTACGTTCCAGCTCCTGAAGAAGGAGGTTTAGAAGATGGTGGGGGAGGGTGATCAGCGTGTAATTCCACGGGGGCGGGAGCATCCGGTAGTCGACCGTGCAGAGTTTCCCGCCGCCGATGCGATGGAAATGGTACCGGTGGGCCGTATGAGCCGGCAGGGTTTTGAGTTTTTCCGATAATCCGAGCCGATCGAGAATACGAAGACCGTTCGGCTGGAGAAGCTCCCCGCGTGCATAAGGGGCAAGCTTGGCCTGGCGTTCCACGACGGCCACGGTCCGGCCCATCCGGGCCAGGGACAGGGCCAGCACCAAGCCGCCCATTCCGCCGCCCACAATGACGACGTCCGCTGCATCGGATTTTGGAACCATTGAACGAACCGCCCTCTGTTGATCCGTTACTATAAGGCGTTTGGTTCCGAAAATCAATCGGCGGGTTTCAGGTGAGCTAACGAAACCAAGCCTTGAATCGCTTGAGCGAACCGCTGACGACCGGAATCTTGGCCTGCATCGGAAGCAGTCGAATCATGAGGGCATACATGAAAATAACCAGGACGACGGCCATGTAAAATAGGATAACGCCGAATGCGATGATCGGATAAAATCCTTGCATCTTTATCACCATCCTTCCATCGGACATTATGAAACTCCTGCCGGACTCAAACGCCTTCGCCGGCGGCCCGGAATGCCTTCCGGCCCGACTTGACGGTTATGAAGAATCACGGGATCCAGGACCTCGCCGCAGGTCGTGCAACGATACCCCTTGAAACGCATCTGTCCCGCTTCATCGTAGATATCCTGGAACCAATCATCGACCATGAGTCCCTTGCAACGCGGGCAACGCATGAAACACCTCCTTTCATGTTAACCTCCTTTTAATTTACCGACCAGTCGGTAAATTAAAACTGTAAAAACATTTAGGCCCGGTAGGCCTCGACGATCCCCCTTAAACTTTTGATGCAATCCCCCATGATCCGCGGATCTTTTCTGGTCTTCACCAGCATCACGCCGCCTTCCCAGACCGCGACCATCATATTGGCCAGGGCCTTTGGGTTGATGGAGGGCGGAAGTTCACCGGCCCGTTTCGCTTCCCGAAGAAGTTTTTCTAAACGGTCGCACCAGGCGTCGAAAACCCTATTAATCTTTTTCCGGAAGCCGTTGTGAATGTCCGACATCTCCAGCGCGAAATTCCCGATGGGACAACCGCCGCGGCAGCCTTGCTCGCGCAGATGTTTCCTCGAGGAATCGAACAACCGATAGACCCGCTCCATCGGGCTGCCGGGTGCGGCAAAGATCCGGTCGAGCAGTTGCGCCTCTTCGATGAGATAGCTTTCGAGCACGGCGTACCCAAGTTTTTCCTTGCTGCTGAAGTGGAAATAAAGGTTCCCCTTCTTGATCTTGCTGGTCTTCAGGATGTCCTCGATGCTGGTGTTGTTGTACCCGTTGAGATAGAACAGCTCCCGGGCAGTTTTAAGGACTTTTTGTTTTGTCAATTCGCCTTTGCTCGACATGGCTTCACCAAAAAACTGACCGGTTAGTCTATTCGTGATCAAGTATAATGAAGGCAGTCCTTCCTGTCAAGCTTTTTTAGTCCGAAGGGTAGGATTGGGCAGAGCGGCTCAGGATTTCCGCAATACGCACGGTTTTCTTATCGAAGGCGGCGTCGTCGAGAACCGGACGGCATCCGGCCGTCCATAGTTCCTCACCCAAATCCACCCAGGACCGGCATCCGGCGTAATGGGGACGGGGCCGCAGCCGAAAAGGTTCGGGGAGTCGGTAGACGCGCAAGAGAATGAGATGAAGCCCCGGCGCTTTGCCGTAGAAGAAACGTTTCTCAACTTCCCGAGTATTCAAGTAATGATAGCCTTCCAAGGTTCTTAACCGCTCCATGTCGGTGATCTTGACGGCTTCCTCGACCACCGCATAATGGGAAAGAATGATCCGATCTTCCGGAGGCGGTGAGGCGAAGAGTTGCTCAAGATCGGCCGCCGCCTCCGGGACGACGCCCATCCGCTGCTGATGAAGATAGGTCGGATAAATAAAAAACTCGGCGTGCTCGATTGTGAAACCGACTTTCTTTTCGATCAATCCGCCTTTGCGCAATAGAATCGTCTGCCGGCCTTCCGACAACGCCTTCAAGACGACGGCCCATTCCTTCAATGCGAAGCGGTTTTTGTCCTGCATGGGATTTTCTTGCGTGATCCGGCGTTACGATCCGGAAGAGGGATCTTGAATGAGACCGGATTTTTTATACTCCGTTCGCATCTCGGACTGGAGGCGGCCGAGGTCGTAATCGTTCCAGTCGATAAACTGGGCATAATGCAGGAGCGTGGGATGCACTGCCTCGACCTGCCGGCAGATCTCCTGAACCATGGACCGATAGTCGGAATGCCCCTGGGGCATGGTTCGGAGTTCGGCCATATGCACCAGCTCCCGGAGATTTAATTTCATGTACCAGCGGACCCGATAGGCGAACGGCACCACGTACTGGGCTTCGTGTGGAAAATCTGCGTAGATCCGATCGTAGACCGCGGCCGCTTGGGCCATGCACCGGTCAAACTCCTCGCCGAATCCGATCTCCCTCAACTCCTTCGGCGTCTCGTAGCCATGCGCGACGGTAAAATCCTGACGCTCCTGAGACAGGATCCGGTGCCGATGAAGGTCCCGATACATCCCGATATTGCCCAGGAGGTCAAAGGTATAATAAACCTGCTCAAAGGCCCGGCCCGGTTTGTCACGGCGGTGCCTTCGTCGTCCTAGATAGTCATTGAGCGCTTCCCGGCGGTGTTCAGGACTCCAATGTTTGACCTCCGCCCGGATCTGTGCGAGGGAGCGTCGTGTGTGCGGATAAAGAATGGCGGATAGGACCCGCTCCTCGGCCTCGGCGTCATAATCAAGGAGCGCGACCGCCTCTGCGGCAGTTGTGTTCCGATCGGTCGCCGGTTGCTGACTCAAGCGACGTGTCGCTTGATAGGTCTCGGACAGATATTCGCTCGGCCGCGCCCGCTTCACAAAAGACGGGATCAACTGATTCAGTTCGGCGTGCATCTGCTCGGCCAGTTGTTTCATCTCGGTCAGGGGGTGAGAATAGAGTTTGGTCAAAAGATACTCAAAGGCCTGACCGGTTCCGAAGAGACCCACATTCGTTTTCGTCGAGACCGGCAGATAGGCCCGGAGCAGATCACAGGCATGGGCCCGTATCGTCGATCGATAGGCGGTTTGAGCCCACTTCGCGAGTTCCGGATCACGTTCGATATCCTGATCGTTCAAGGTCTCCCCGGACCGGGGGTGTTTAAAAGACATCTCATGAATCGGCAAGCGCTTTTGGATGTATTCAATCACGGGATCCATCTGTCGGGCATAGGCATCGAACAGAAGGGTCATCGCCTCCTGATAGTGCGAGGCATGCCGAGAGGCCATGATGCAGGGCTCTTTGTAAAACGGATAGTCGTCCTGCGGATCTTTTTTGTCGAATCGCACATACCGTGTGGATTTTTCGAGCGGGGCGATCCCGATCCGCGAGTCTTCGATCAGCTTGGCTGCGAGGTTCGAGATCCTCTCGCAGGCGATGTGGGCCCCGCCTAATTGGGCGACGGAATCGTCTCCATAACCCACCAGGACGCGGTCGTAGAAGGCGCGGGCTTTTTTCAACGCGGCCGCGTCGGGGGCGGAGGCCGGCGCATGGATCGTCCCCATCTCACCTAAGAATTCGTCCAAGAACACGCGGCGAAGGTTCTTGGCCGAACGGCTGTACCGCGAGAAGAGCGCCCCGGCCACTTCCTGGGGTAGTTTGAGGCCGAAGATATCCCGATCGAGATTCGTAAAGAACGGAGCGAGCCGCTCGCGCTCTCGGGTTGTGAAGGAATCATCCGACATGATGATTTGAGAAGGGTTGATGATCAGTTGATACCGGCTTGCCGCTGCAGCCAGCGGATATAACCGACGATCTGCTTGAGATCCTCATCCGATACGCCCTCGATCTTGGGCATGTCTCCGTAATTCCAGTGGTGGGCGCGGACCCCCATCCGCGGGGCGAGCAAAAAGGACTGGTCGCCGTGGTGGTTCGGCTCATAGATCCGGTGGATGAAGGTCGGCCCGTGGTCGGTCCCGGCCGCCACTTTACCGTGACACGCCGCGCAGTATCGGTTAAAGGCTGCCTCGCCTTTTGTATATTCATTCGGCACCTGTGCGGTGGTTGAGGCCGGCGGGGTGGCCGAGGCTGCGAGGGCCGCGCTCATGAAACTGTCGGAGATGTTCAGAAACCATAGGCTTGCCCACAACGCAATCGGTATCCATCCGGTCATCAAAATCGTCTCCTCATCTAATTTAGGGGCTTGCGTCGCTCCCTCCGCTGGCGGAGCCAGACGGAGCCTCCCCCTCTCGCTCGCGTTTGCGAGCTGGGGGATCTATGTCTGTGTAGAATCTCTTTTCTTACGGATCATCATCATACCGGTCGGTCTGAAACCTGTCAAGGGTGATCTTCCGGTTTTGATCTTCGGCCCGTTGCGTAAAAGAAAAGATAAAGGTATACTTAACAATAATCAACGCAGTTGGAATAAAGTCTGGTGAGAGGGATTATGCGCTGTCCGGCTTGCGGACATGAAGAGAAGATCGCCACCGTCTGTTCGCGATGCGCCACGCCGTTGCCGGCCGCGGAAGAGAAGGCGGCGCCTGCGACGCCCAATCCTCCCAAGAAACCCGCCGCTGTTCCTCCGGTTCCCCCCAAAGAAGAAAAGCACCGTTCCCGTCCGTTGCATGATCTGGATCTGACACTTCCCGAGTTGGAGATCCGAGAGCGGGAGATCTTAAAGCCGAAAGTGGAAAAGGGGCGTTTGGAAGAAGCCAAGTCGGGGATATCGACGGGATCAACGTCGTTTAAGGTAACGGATCGCCGGCCTCGATTTGATGACGCGAATGCTCCTGCAGATCCAGGTCAGACAGCCACGCCCGCTCCCGACCATCCACGCCCGCCCGATTTCACCTCCTTTATCTACTCGCTGGGGGCATCGGCGCTCCTATCCATGGGTGAAACGCTTCTGCCCGGCGCCGGATCGGGTCCGGGGGCGACTCCACCCGTGAACCTTGACCAAGCAAAAGAGCTGATCGATCTGCTCGGACTCTTGGAAGAAAAGACGAAGGGAAACCTTACGCCCGACGAATCCGAGATGCTGACGCAAACGCTCTATGCCCTTCGCATGAGATACGTCCAGGTCACCAAGATAAAATAAGTCCCCGGCCCATCCCGTGGCGGTTTGCTTTGAAAAAAAGGCACCCCGCCTTTTCACGGCCGGGTGCCCCTTCGAGATCTTTGTGTTAATTTGTTTTTGGGCTGACCCGGCACAGGTTTGCGGCCAGGCCCAAACTGGACAGGCCGAAAATCAGCCACTTGGACGGATCGAAATTGTACCATTTGGGACCGTTCCGATAATCCCGTGGATAGGCATGGTGGTAATTGTGATAGCCTTCGCCGAAGGTAATGAGTGAGATCCACCAACTGTCGCGGCTGCTGTTGTCCGTGCCGTTGGGCTGGTCTCCCCACATGTGGCAGATCGAATTGATGCAAAAGGTGGAGTTGAGCACCAGAAAGGCCCGACCCACGCCGGCCAAGAGAAAACAGCTGAGGCCGCTCATCCATCCTCCATGAACAAGCCCCGCCAAGAAAGGCAGGATGAAACCCGAAGCAAGGATCGGGAGATAATATTTGTCCTGCCAAACCACCAGCCTGTCCTTTTTGAACTGGGCGGTGTATTTATCATCGGCATAGGGGTCTTTGAGCATGAGCCAGAGAACGTGGCTGTACCAGAATCCCTTCGTTGCGTTGTAGGGATCTTCTTCCTGATCTACTTTTGCATGATGCCGCACGTGATCGGCCGACCATTTTAAGGCCGAATTTTGAAAGGCCCATCCTCCCGCGATCAGAAACGCCACCTTCACGGCCTCCGGGCAGGCGAAGCTCCGGTGCGAGATTAGGCGATGGTATCCGACGGTGATTCCCAATCCGGTCACGGCATACAGGATGCCGAACAAGGTCCAGTCCAGCCCCGTGTAACCGTGGGTCAAACCGAAGATCGGGACGCCGATCAAGGCCGCGAGTACGGTGATGGAAAAAAACGTTACCGCGAGATAGTCGATGGGTCTTGCAAGTGTTTCTGTTCCGGCAAATGCTTGGTTCATTCTCCACTCCTTGTAATATGATGTTGATTGGGGCGTCCCTCACCGGCGGCCGTTTCGCGTGTTCAGGAAGGTCCTTTTCCCCGTTGGGACACACAAAACCGCCCTCCAGTACGGATAGGTATGGAGGGCGGTTTGCACACAAAACATACTATATCAAGTTCAGCGCTACGAGTCAACCCCTTTCTTCTTGACACGGTATTGGTATTGCCAAAGCCGGACGGCTTGAGGCATAATGGTTCGTATCAAATGGTTCGTATCACAGGAGGGATAGATCATGAAGAATCGATCCATTGTTCTGGTTGCGGTCCTGGCCGTTTTTCTGCTGGGATCGGTGACGGCGATCTGGGCCTGCAAGTCGGCCGGGCCGAACAAGCATGTCGGGAGCGTCATGGCGATTGACGCGAAGGCCAAGACCTTCACGATCCGGGATGCCGAGACGGACCACCTGATGACCTTTGAGGCGACCGATAAAATTCTCAAAGAGCTCAAGGTCAAGGACCGGGTGATGGTCGGCTACAAAGAAGAAAACGGCAAAATGATCGCGGTGGATGTCCAGGCGTAAGACCTTGCGGCTATTGTCTGTCCGGATACCGAGGAAGGAAATCGGGAGCCAGGGATCATCATGAAGATGAGGGCGGGAGGCATCGTTTGGCCGGCCGTGCTGTTAAGCATTCTGGTCGGGCGGGGGATCGGCGCGACGGAGGAGGTTCCACCCGACGAGGTTGTGGTCTCCATTGTCCCGGACGCGGCCCTGAGATGTGAAAATGCCTTCAACCCGTCGGTCGTGACGATCAAGGCCGGGACGACGGTGGTCTGGGTCAATCAGGATCGTGAGACGCATACGCTCGTCAGCAGCGAAGGGAAAGAGCCCTGTGATCAGAAGGAATCCCCTCCACGAATGCGCGTGATCGACGTCGGACAGCTTCCGCATCTTCACAAGTACCGTCAAACCTTTACCACTCCGGGAGAATATCCATACACCTGTCACCTCCCTTTTCATCATATGGCGGGCAAGATCATCGTCGTGCCGTAACGCCGGCGTAAAGGAAGGATAAGGAGAATTCGATGGTGGAGTTAAAGGACGAAACCGTTTTGCATTCGCCTTCCCTCTCGCGGTTCGTGCGGGACGGAATCTGTTTCGTGATCGACGACGACGGTCCCAACTGGATCGCGACCGACGAACGCGGGGCCGGCATTCTGGATCGGTTCGACGAAAAGCGGTCCTTCGGCGAGATCGTCCGCGAGTATGCGGCGCTTCAGTCCCTTGAATATGCCAAGGCCTGGGTTCATGTCCATTCCTTTGTTCGAGAGGCGCTCCGCCGTCGCATCCTCTCCACGACATCCTTCAGCCGGCCGCGATACACCGGCCGGGCCGATTATCTTAAGCCCACGCGGCTGCGCGAATTCTGGTTTCATACCAATAATTCCTGCAACCTGACCTGTACCCACTGCCTTGTCGAATCTCATCCCGGAGGGGATCCCGGTTTGACGACCGAACGTCTAAAATCCATGATCGACGAGGTCTCGGATCTGGGCGCCTACCGTTTCTATTTCACCGGCGGGGAGCCGTTCGTCCGGCCGGATATCTTTGATCTGATCGAGTACATCACAAAGGTGAAAAAGGCGGAGCTGATCATCCTGACCAACGCCACTCTGCTCCGCGGCGAACGCCTATCGCTTCTGAAGCGGCAGAACCGCGAGCGTTTGAAACTTCAGGTCAGCCTGGACGGATCCAGGCCCGAGATCAACGATCCGATCCGGGGCGAGGGGACGTTCCGTCTGATCACAGAGGGCCTCAAGACCGCGAGCGATCTTGGATTTGAAACCTCGCTCACGGCGGCCGTGACCGGAACAAACCTCCAAGATATGGTGAACCTTCCGGCACTGACCCGATCCCTTGGCGCAAAATCGATTCATCTCCTTTGGCTGCATCGTCGCGGCAGGGCCTTGAATGTGTTTCGGGGGCTTTTTCCGACGAGCGAGCAGTTGCTTGATCTTGCCCGGGCGGTCAAACGGCGCGCGGACGGCCTGGGGATCTTCTTCGACAACTATGAATCGTTGAAGCTCCGGGTGAATGGCCGGCCCGGCGTCAAGTTTGATCTGGGCAATGCCGGCTGGGACAGCCTCTGCCTCTACTCGGACGGACATCTCTATCCCTCGGCCTCGTTCGCCGGCCATGCGCCGCTGGACATGGGGGATGCGACGGTCCATTCCGTGAAGGCCTTGTGGCTTGAAAGCCCGGCCGCCCGGCAGTTCCGCTCCGCCTCGCTCGTGCGGAAGGCCGGGGTGGAGGGAGATCCTTACCGGTTCATCACCGGCGGAGGCGATATCGAGCATAGTTACTTCTACGCCGAAGCACAAACCGGCGCCGGAACCATTCTGGGCGAGGATCCTTGCTATCCACTCTACCGGGAGATGATCGAGGATGTGATATTCGATCTGGCTTCCGAGAAACGATCGGCCTTCAACTGCCGTTCCGGCTTTTCGGCTCCCCTGATTTACCATGCCATGGGCGAGGGAGGCGTCGTCTGCGGCACGAATGAGGAGCTGATCGCCGATCAGGAGGTCGGCACGCTTCATTCCAACTGCGTCCTCTCTTTCGATGTCGAAAAACCGCACAAGATCGTCCAGGAGTTTTACAGCAAAGCGGCCGAGAAGCCCCAGCCCGAGTTGTGCTGTCCGGTGAATTACGATGCGGATGATATCCGTCATATTCCGGAGGAGGTCCTGCAGCGGTTCTACGGATGCGGTTCGCCGATCGCGTCGGGGGAGATTCAACCCGGCGAGGCGGTGGTCGATCTGGGTTCCGGCGGAGGGATCGACTGTTTCATTGCGGCAAAGAAGACGGGGCCGGAAGGCCGTGTGATCGGGGTGGACATGACCGATCAAATGCTTTCGGTGGCGAATCGGAACAACCGGATCGTGGCCCGGAATCTCGGTTATGACGTGGTGGAATTCCGAAAAGGATATCTCGAGCGGATGCCGGTCGAAGACCGATCAGTCGATCTCATCACATCCAACTGTGTCATCAATCTTTCGCCGGACAAACCGGCCGTCTTTGCCGAGATGTGGCGGGTCTTGAAAGACCATGGACGGATCGTGGTCTCGGACATCGTGACGGAAGCGCCGGTGCCCCCCGCCATCCGGGCGAATGAGCAGCTCTGGGGCGAATGCCTTTCCGGGGCCTTGACGGAGGAGGAGTTTCTGTCGGATCTCGAACGGGCCGGTTTTTACGGGCTGGAGGTGCTCAAGAAGGCGTACTGGAAAGAGGTCGAAGGCTATCGGTTTTATTCCGTGACGGTGCGGGGGTACAAGTACGAGAAGAAGGAAGGATGCGTTTATATCGGGCAACGGGCGATCTATCGCGGGCCGTTTAAGGCCGTGACGGACGAGGAAGGGCATCTCTTCCCTCGAGACGAGGCGGTCGAGGTCTGCACCGACACGGCGGCGAAACTCAAGGCCGGTCCGTATGCCGGCCATTTTACCCTCGTGGAACCGGACCAGACGATCGTCGAGACGACGCAGGCCGCGGCGGCGGGCGGCGAAAAAGACGCTTGCGGGCCGGGTTGTTGTTAGGGTCTCATCTATGGGGTTTTCTTCACAGACCTTAAAGTTTGTAGGACTCCTGCTTTTTGTCGTCCTCACTATTTTGGCGTTTCAACTGACCGACCTTGGCCGATATATCCGACCGGAGGAGCTTCGCGCCGCGATTCAATCGGTCGGGTTCCTTGCGCCGCTTCTCTATCTTCTGATCTACAGCATCGCGCCGGTCTTCTTTGTTCCGGGCTGGATCATCACGATCGGCGGGGGTCTCGCCTTCGGCGCGGTCTGGGGAACGGTCCTGACCGTGATCGGCGCGACGATCGGCGCAACGCTTGCCTTCTTCGTGGCCCGATACATGGGCCGCGACTTCGTCGCGCGGGTGCTCAAAGAACGATTTAAGACCCTCAACACGATTGATGAGCAGGCCGCCACACACGGCTTTCAGGTGATCTTCTACTTGAGGCTCATTCCGCTCGTTCCGTTCAACGTCCTCGATTACGTGGCCGGGATCTCGAAGATCGGCGCGAGGGATTATTTCCTCGGAACCTTTCTTGGAATCATTCCGGGAACCTTTGCCTATGTCTATCTCGGCAGCGCCCTCGCGAACATCTATTCCTGGCGGTTCGCCGGCGCCGTCGGGCTGCTGATCCTATTGTCCTTGATTCCGATGCTCTACAAACGGTGGAAAGGGCAGGACCGCTCCTTGGTCCGTTGAGCCTCAGCGTCCCTTCCTTGACCTCTTTTCTATCGTGTGGTATCGTAAACCGGATTTTTAGGGCAGGCTGAGCGATCAACAAAACTGCAGGGAGCAGGCCGAAATGAAACGAAGAAAGCTCGCGATCATCGGGGCGGGCAACGTCGGTGGAACGACCGCCCAGCGGCTGGTGGAGAGGGGACTGGCCGAAGAGTTGGTCTTGCTCGATATCGACCACGATTTGGCCCGGGGCAAGGCGCTGGATTTAGCCGAATCGGCGCCCATTTTCGGCTACGATACGCAAATACGCGGCACGAATGATTATGCCGAGACCGAAGGATCGGATCTGGTCGTCATCACCTCCGGCGTTCCGCGAAAACCGGGGATGAGCCGCGACGATCTGCTGTCCACCAATGCCAAGATCGTGAAGAGCGTGTCGGAGCAGGTGGCGGCCCGTTCTCCGCAGGCCGTGATCATCGTCGTTTCGAATCCGCTCGATGCCATGACCTATGTGGCCTACAAGGTTACTCGATTCCCGCGGGAACGGGTGATCGGCATGGCCGGGGTGCTGGATTCGGCCCGAATGGCGGCCTTCATTGCGCAAGAGCTTCGCGTTTCGGTCGAAACGGTCCGGGCGATCGTGATGGGCGGGCACGGGGACAGTATGATTCCCCTCCCACGCTACACCACGGTGGGCGGGGTGCCGGTGATGGACTTCATTCCCAAGATCCGGCTCGACGTCATCATCCAGCGAACCCGTGATGGAGGGGGCGAGATCGTCAAACTACTGAAGACCGGAAGCGCCTACTACGCCCCATCCGCCGCCATTGCCGAGATGGTGGAGGCCATCCTTCGCGATAAAAAGAAGGTTCTCCCCTGCGCGGCGCTCTGCAAAGGCGAGTACGGGATTCAGGATCTCTTCGTCGGGGTTCCCGTGAAGTTAGGACACGGGGGGATGGAGGCGATCATGGAGTTCCGTCTCGCATCGGAAGAGGAGGCCGGTTTAAGAAAATCGGCCGATGCCGTTAAAGAACTCTGCGCGATCGTCGATCGCATGATTTAGGTGAGCAAAAGATCGCTGTTGACTAAGCGGCAATGCGGGTTTAAAATGAATTTCAGTTATGAAAGCACTGGATGCCAAACAGATCGATACCGAGGCGGTCCTCGATTCCCTGAACGACGGTGTCGTGACCATCGGGTTGGACAAGAAGGTCAAGTATCTCAACAAAGCGGCCGAACGATTGTTGGGCTACTCCAAGGAAGAGGCGAGGGAGATGTCCTGCGCGCAGGTCGTTCGGTGCGCGGCCTGCGATCATGAATGCCTGCTCGAGCAAACCCTATCCACCAGCCGAAACATCCTGAACTATGAGACGGTTCTGAGAAATAAAAGCGGCCGTTCGGTGACTGTCAGCACGAATACCGTTCTTCTCAAAAATAAACACGGTCGGGTCATCGGGGGCGTCGAGATTATCCGTGATCGTTCCCAGATTGAGGCCTTAAACGAAGCCTTGAGGGGAAAATATTCTTTTGAAAATATTGTCGGCAAGAATCACCGGATGCAAGAAGTGTATGCCCTTTTGCCGGAGCTGGCCAAGACCGATTCGACCGTCTTGATCGAAGGGGAACCCGGCACGGGGAAAGAGCTCCTGGCCCATGCCATTCATCAGAACAGTCCTCGTCGTGATAAGCCCTTCGTCAAGGTCAATTGCGGTGAAATGACCGATTCGATCTTGATACATGAACTGTTCGGTTATGTAAGGGGGGCCTTTACCGGCGCCGTTTCGAGTCAGATCGGCCGTTTGGAATTGGCCGAAGGCGGGACGCTCTTCCTGGACGAAATCGGATATCTCAATCCGGCGACACAAGCCAAACTGCTGCGATTTCTAACGGAGCATGAGTTCAAACGGGAAGGGGATGACCGGCCGATTCGGGCGGATGTTCGGGTGGTCGCGGCCACACATCGGGATCTCAAGTCCGCGATTGAGCCAGTCGGGTTCCGTCACGATCTTTATGATCGGCTTCGGGAGGTTTCGATTGCGCTTCCACCCCTGCGTGAACGTCGAGACGACATCCCCCTCTTGATTCAGTACTTTCTAAAACGGTTCAACAACTGGATGGAAAAAAAGATCGCGTCTGTGGATCCGGCATCCCTGCAGATCCTGCTGAATTATGATTACCCGGGAAACATCCAAGAGCTTGAAAACATCATCGAACATGCCGTCGTTCTATGCCAAGGCCATACCATTCTGCCCTTGCATCTGCCCAAGGACATCTTTTATGTGAAGGACGACTTTGTGGATTTGGCCATGAAGCGCGAGGATCCCTTCAAGGCCGTGCAGCGACAACTCGTGTTCAAGGTTCTGTCCCAAACGGGATGGAACTACAAGGAAGCGGCTGAACGGCTGAAGATCAGTCGTACAACGTTGTGGAGAAGGATCAATGAGTTTGGTATAAACCGTCCCAAAATGAAAACTCCTTACAACCCGTAACATCCGTACCACCCGTTTCCCTCTTTCCACGCGTCGGCTCCATCCATTTAAAAGCCTCGTTTCAGAACAGACGGCAGTTTTATTCGACGGCAACCGTTCTACCGGACCTCCGTTTTTCCTTGACAACCTCGCTATGCCTGATTATAATTCAAATATGAAACATCAAGTTTCAAGTTTGAAAAGCAGGGGATTTTCGATGAAATGTCCACGCTGCGAAAGCTATATGGTCCACGAGTCCTTTGAGGATCTGCGGGATGACACGGGGACGCTCTATTTTTTCGGTTGGCGGTGTTTGGGTTGCGGTGAGATCATCGACCCCGTCATTTTAGCCAATCGAAGAAATCGGCCTGCGCCCATCGAAAGCAAAACGAGGAAACGGCTCGTGTTTCGCTAAGACTCAAAGGACCGTCTTTTGTGTTTGCCCGTTAGCCAATCCCGGATCAATCAAAGACTGATAAGTCGTATCGACAACAGTCCACAAGTTGGCTTGAGGTCTGCGCGGATTATTGGGTTGACAATACGAAACGGAAAGGTGTACTTTACGTTTTTATGTAAATCAATCAAACAGACGCGGCTTGTGGACGAAAAGCCGACTTAAATTATTACGTTACCCGCTAAAAGGAGGAATTATGCCAGGCGTCGATCTGTTCGAGTTGCTGTTCCGATGGGTTCACTTTTTGGCCGGAATTACGTGGATAGGCCTTCTTTATTTTTTTAATCTGGTGAATGTCAACTTTATGAAGGGCCTTGATGCGGGAACGAAAGGAAAGGTCGTGCCGCAATTGATGCCATCGGCCTTATGGTGGTTTCGTTGGAGTGCGGTGGTTACCGTGCTGGCCGGTTTCCTGATCCTGATGATGAAATGGCCCGGCAGCGGAGCCTGGCGGGTATCGATCGGCATCGGTGGAGCCTCGGGGATCATCATGTTCCTCAACGTCTGGCTGATTATCTGGCCGAATCAGAAACGCATTATTCAGATGACGGCCGAGGCGGCCGCCAAGCAGCAGTCGCCACCGGCAGAGATGGCGGCGATGGCCCGAAAAGCCTATCTGGCTTCACGAACCAACTTTTTTCTTTCAATTCCCATGCTCTTTTTTATGGCATTAAGCCATTACTTGTGATGTTGGAGTGAAGCGTGACGCAACAGATTCTGTTGAAAAATGCAGAGCGGGGGGGACTCGATATAAGGGCCTACCGGAAATCGGACGGTTACCAGGCTTTAGAAAAAGTCCTTCGGCAGTATAAGCCGCTTGACGTGATTGACGAAATCAAACGTTCCGGTTTGCGCGGTCGAGGCGGGGCCGGTTTTCCCACAGGCAAGAAATGGGAGATGGTGGCCACGCATCGTGAAGCGGAGCGGTACCTGGTTTGTAATGCGGGGGAACATGAGCCGGGAACCTACAAGGATCGTCGTCTTCTCCGGCTGAATCCGCATCAACTACTGGAGGGTGTCGCGATCGGGACGTATGCCGTCGGCGCAAAGGAAACCCATATTTTTATAAACGGAGCCTTCACGGATGAAATCGCGCTGATACGGCAGGCCGTTGAAGATGCGCGGAAGGAAGGCTTCCTGGGCCAAAACATCTTGGGAACCGGTTTTTCCTGCGACGTCCAGATCTTCTTAGGACCGGACACCTATGTGGCGGGCGAAGAGACCGCCATGCTGGAAGCGATGCAGGGACGCGATGCCAAGCCCAAACACAAACCCCCCTTTTACCCGACCGTCTATGGATTGTACGGCAAGCCCACCGTGGTAAACAACGTCGAAACGTTGTCGAACGTTCCTCATATTCTTTTCCACGGCGCGGATTGGTTTCGATCCATCGGGACCAAGACCTGTCCCGGAACGATGCTCTTCTCCATCGGCGGGGACATCAACCGTCCGGGGGTGTACGAGCTTCCGCTCGGCATTCCGGTCCGCCGACTGATTGAGGACTACGGCGGCGGAATCAAGAACGGGCGCAGGCTCAAAGTGGTTTATCCGGGCGGTCCGTCGCATGCCTTTCTCACGCTGAAGGATATCGATGTTCCCATGGATTTCGACTCGCTCAAGGCGATCGGTTCCGGTCTGGGCTCCGCGGGCGTGATCGTCTTGGACGAGACGAACTGCATGGTCGAGCAAACCATGGAATTTTGCAATTTCTTTAGAGAGGAGAGCTGCGGTCAGTGTCCTCCTTGTAAAATGGGAACCCGGTACCTTCATCAGCTCCTCGAGAAGATCGAGGCCGGGCATGGGAAGATGGAGGATCTCCAGTCGCTTCAACAGCTCAGCGGGTTTGTCAAAGGTCGCGGCGACTGCACGGTGATTACCGGGGCGGCGGTTGCGGTGGAATGCAGCCTGCGCCATTTTCCGGATGAGTTTGAGTCCCACATTAAAGAACATCGCTGCACGGTGAAGGTCGCGTCCTAAAAGCGATCCTTCCGGAAACGGTTCGATGCCCAGGGTCACTTTCCATCCATCCGGAAAAAGCGGAGACATTCCTGAAAAGAAATCGTTGCTGGAAGCGGCGCAACTGTTGGGGGTGGACCTGGCGCATGAATGCGGTGGATTCGCTTCCTGCAGCACGTGCCGGGTGGTGGTGGAAGACGGGCATGAAAACCTTACGGGAATCGAATTTGAAGAGGAAGACATGATGGATCTGGCCGCATTGCTCCCGCCTCACCGGTTGGCCTGTCAGGCGAAGGTCTTAGGCGATGTGACCGTTATCATTCCCGGAGAGTCGAGATAGATGAAAGCCGAAGAAAAGACGCAGCAGCTCCAGGACGTCATTGAACAGTTGCTGTTGCTGGTGGGAGAGGATCCTTCCCGTGATGGACTGATCAAGACGCCGGAACGCGTCGCCAAAATGTTCCGTTTTTTAACCAAAGGGTATACCCAGGATGTCGATGAGGTCTTAAACGACGCCTTGTTTCCGATCAAATACGACGAGATGGTGATCGTCAAGGATATCGACTTCTTTAGTCTTTGTGAACATCATCTCATCCCCTTCTTCGGAAAGTGCCATATCGCCTACCTGCCGGATAAGAAAGTCCTCGGCTTGAGTAAACTCCCGCGATTGGTGGAGGTCTTCAGCCGACGGCTCCAAGTCCAAGAACGGCTGACGCAGCAAATTGCCGAAACCATCCAGGAAAAGATCAAACCCCAGGGCGTCGCGGTCGTGATGGAGGCCCAACATCTCTGCATGATGATGCGGGGCGTGGAGAAGCAGAACGCGACGGCCATTACCAGTGCGATGTTGGGGGGATTCCGAACCCGGCGCGAAACCCGCGAGGAATTTTTGGAATTGATCAAACGGAGCCCCGTTCAGAAAGGGGCTCCGTTTTCGCATCATGACGGCGATGAATGATGGAGTCGAATCAAGCCCCCAAGAAGCGAAAGCACAAACGGGCTCTGATCATGCAAAAGTTGATGATCGATGGAAAGTCCATCGGGCAGGCCATTGATCTCAGCATCGACGGGATGTACGTGACCACCCGAGTGAAGTTCGCGCCCCGTGCTGTCATCGATATCCGATTTCAACTGGAAGATCAACCTCTCGAGGTAAAGGCTCGGGTTCTCTACCAAGACGAAGGCATCGGAATCGGCGTACGGTTTCTTGCATTGAAGACGGCGGATGCCGAACGCATCAAGGCCTATCTTGAAAAGGCTTCGATCTCAGGCCCCGTCCCGTTCCAAACCCGTCGAAAGCAGATCTTGATGATCGATGACTCGGATTTTTACCAGACGCTCTATCAGCAGCGTCTTCTCTCGGAAGGCTATTCGTTTCTTGCGGCCTATAACGGCATCGAGGGGCTGAAGATCCTGGCCCGGGAGCGACCCGACCTCATCCTTTTGGACCTCATCATGGACGGGATGGACGGCTACAGGGTTCTGCAGATCATCAAGTCCGAACCGAAGATCAGAGATATTCCGGTCGTCATTTTTTCCGTAAGAGGAACCCTACAGGAAATTAACCGCGCCATTCAATTGGGCGCTACGGACTACATCGTCAAGGCGACGACCACGCCGCTTCAGGTGATGGAAAAGATAAAGAAGGTGCTCCATCACCCTCCATCCGTTTCGTAAGGCTGTTCGCTGCCCCCCGCCGACCGTTTCTTTTTACCGAGAGGCCCCCAAGTAAGACCGTACCCCGGTGAGGATAAACTGGATCGCGATTGAGGCCAACACGATGCCGAGGATGCGCGTCAGGATCCGCATGCCGGTTTCCTTAAGAAGCGCAACGAGTCTGTAGAAAAACCCCATCGCAATGTCGTCCAATGGGGCGAACCGGTCGAGCGGCAGGCCGGTTCGACAATGTCGTCATCGTTTCGTGCCAGCCTTGCCGGTTGTCCTCATTTCCCCGTGACTGGTGGCCCGG
>JACQCA010000087.1 GCA_016201865.1 Nitrospirota bacterium
ATCCGAAAACGCTATGAACCCAAGATTGAAGAGGCAAAGGCGCTTACGGAGGCAAACCCCCAAGATCTGCAGACTCGCTTTCAGTTAGGCTACCTGTACGATATCGTCGGCCGATATGATGAAGCGGAAATCGAATACCGAAAAGCGGTTGAGATCGATTCCCGGCATCCTTTTCCTCATTTGAACTTGGGGCATGTCCTCAAGAAGAAGGGGAGGTATCGGAAGGCGATTGAAGAATATCGAGCGGCGATGGAACTCGGAGCGCCGGACCCGGTAGGAATCCTGAATAATATGGGTTCATGCTACAATTCGATGCAGGACTTCCCATCTGCAGAAGACGCCTTTAAAAAGGCGGTGGAAGTTAATCCCAAGAATCATTATGCCTATGTGAATTTGGCGATCCTTTATGAAACAAGAAATGAGACGGCCGAGGCGATCGGTATACTCCAAAAGGCGAAAGAGGTTGTGACTGACCCGGTAGCTCTGAGAACGATCGACGACTTTACCTCGAAATTACTCAGGAGATGAACCTCCGATGCATCCGCAAAGAGGGATCTTATGGTTTTGATCGTATTGCCGGCTTACAACGAGGCGCAAAATATCGCCGCCTTACTGGTGGATTTTAAGGCCGCCTTCGAGGAAGAGCCGATTGCCTATCGCATCATCGTGGTGAACGACGGTAGCACCGATGACACGGCGGCGACGGTTCGGGCCCATGCGGACGGGATGCCGATCCGGCTGATCGAGCATGCCGAAAATCGGGGACTGGCGGAGGCGTTGCGCACCGGCTTAGTCGAGGCCGTGGCCCAGAGCGGGCCGCAGGATATCATTATGACGATGGATGCGGACCACAGTCATCCGCCCGGTCTGTTTTTTCGGATGCTGCGGATGATCCGGGAAGGCAACGATATCGTGATCGCCTCTCGCTACCGGCCGGGCGCGCGGGTCAAAGGTCTTTCTCTCATGCGACGAATCTTAAGCAGAGTCGCGAGTTGGCTGTTTAGAATTTTCCATCCGATTGAAGGCGTGAAGGACTACACATGCGGCTATCGGGCCTATCGGTCGGATCTCTTGAGGCGTGCGTTTAACGAGCACGGGAAAGCGTTCATCAGTGAGAGCGGTTTCAGTTGCATGGTGGATATTTTATTAAAACTGAAGCCCTATCGGCCGATCATCAACGAAGTCCCGCTGATACTGCGGTACGACATGAAATCAGGCACCAGTAAGATGAAGATCGCTAAAACAATCAGCGAAACGCTCGGTTTAATGGTTCGCAGGATCTTTACACTGAAGGGATGAGGTCATCTGAAAACCCGAATGCAATCCTTCGAAGAAGATTATTTCAGAACGGCTTACAAGAATTATGATCGACAGAATCCCTCCTACAAGATGGATTTTTATCATCGTCTGGTCATCACGGCACTCCCATCGGTTTCGAAACCGCGAGTCCTGGATATGGGTTGTGCCTTTGGTAAATTTTTGTCGAGCCTTAACCCGGATTGGAGCCTATACGGAGTCGATTCGAGTTCGCATGCAGTAGCCGAGGCGCACAAACGCCTGCCTCATGCACATCTTTCAGTTTCAAGTGCAACCGAGATACCGTTTGAAGGCCGATTCGATGTGATTACGGCCTTTGATGTGATTGAACACATTCCGGACCTTGAGCAGGTCGCCGAGACGGTCGCTAAACGACTCAATCCAGAAGGACGTTTTATCTTTGTCGTGCCCGTTTACGATGGCCCCTTAGGACCGGTTATCCGCATACTCGACAGAGATCCGACGCACCTCCACAAAGCGTCTCGCGATTTCTGGTTGGCTTGGGCGGATCGCCACTTTGGAATTGAACAGTGGTGCGGGATCACCCGGTATCTTCTGCCCGGCGGTTTCTATTTCCATTGGCCGACACGACTCGCACGACGGTGGGCGCCCGCGATTGCGGTCATCGCACGGCCAAAATCTCTGAACGCACACCTCCGAGGTACAGGCGATTAATGAGAATCCTAACGATCGTCGGAACCCGGCCGGATACGATCAAGATGGCGCCGGTCATCAAGACGTTGGAGGCCGATCCGTTTTTCGAGAGCCGTCTTTGCGTGACGGCACAACACCGCCGGATGCTGGACCAGGTGATCGAGGCGTTCGATCTGCATCCGGATCACGACCTGGACCTGATGAGCCCGGACCAGGAACTGACCGAGCTGACGGCGAAAATTTTGATCGGCATTCGCGATCGCCTGCGCATTTTCAGGCCGGATCTGGTTTTGGTCCACGGCGACACGACCACTACGCTGGCCGCCGCGCTGGCCTGTTATTATCAAAAAATACCCGTGGGTCATGTCGAGGCGGGGCTTCGGACGCAAAATAAATACGCTCCGTTTCCGGAAGAGATCAACCGGCGGCTGACCGATACGCTGGCCGATCTCCACTTTTGTCCGACGGAAAGGGCCAGGCAAAACCTTTTGCGGGAGGGGATGTCGGCCGCGACGCTTCATGTGACCGGAAACACCGCGATCGACGCGCTGCATTGGGCCGTCGCGTACCTCGACCGGAAACCGCCCGTTGAAAGAAAATCCTGCGTCGCGGGATCGGAGGGGCGACTGCCCGAAGCCTTGTATGACCGGATCGAGGCCCGTCCGGATCGGCGCTGGCTCATCGTCACCGGCCACCGCCGAGAAAATTTTGGCGAGCCGTTGCGGAATATCTGCGACGCATTGCGGATCCTTTCCAAGGAAGACGCCGTTGAGATCATTTACCCCGTCCATCTGAATCCGAATGTTTGTGATCCGGTGTTTGAAATCCTTTCGGGAATAAATAATCTTCATCTCATCCATCCTCTAAATTATCTGTCGTTCGTCTACCTGATGAAGAAAAGTTATCTCATGATCACGGACTCAGGCGGAATTCAGGAAGAGGCGCCTGCGCTGGGCAAACCGGTCCTGGTGATGCGAGAAACGACGGAGCGGCCTGAAGCGATCGAGGCCGGGACGGCGCGGCTGGTCGGCGCGGATGCGGATCGCATCGTGACCGAGACGCGGCGGCTGTTAAATGATCGGAACGAGTACGAGCGAATGGCCCGGACCTCGAACCCGTTCGGAGACGGCAAGGCCGCGGGTCGGATCGTCCGGATATTAAAGGAAAGGCATTGAAATCCGGTTGGGCATCTGGTATTCTGTCGGCACTTCTGATAAAAGGAGATTCTTTGGCGACGCCCATAGCCGCGCGATTCAAGCGCGTGACATTCAAGACGGTTCCGATCTATCTATCCTTAATCCTTCTACTGATCCTTGCCCGACCGACGCTGAGCTGGTTCGTGCCTGGCCTGTTGTTCGTTCTGATCGGGGAGGCGCTTCGGATCTGGGCCGCCGGCCATTTAAAAAAAACCAAAGAGGTCACGACGACCGGGCCGTATGCCTATGTGAAGAACCCTCTTTATCTCGGAACGCTGCTGATTCTGGTCGGTTTCTGCCTCATGGCCCGAAACGTCTATCTGCTCGCGATCGGTCTGGCGATCTTTTTCGTCTATTATGCCCCGTTTAAGAAGAAGCGGGAAGGACAACGGCTGCACGAGCATTTCGGCCAGGCCTGGGCCGATTACGACCGGGCCGTTCCTGACTATCTTCCGAGCCTTCGCCCGTACGCCGGCCGCGGGACGGGGCCATGGGAATGGAAATGGTTTTATGAGAACAGCGAGGAGGGGACGGCCCTTGCGGTCGCTTTGGGGATCCTCGCGGTCGGTTTGCGGTTCTGGTTCAGTTTGGGATAAAATGAAAAAATGCGGGAGAGAACGGCATGAAGATCCGTCGGGCCTTGATCAGTGTGTCGAATAAAGAAGGCGTGGTCGAGTTTGCGAAGGGACTTGCGTCGATGGGCGTCGAGATCCTGTCCACCGGCGGGACGGCCAAGGCGCTGAAGGAGGCCGGTATTCCGGTAAAGGATGTAGCCGACTTCACCGGTTTTCCGGAGATGCTGGACGGGCGGGTCAAGACGCTTCATCCGAAGATCCACGGCGGGCTTCTGGCCCGGCGCGACGACCCCTCCCACATGGCCCAGATGAAACAGCACGGTCTGGAGCCGATCGACCTCGTGGCCGTCAATCTTTATCCGTTCGAATCCGCCGCGGCCAAATCGAACTGCAGCTTCGAAGAAGCGATCGAGAACATCGATATCGGCGGCCCGGCAATGCTGCGATCCTCGGCCAAGAACTTCGAACATGTGACGGTGATCGCGGATCCGCATGACTACTCCAAGGTCATGGAAGAACTTCGAAACAACGACGGCTCGGTCTCGAGGAAGACGCGTCTGGCCCTGGCCAAAAAGGTCTTCCTGCATACCGCCCGTTACGACGGCGTCATCTCGACCTATCTGGAGAGCCGGACCGAGGAGGCCGACCGCGTCCGTTTCCCGAGCATCGCGACGCTGCAGTTTGAGAAGGTCGAGGACCTCCGTTACGGCGAGAATCCTCACCAGCAGGCCGCCTTCTATCGCGAGTTTCATCTCGCCGAGCCCTCCGTTTCGACGGCCAAACAGCTCCACGGGAAGGCGATGTCGTTCAACAATTTTTTAGACGCCAATGCCGGTTTGGAGCTGGTGAAGGAATTGGATGAAACGGCGGCCGTCATCATCAAGCACAACAATCCCTGCGGCGTCGCAACCGGAGAGACGCTTTTGGAGGCTTACCTCAAGGCCAAGGCGACCGACCCGGTCTCGGCTTTTGGCGGGGTGATAGCGTTTAACCGTCCGGTGGATGAGGAGACAGCCGCCGAAGTCGCCAAGATGTTCGTCGAGATCGTCATCGCCCCCGGCTTCGAACGCAGCGCCATAGAGATTTTCAAGAAGAAAAAGGATCTCCGTCTTTTGGACACGGGCACGATCCTGAAGGGGGCCTGGGATCGCCGGGGCGGAATGGACATGAAGCGGGTGGTCGGAGGCCTGATCCTCCAGGACCGGGATCTAGGCCGGATCGAGGACGTGAGAAAACTGAAGGTCGTCACGAAGCGCAAGCCCACGGATGAGGAATACGACGCCATGGCCTTTGCCTGGATCGTCTGCAAACATGTCAAGTCGAACGCCATTGTTTACGCGCGGCCCGACCGGACGATCGGGATCGGCGCCGGCCAGATGAGCCGTGTCGATTCGGTGAAGATCGCGGCGATGAAGGCGCAGTCGCCGTTGGCCGGGACCGTGATGGCCTCGGACGCCTTCTTCCCGTTCCGCGACGGTCTGGACGAAACGGCGAAGGCGGGGGTTACGGCCGTGATTCAGCCCGGAGGCTCGATCAAGGACGACGAGGTGATCCGTGCGGCCGACGAGCACGGCATGGCGATGGTCTTGACCGGGATGCGCCATTTCCGCCATTGATTCGCTTTCGTTCATCTGTAAGGGCACGACGCGCCGTGCCTCTTATTTCCTCCTATGAGAATCCTGGTTATCGGAAGCGGCGGTCGGGAACATGCCTTGGTCTGGAAACTGGCCCAGAGCCCCAAGGTCGAGGCCCTTTATTGCGCGCCGGGCAATCCCGGAATGCTCCGACAGGCCCGTTGTCTTCCGATCAAGACGGACGACATCGACGGGCTGATGCATTTTGCAACCCGGAAAGGGATTGATCTGACGGTGGTCGGGCCGGAACAGCCCTTGACGCTCGGGATCGCGGACCGGTTTCGTGAGGCCGGGCTTCGGATGATCGGGCCGTCGAAGGCCGCGGCCGAGATCGAGGCCAGCAAGGCCTTTTCAAAATCCTTCATGGATCGTCATCGCATCCCGACCGCCCGTGCTCAGGTTTTCGATGAACCGGAATCGGCGATCCGGTATGTCAAGGAGCGCGGCGCTCCCCTTGTGGTTAAAGCGGACGGACTGGCGGCCGGCAAGGGCGTCGTGATCGCGCAGAACGAGGCCGAGGCGGTCCGGGCGATCGATCTCATCATGCGCCGAAAGGCCTTCGGTGCGGCGGGAAGCCGTGTCGTTCTGGAAGACCGACTGGAGGGCGAGGAAGTCTCCTTCCTCATTTTTACGGACGGGAAGACCATTATCCCGATGGTCACATCGCAGGATCACAAACGGGTCTTTGATCAGGATCAGGGACCGAATACGGGCGGAATGGGCGCCTACTCGCCTGCGCCCGTTTTCACGGAAGAGCTGCAGCGGCGGGTGCTCCGTGAAATCGTCCGGCCTGCGATCGACGGTCTGGCCCGGGAAGGCCGTCCATATCAGGGAATCTTGTATGCCGGCCTGATGCTGACCTCGGACGGCCCGAAGGTCCTGGAGTACAATGCGCGCTTCGGCGATCCCGAGACGCAGGTGATTCTGACCCGGCTTGAGACGGATCTGGTCGAGATCTTTGAGGCGCTGACGACCGGGACGTTGGATGGCCTGCAGGTTCGCTGGAGTCCGAAGGTCTCGGTCTGCGTTGTGCTGGCTGCGAAAGGATATCCGGCAACCTATGAGACCGGTCGATTCATCACGGGGATCGATGAAGCCGAATCCAAAAACGGCGTGGCGGTTTTTCATGCCGGAACTTTTCTTCACGACGGCGGGTTGGTCACGGCCGGTGGGCGGGTGTTGGGCGTCACGGCTGTCGGCGATGATTTTCAACAGGCGCGGGAACGGGCCTACGACGCGGTGAGCCGGATCCGGTTCGAGGGGATGCATTGCCGCATGGATATCGGCCTGAAGGCGATGGCGAGGTCGGGATGACGGTTCCGGAGCGGCCCTTTTTAAGCGTCGTCGTGCCGGTTTACAATGAAGAGGCCGTTCTGCCTGAATTTTATAAGCGGCTCCATGCAATCCTCAAGGAGCTCCGCGACTTGTCCGGGACGGAGATCCTCTTTGTGGACGATGGCAGCCGCGACGACACGGAGAAAATTCTGACGGAACTGCTCCGTTGGGATCCATCCGTGAAGGTCCTTCAGTTCTCGCGGAACTTCGGCCATCAGATCGCGCTCACCGCCGGACTGGACCATGCGAAAGGAGACGCGGTCGTCGTGATGGATGCGGACCTTCAGGACCCGCCCGAGGTAATCCCGCGTCTGCTGGACAAATGGCGGGACGGGTATGAGGTCGTTTATGCCGTTCGCGAGAGCCGCGAGGCGGACCCTTGGTTCAAACGGATCACGGCGCGACTCTTCTACGGGCTTATGCGGAGGATCGGAAATATCGATCTTCCGATGGATACCGGCGATTTTCGGTTGTTGGATCGAAAAGTCGTTGTGGCCTTTCGATCCTTGGGCGAGCGCCATCGATTCATTCGAGGGCTGACTCTTTGGGTCGGGTTCCGTCAAACGGGGGTTTTCTATCCCCGCGCGGAGCGACCGGCCGGGACGACCAAATATCCGCTCGGCAAAATGGTCAAGCTTGCTTGGGACGGCGTGACCTCGTTTTCTTTTGCCCCGCTACGCGTGGCGATTTATCTGGGTCTGGTCGTGTCGGTTCTCAGTTTTCTGTTCGGGGCCTTCGTCATTTTCGGGCGGTTTTTCTTCGGCCAGACCGAACTGTTGGGTTTTCCAACGCATGGATGGGGCTCCTTGATGGTGGCGGTTTTGTTCCTGGCCGGCGTCCAGCTCATCGTGCTGGGAATGATGGGGGAATATCTGGGGCGGACATACGACGAGGTGAAACGGCGGCCGCTCTACATACTGCGTCGGAAAATCGGCTTTGATGAACGAGATCAATCAAACGAGTCGTAAGGCATGGATCTGGATTGCGGCGTTGGCGATTCTTTTTCCATTGGCCTTCATTGAAGACGGTCAGATCCGGGGCTTTCTCAAGGATCTTCGGGTTCAGGTCTTATATAATCTGATGCGTCATTTGACCTGGCTCGGAGAGGGATGGGTCCTGCTGGTCGTGGCGGCCGTCTTATTCGGGGTCGGGCTATGGCGAAGGGAGCAAAAACTAAAGTCGGCCGGGGGATCGAGTCTGGTGGCGCTTGTGACGGCCGGACTGACGGTCCAAATCATCAAACATCTGGCCGGGCGGCCTCGGCCGGGTCTGGTTGACGTCGGCGTTGTCCGGTGGGGTCCGTCGTTTAAAAGCGGACATAATTCGTTCCCATCCGGTCACGCCATCTCGGCCTTTGCAATGGCGGCGGTCCTGTCCTCTTACTATCCCGCAGGACGATGGATCTGGTACTCCACGGCCGTCCTCGTGGCCTTCTCGCGTGTTTACATTGACGCCCATTTCACCTCGGACGTCCTGGCCGGCGCCGTTTTGGGAATGCTGATCGGCCTGTGGGCCTCTCGCCTGAGGGTGGAGTTTCTGAAGTCATGATCCCGAAATCCGGGTTCTGGTCGGCCTTGCTGTTAGGCGGCCTTCTGTTCTTCTATCAGCTCGGCGCCGTGCCGTTGTTTGATCTGGATGAGGCGATCTATGCCGAGACCGGTCGTGAGATGGTCGAGACCGGCGACTGGCTCACGCCTCAGTTCAACTATCATCCTTTTTTTGATAAGCCGATCCTGCTGTATTGGGTGATGGCCGCGGCCTTCAAGGCCTTCGGCCTGTCGGAATTCTCGGCGCGCGCGGGGTCGGCCGTCTTCGGCGTCGGGCTGTTGCTCGTCACCTACGGTCTGACCCTTGCGGTCTGGAATCCCCGCTGCGGACTGATCGCGATGCTCATCCTGGCCGGCAGCCTTGAGATGGTGGTGCTGGCCCATGCCGCGCTGACCGATATGATGCTTGTCTTTTTCATCACGGTCGCGCTGGCCGGCTTTTACATGCTCTACACGACGCGTCGGGGAGTCTGGGCGATCGGCCTTTACCTGGGCGCGGCCTTGGCCGTCTTGACCAAGGGTCCGGTCGGCCTCGTTCTTCCGGGTTTGACGATTTTTCTTTTCATCCTTACGGCCGGTCCGCGGCTGCAACTCGTGCGCGAGCTTCGGCTGGGATGGGGAGTCCCGATCTTTTTGGTCGTCGCGGTTCCTTGGTATTGGTTCATGATCCGGATGCACGGCGCCGCCTATGTGGATTCATTTTTCCTTAAGCATAACGTCGAGCGTTTTACCTCCGTGATCGGGGGGCATGCCGGCGCGCCGTTCTATTATGCGGGGATCCTGGCCGTCGGATTTTTCCCCTGGGTCGCGTTTCTTCCGGCCGCTCTCGTTTCGATCTTTCCCGGGCCGACATTATCCGCCCGGTGGAAAAATATCGGCCGAATTCCATCGGAGCGGCCGTTCGACTGGTTCCTGTTGTTATGGATCTTTGTCGTCTTCGGATTTTTTACATTGGCCGGGACGAAGCTTCCGAACTATATCGCGCCCGCCTTCCCGCCCCTGGCCGTCTTCACGGCCGGCTGGTGGGACCGCCGCATGGATGAGAGGCCGTCCGATCCGGTTCGGGGATATCGGTTCTCATTCGCGTTGCTGTGGTTGTTGACGTTCGGGATCGCGCTTCTCCTCCTGGCCGCGCCGCAGGGAATCGAGTGGGCCCGGACCCGGTACGCCGTCTCCGCCCCTTATCTAACGCAACCGATCGAGCTGGATCGAATCTTGATGTTCTCGGCCTTCATCCTTCTGATCGGCGTGGTGACCTTTCGTGTCCTCTTCCGGATCGTCAGACGATGGGCGGGGTTTATGATTTTGTGGCTGACGACGGGAATCTTCGCGTTTGTCTTGCTGTTCGGACTGATTCCGTCCGTGAGCCGGTATATTCAGATGCCGTTGCGAGATCTCTCAACGGAAGCGGCCGGGCGGGTTCATCCGGACGAGCCGTTGGTTCTCTTCGGTTTGAAGAAGCCCAGCGTCCTGTTCTATGCCCGCCGGGGAGCGACCGTGTTGAAATCGAATCAAGAAGAGGATCTTCGGAACGTCATCGCAACCCATCCACGCGCGGTCGTGTTGAGTCCGATCCATCTGATCCCGGTTCTGACCGCCGTGCCGGGGCTGACGATCCGCGATGAGCGGGGGGGATATGTCTTGGCCGCCAACTTTTAAGGACGCGGGATTTCAGAACGGCGTCCCCTTGCGTCGTCGGTGGCTGACGACCGCGGTGAAGACGATCATCAGCCTCGGCCTGTTGGCCTATTTTTTTGCGACGGCCGATCTTCAGGGCATCGGCGACGTGCTGCGAAATTATCACGGCGGCTATTTCACGCTGGCGCTTCTCGGTTATATCGTCTTGCAGTTTGCGGGCGTTCTTCGTTGGCGGATCCTCGCGCAGGTCCAGGGGTACGGGCATGCGTTCGGTCAATTGACGGCCTTTTATTTTTCCGGCTTATTCTTTAACCTGTTTCTTCCGACATCGATCGGCGGGGATCTCGGGCGGTGCTACTATCTGGCCGGGGATCGAAGCGATCTCACGCGGGCCATGACGACGATCGTGGCGGACCGGATCGGCGGCATGGTCGCCGTGATCTGCATCGCGGCCGCGGCGATTCTGGCCGGCGGTTCGATTGCCGTGCCGCTTTGGTTAATGACGGTTGCGGTCGGGGGGGCGGGGCTTCTCATCCTAGGCCTGTTGATTCCGTTTGCGATCCCCGTTTTCTTCCGGCGGTTTGGAATGCCCTTCCGCTACTGGGAGAGGCCGCGGGTCATGTTGACATCGCTTGGACTCTCTTTTTTCATCCAGCTCTCCATCGTGGTGATCCATATGCTGATCGGCCGAGCGGTCGGCGTCGGGATTCCCTGGGGGTTCTATTTTGTTTTCACGCCTCTGGTCATGATGGCCGGGATGATTCCGGTCAGCCTAAACGGCCTGGGCGTCCGGGAGGGAGCCTATGTCTATTTCTTCGTCCAGGCGGATGTTTCGACCGCCCATGCCTTGACCTTTGCCGTCACGTGGTTGATCATCATTACGACGACCAGTCTTTTAGGAGGCGTCGTCTGGATTCTTACCTCCCGATCCTTGAGCACGGCCAAGACTTGACCTGTGGAATGCGGAAGTTTATAGTATGCAGATGCCGAAACCAATACCACAAGTGAGGCGAGCAGAAAAATTGCAAGGACCGTTCGTGAGCATCGTCATGGGAAGCGAATCGGACCTCACCGTCATGGAACAGGCCGCCAAGATGCTGGAGGAGTTCGGCGTGGCCCATGAGCTGGCGATCACCTCGGCCCACCGCTCTCCCGATTGGACGCGCCGGTATATTTCCGAAGCCGAGAAAAAAGGGGTCGAGATCTTTATCG
>JACQCA010000081.1 GCA_016201865.1 Nitrospirota bacterium
TGCAACCGCTGCAACTCCTTCATGCTCATGAGTATCCTGTCCTCTCTGACCATCCTGCCCTCCTAATTGGAGCAGGGAGTCTATCAGTAAGAGGACATTTCTACTTTGGCAGAACCGGACATTATCACTTTGGGATGACAGTGATTGCGGATCACCGAGTCAGAATACCCGATCGCCAAGCATTTTGATCGCCTCCGGCAATTTATCACATTCCTCATTCCACGTGGCGTGGCCAGGCACCCTTCGATAAACTCAGGGCGCACGGCCACGCGCCCCAAACCTCAAAACTCAAATCCGCCTTAGGCTCCGCCTCAGGCGGGCAAAACTACCGGGCGCACCGGAACCCGATGACGTCGCCCGAGCTCGACGGCCCGAGGCCCGCGTCCAGGGCAAAAACCCCGGCATCCGCGCCGGTGCCCCAGCTCCCGCCGCGGATCAGGGCTGCGGGAAAGTTTATGCTGCCGGTACCTTGAACTACAGCAGGATTGGTCCCATACATCAAGTCAGCCCCATAGCTCGCACCGGCAGTGCCGCCCGAAGGGGTCCAGGGGCTGGTATTCCCCTGCATCCAGTCGGCCACCCACTCCCAGACATTCCCCACCATGTCATGGACACCCCAGTTGGAGACACAACTGCTATAGTAGCCGGTGAAGGCGCGAGAGGGAGTGTTGGTGACGCAGCTGCCTGGGGATAATCCCGGGTCCGGTGTTCCCGCTGCGGCCATCTGCCACTCGGCATTCGTCAAAAGCCGCTTCCCCGAGAGCGCACAGGCCTGTTGTGCCTGAAACCAGGTGATGTACCGTGAAGGAGGTACCATGGCCATCGAGACGGCATAGACCGGTGTGGTCCAGTTACCATTATCAGGGAATCCTACAGGGTAGTCATCTGCCGTGTCCCCATATTGGGTTACGGTGCCGTCAGGATTGGACCATACACTTGCTTCGTATTTGTCCACACAGAGCGGACCCACCTTCACCATGATGTCGTTGGCGCTGGTACCCACGCAGGAGGTGCCGGTGAAAAACTTGTCCCGCACCTGATTCGCGGTGTCCGGGGCAGGGATCGTATCAATCGCCGTGGCCAGTGCGCTAAAATTCGCATTCACTTCGGCCGCCTTGGCAGTCGTCCCGGTCGTGAAGGTGTTCGGCACCGTCGTCGCCGCATAGGCATCAATGGCGATGCCAACCACCACAAAGGCTAAAAGCCCGACGACTTCGGGCATCGAGAAGCGTTTCTTGAATATCTGTCTCATGGTTGATCTCCGTTTTTTCACATGAATGTTTTGGGCGCAATGTATTGCGCCCCCACTGTTTTTATCCCCACTTCCCCTGATCCCAGCCCATCTGATCCCAGCTGGAACCCTCGGCCGGATTGGGCGACGCCGCTCCACCTCCCCCGCCACCATGACCGCAGCCGGTAAGAAGCCCGGCGAAGAACACAAGAAGGAGCAGAAAGAGTTTAAGTCGTTTAAACCGTTTCATCTGAATCACCCCCCTTCATGCAAGATAAAAAAAGCCTGCCCCGGCCCGTGCTCATGAAACACGGACGGCAAGCAGGCTTTAGTCCAACGGTCCGAATGGCAACAGGATAGGCAAAGAGTCATTAGGAAGTCAAGGGGATCACCCGGCTGTGTCAAGTGATTGCACCCGCGGATTGATCTACCGCTAATGCGTCGGCCCGAATAATCGGTACCGGTTGCGCGCCAGCCATTCATACAATCGCATCGCCAGCCATGGAACACCGGGGAGATAGAACAAGACCGCCAAAAACCTCCCGCCCGCCAACTGAGGCAGCAGGTTGCGGAAGGCATCCATGCCCGCGCTGACCCGTCCGGCGCAGTCAATGAACAGCATCGCCCGAGGGGGCTCTCCGTCCGGCCAGACGCCTTCGGGATCGCTCCGGTCCGGATCGGGGAAATAGTCCTTGAACCGCGGGTCCTGAAAGGCCAGATACCCGATCCGCCGACGGCGATCCCATCGAGCAATGATCCCTTGCGCCCAGCGGCACAGCTCACAGTCCCGATCGTAGATCAGCGTGTTGGTCGGAAGACGGCTCATGTTTGACACCAGCGAGCAAGGCGAGCGAGAGGGGGAGGACCTCGACGAGCTCGGTCGAGTCGCTCCATCCGGCTTCGCCGGTGAAAGTGAGGATCGGGCTTTGCCCGTCCGAGCGCGGGGTGTGGGGGCATCGGAGGAGCGAAGCCCGCACGGGCCCCCACATCGGATGGTCGGCGACGCAAGCCCCTATAATATAATAGGTCCAATGGCCTATGGCACTCGTCCGTGTAGGTCTTCTGAGATGCGGATTCGGGACTTCCGGCCGATTGTCTAAGCCGCGGAAGACGTCTAAAGTGAAAGATAGAATGAACCTGATATTTCGAGCATTCGGAAAAAAGGAGGCGCCCCGATGACCTGTCCCCGCTGCGAAGGGTTGATGGTGGAGGAGCGGCTTTCGGATATGCGCGACGATACAGGCCAGATCTTCTTTCATGCCTGGCACTGCATCGCCTGCGGCGAGATCTTGGATCCGGTGATCCTGTCCAACCGGCAAAACAGCCCGAAACCGATCCGCCACGGAAACCGGAACCTGTTGGTCTACAACTGAGACGGGTCGCCGAAGTCATCCCGTCACGATATTTTCAAGGGATACTGCCGCGCCGTCCATTCAACAGCCTCTTCCCGCGTCTTGATCCGGCCCTCCAATTGCGCGTCTTCCACCCGGGTCAGTATCTCTGAAAAAATGGGCCCGGGTGAATAACCCATCCGGATCAGGTCATCGCCCGTCAACAACCGTTCCGGCCGCATCTCTTCCGGCCCCAGCTCGGTCAATTTCTGCTTACAAAATTCCCAATTCGTCAGATCCCCGTGGCTCGCCAGGCAGTCCAGCCGATGAAGCTCCAGATGATCGGGAAAACCGGGCCTGCGGAGAAACCGTTTGAGCGTGCTTTCCCGCATCTGTTGAACGTCTTTAAATCGGAGATGGTCCCGCACCAGTTCGACGACGCGTTCGGTCTGCTCGTTCGAGAGACGGAGCCGCTCGCAGATCGCCTCGGCCATGCGGGCCCCGACTTCGCAATGACCGTCGAACCGGATCCGGTCCCGATCCGCCTTAGGCGGAGTAAAGGTCGGCGGCTTTCCGACGTCGTGCAGCATTGCCGCCAGCGCCAGCTCGAACGACGGCCGGTCGAGATTTTTCAGCAGAAGCAATGTATGCGTCAAGACATCCCCTTCCGGGTGGAACTCTTTCGGCTGCTCGACGCCGGCCATCGCCGTAACCTCCGGCAGGATGGCCGAAAGCAACCCGGTCTCAAGAAGAAGCGAGATGCTGCCGGAAGGATTCGGCCCCGTCAGCATTTTTTTGAGTTCGTCCCGAATCCGCTCGGCGCTGATCTGGACGATCTCTCCCGCCCGTTCCTTAATCGCCTCGTAGGTCTGGGGGTCGATCGTATATTCAAAACGGGCCGCAAAACGGACGGCCCGCATCAGGCGAAGTTTATCCTCCTCAAACCGCTCGCGGGGATTCCCGATGGCCCGAATGATGCCGGCCTTGATATCGCGCCGGCCTTCCACATAATCGATAATCTCACGTTTCACCGGGTCGTAAAACATCCCGTTGATCGTGAAGTCCCTGCGTGCGGCATCTTCCCGGTCGCTTGAATAATGAACCTCGACGGGGTGCCGGCCGTCAAGATAACGACCATCCGAACGGAACGTCGCCACCTCAAACTCCGATTCATCCGCAAGCACCTTCACCACGCCGAAGCTGACGCCCACCGGAACGGTTTTGGGAAATAGTTTCATCACCTGGTCCGGGCGCGCGTCGGTCGCGACGTCATAGTCCTGGGGCTCATGACCCATGACGAGATCGCGCACGCATCCCCCCGCCCAGTAGGCCCGGAAACCGGCCCCTCGAAGAACCTTGACGATTTCAACCGCCTGGTTGCTCAGATGGCTCATACGGCGTATTCTACAGGAAGGACTGTCGAATTGTCATCAACGGGCCGCTGGATTGAGTCAATGCGAAGCGGCTCTCACAAGGGTGGCGACCAAGGCCTTGGGCGTGGTAGGTCCTCGAAACTCGTCGAACTCAAACTCCACCTCATCACCCGGACATAATTTTCCAAAGTCCAGTCCTTCCAGATGGGAGCGATGGAAAAAGAATTTCCGGCCGTCTTCGGCTTGAATAAAACCATTACCCCGATCGGCCTCAATCGTCTTGATCATACCTCTCAACTTCATCGGCGCAGCCTTTACTCAACTCACACAATTTAACCTATACGCTTACCCCGATTATCCGTCAAGGGGAAAATAGTATGCCTCATGCTCCGGAAGCTGGGAATGGTTGTTGATTTTAAATGCAAGTTGCAGTATCCTTAGCCCGAAATTTGAGATGTCCCGATGACTCCCCTGCAACAATTCTATGAAGAGATCAAGGACTGCCGGAAATGCGGGCTGTGCGAATCCCGGACGCATGTGGTGTTCGGCGAGGGCCATCCGAATGCCGAGATCATGTTCGTCGGCGAGGCGCCCGGCGAGAACGAAGATATTCAAAACCGGCCGTTCGTGGGCGCCGCTGGAAAACTGCTCACGGAACTACTCGCCGGCATCGGTTTAAAACGCGAGGACGTCTATATTGCCAACGTGATCAAATGCCGCCCGCCCGAAAACCGAAATCCCCGGCCGGAGGAGATCGAGGCCTGCAAACCGTATCTCTGGAAACAGATCGAGCTGATCAAGCCCCGCGTTCTCTGCACGCTCGGGAATTTCGCGGCCCAGGCGCTGCTGGATAAAAAGGTGGCGATCACGAAGGTCCGCGGACAGCATTTTGAGGTGAAGAACTTCTTCGTCTTCCCGATGCTCCATCCCGCCGCCGTGCTCCATCAGGGGAACCTGCGGCCCGCGCTCTTGGAAGATTTTCAGAATCTGAAAAAATTCCTCGGCAAAGGATTACAGCCGGCTCAGCAGCCCGAGCAGATGGGTTTTTTCTAACCAACCCATCCTTCATGAAAATCACACCGTTTCATCCCTGGAACCTTACCCCCAAAGAAGCGATCGAGATTCAAAAGAAACTCTCGGCACGAATTATCCGGGAAAATCATGTTAAGACGGTAGGCTACGTGGCCGGTGCGGACATGGCCGTCTCTAAAAACCCGCCGTTGGCTTATGCCGGTGTGGTGGTTCTCAGTTTTCCGGACCTTCAAATCGTCGAGACGCAACAGACCGTTCTGAAACTGACCTTCCCTTATATTCCCGGCCTGCTGGCCTTTCGCGAGTCGCCCGCGCTTTTAAAGACCTTTGAAAAACTCCGGCATGAACCGGACCTGGTAATGATCGACGGCCAGGGACTGGCCCATCCCAGAGGCTTTGGAATCGCATGCCACATCGGACTCTGGCTGGATAAACCGACGATCGGCTGCGCCAAGTCGCGGCTATTGGGAGACCACCGCCAACCGGGACTGAAACGAGGAAGCTGGACGCCGTTGGCCGGAAATCAAGGCGAGGTGATCGGCGCAGTCGTCCGCACAAAAGATAAAACAAATCCCGTCTATGTCTCGGTCGGGCACAAGATCGATCTGCCGACCGCGATCCGATACACCCTGGACTGTGCTTGCGGCTACCGCATTCCCGAACCGACACGACAGGCCGATATCTTCGTCGAACAGGTCAAAAGGGGCGGGTTAAGATCATGAAAAATGCCGTCATCTTAAAAGGTTATACGAGACGATTCGCCTTCCTTGTTGCAAGAAAATAGATATTGACAAGTCCGGTTTAATTCCATACAATTTCGTCCTATGGTGCTCAAAAGTTTGCTCCTAACTTTCCTTATGATCATAGCCTTTCAGTCTTCAACGACCCTAGCCGCTGAGGATGCGTCTAAACCGGCCGACGCTCCAAAGCCAGCCGATGCGTCTAAACCGGCCGACGCCCCAAAACTGATCCGCAATTCCAATATTAATGTGGATGTCCTCGACTATTCCTGGAAAAGCGGATTTGTCTGGGAAAACTTCAATAAGACAGAATGCTCCTGGACGGCCAAGGTCAAAAACAACAATCCCGAACCGCGTCATATCTGCATCAATTATGAATTCTTGGACGAGGACAACCTGCCGGTTTTTCAGAACGGAAAATGTGAAGTCGTGCTCGGCCAGTCGGAAGGAATCATCTCGGGAAGCATCCTGGTGCAGAGCCGTTTGGTCCAGGACGTCAAGAAAAGCAATGTCCTTGCCTTAGAGGCCCACCGCCTCCATTCCTTTGTTCCGGTCCCGCCGCCCCCGGCGCCGACCTCCAAGTAGTAAGGAGAATTCACGCGATTAAAAGGCTGCGGCCGGCGCCGACTCCTCAAGAGAAAGCTCAAGGCTGTTATCCTGGAGTCGGACGGGTGATGAAACGCGAATCCGAACTTTCCCGTTCTTTAGGTCCTCAACACTTTCCAGTCCGAGCCGCTTCGCCTCTTGAAAGAGGGATTCGTTCTGACGATCCTCCGGCTTCAGTAAAGACAGTACATTGATTCCGACCTTGTGGATGAGGGGACGGGTTAGGCCGTCCGATAGATCCACCACGATCAAATAATTCTCGCCCCCGATCTGATCGCCGAACGCGATCTTGTGATCGTGATCCAGCCAGAAGAAACCGTTCGGAATCACGGTATGACGGCGGTTCTCGTCTCGGACCCAGACCCGGTAATTTTTCTTTCCGGCATGGCCTTCCGGATAGATGGGATGACCGACCTCGACCAGCCGCCCCATGGGATCATGTTTGTAGGCGTCCTCTCCACGCAACCGATTTTCATTCGCCGAGTCATTGAGATCATAAACCAGGACGAGATCGCTCATCGTGGCCGGCTCGGCCGTCTCGGGCGGGTAGAACTTGCGAAAACTCAAGAACCGTCCCGTTTCGGACAGCGTGCTTCCGAAACCGATAAACGAATCGATCTCCTGCCGATTCTCCAGATTGATCACGGTCGTGACGGCGAAATGGAGCGTGGCCTCTTCACCGAAGACGACCATCTTCCCTTTTGAAATCCGTATCTCGTTGACCTTCGAGGTCACATTGTCCAGATAAATCGGGTATCGGCGGTCGTTGACCTTGTCGATCACAGAGAAGGCAAACTTCACTCTTCCTCCCGTCTTGGGATCAAACCAAGGCTCGCCCGCCCCCGTTAAATTCACCTGGTACCGGCCGTCTTCGGCCGTGATTGATTTCGCCGCCGGTTCCCCCGCCGCAAGGCTGGCCGCGGCATAAACCCACAGGAACACCAGCAAGCCCATCATGCCCCGGAGAACGAATCCCATCATGGCTCCCTACCTGTCTCTCTGTTAGAACCGGTCATACTTCACCATTATACCAGATCATTCATGAAGAGAACGGGGTTGAATTAATGCATTGATCCGCTTCACGCGCCTTCGGATAAGCCAGTCGGCCCATCGGGGCGCCACGCCGTTCAGTCGGATCAGCAGCCGGGTCGTAAGCGGGAGAATCACCTCGACCTGTTTCTCCGCAATCGCTCGCATTAATCGGGATGCGATTTCGTCCGCCGAAATCGGCCGGACCTCGTCGCGGATGCCCGGGAGATTCAAAAAACCGGCCGCCATCGGGGTGTCCACGATCCCCGGAGAGATGATGGAAATCCCGACCCCGGTGCCTTGCAGCTCGAGGCGCAGCGCTTCCGAAAAACCGATCACGGCAAACTTCGACGCGCAGTATCCCGTCTCCATCGGAAATCCCCGCCTCCCGGCCGTCGAGGCGATGTTGACGATATGACCGGCCCCCTGTCGAATCATGAACGGCAGCACGGACTGAATGCAGGCGACGGTGCCCCAATAATTCACGTCCATCATGGCCTGCAATTCGTCGAAACTCAGTTCCAGGAAGGGTTTGTAGGAGATGATCCCCGCGCTGTTGACGAGATAATCGATCCGTCCGTACCGGTCCCATATCTCTGAAATCCGCCTTGTAATCTCGGCGGGCTTACGGACATCGGCCGGAAGGATGAGGCTCGACGAACCGTATTTCGTTCGAATCTCATCCGCCAAGGCTTCCTATCGATCCCGTGTCCGAGCCAAGAGAGCCAGATCGGTCCCTTCTCGGGCAAACGCCGAGGCCGCGGCCCGGCCGATGCCGCCGGAAGCGCCGGTGATGATCGCCACCTTGTTCTTAAATTTCCCCGATCGTTCCACGACGATTTGATACCCACGGTCTGCCCATGGGTATCTACCCAGCGAGCCCCTTACAAATCGATGACCAGCCCGATCTTGATCTGTTCGTCTTCGATCTGAACGGGGTAGGTTCGGACTTCAACGGCGGGATTCATCGGAGAACGCCCCGTCTCCAAATGGAATTGCCAGCGGTGCCAAGGACAGGTCAGCACTTTTTCCCGGACCGTTCCGGCCGCCAACGGGCCTCCCTCATGCGGACAAAGGTTGTCGACGGCGTAGAAGGCGCCGTCGATATTAAACAGCGCGATCTCGATCCCGCGGAGATGGATCACCCGTGCCCGACCGGGATCGAGATCGGTCGTCCGGGCGACCGCGATAAACTCCGTTCCTCGATCGCGTCCCCCTTTAGCCACAGCCGCAGCCGCCGGAACCGCATCCATGAGAACGCATTCCCGGAGACGGGCTGGAACTCCCTTCCACCTTCGAGGCAAAGGTCGAGAAGAGGCGCTGAGTCTGATTCGTCCCACAGTGAGGACAGATCGTCTCACCGGGCCGGACATGAACGCTTTGAAGCAAGGTGAACGATTGGGTGCAACGATCACACCGATATTCGTACATGGGCATGCGATGGAACCTCCTTGTGTTGTATGCTTTTATTGTAATATGGATCGGTCCGAATTACAAGACTCAATCGACCCAGCGAGCACGGCGAGCGAGAGGGGGAGGCTCCAAAGGCTCTGCCTTTGGAGGGGGCGACGTGAGCCCCTACAATAGAAACTGAGGCTTACGTCGGCTGGCCTTTGGGAGGAGACGCTTCAAAGAATTGCCGCTCCGCGTCGGTCAACCCCGCAGGAGACGCGGAATCGACCGGAGGGGCAACGACCGGGGCCGGGGGTTGGGATCGCTTCCGTTCGGGAATCCATACGGGATCAAACAGTAACGCCGTCTCGCGATTCAACTCCAAAGCACGGTACTGATGCAACTCGATATCCAGGCCGACGAAGGCCGCGGCCTCCGACAACGCCGTCGAAAAGGAAGGCGCAATCAGAAGGATGCGGGGGGATTTGGAGGCATCCACACCTCGCTTGGCATATAACCGGGCCAGCAGCGTCTGGTGACGGACGATCCAGCCCAGTTGTCCGACCGCCTTCACAAAGAGGGCATCGTCCTCCCGGACGGTGGATATCAACAAGACAAAACGCCGCTCTTCATCCATTCCAAGACACAACGGCCCGGATTCGGAACTCAATCCCTGATCCAACAACTCGGTCTTGCCGGCGAAATCCGACAACTGGGCCAAGATCAACTTCTGAAGGACGTCGCCGTCTTCCAAAGAAATCCGATGCAGTTTCACCCGTCTTTCACCCGCTCCGTTTCGTGTTAAAGACTCTCAAAGAAAGAACCGATCGGCACCGTCTCATTCAAATCCCTTTTTCGTGCCGATTGCAAATGGGCCGCGATGGAGGCCAAATCGGAAGCGATTCGTGAAGTCGGCTCCAAAAAGGTCAGAGGAATCTTGGCGCCCAAGGAACGCTCGATGAGCGGATCCTCCGGGATCGTCCCGCACCCTTCCAACGATTTTCCGAGAAAGCGAGCCGCCGCATCGCGTAATTTCTTCATCCCGGCCGCGCCATCGTCCCGCTCTCGATTCCCAAACGCGACCAGGCCGATGTGCATATCCGAACGGGCGTGGTACAGGTATTTACAAACCTGATACGTCGGCAGAACGTTTTCCGGTCTGAGATCCGCGGCCAGGATGACACCCTGTCCGACCCTCGCCCATTCCCGGAATAAGGAATGATCTTGACCGTCCACATCGACCACCATCAGATCCGAGGCCTCCTCCTCTTTTCGGAGGATCTGGAGAAGAATTTCCTGCTCCTCGGGAGAAAACGTCCGGAGTTCTTCCGGACGCAATCGGAAACTTAAGATCTTGATCCCGAGGGGACCCTCAATCGTGAGCTGCTTTTGCGGCTGTTCCAGCAAATCGCATAACGACGGCCGGATCGGGACGGTTCCAAAGACCTCGTCCAGCGACGGTGGCGGCGCCGTCTCGATCGTCAAGACCCGCCGTCCGCCGCGCGCCCACTCCACGGAAAGGTTGGCCGCCAAAAAGGCCGACGGCAGTTTGGGCACAAGGCTCACGGTCAGCCAAATCTTGGTCTGCGGGAGCGCGGAATGTTCAGGCTGCCGATCCGACGGTTTTACGACCTTCGACGACGGCAATGGAGCGGAACGGGACAGAAAGAAATGCGAAATGTCATCGAGGCTCTTCCCCAACCTTTTCTTAGAACTCATCCTTGGGCCCCTGATTTGAAGACGGATCGATCGGGCAGATCGGTCAGTATTTCCTCAATGAGAATCGGTCCCAAAAATTTCCCGGCCTCGAACGCATGGCGATCCGATGCGGCTTGGACCGTCGTCGCGCCGGCCGAAAACGTCGCCTCCAGCGCAACGACTTCCTGGGCCAGGGACAGGTAATCCAAGGTCCCGTTTGCGCCGGGATCGTACTCGGTGATCGGCGAACCGTGGCTGGCGGCCTCCCGCAGCTTGACGTTGTTGCGGATCGTCGTCTTGAAGGTGCGGTCCTCAAAATGCCTCTGGATTTCGTTCAACACCTCCTGAGTAAAACGCATCCGCGGATTGACCATCGTCGCCAAGGCCCGCACCGTCACTTCATGACCGGTATGCCGGTGGAGGAGATCGACGATCTCGATCAGTTTGGCCAAACCGTGGAGCGAAAAGAAACCCATCTCGATCGGGACGATGGCCTCGTCGCTGGCGCGCAAGGCATTGAAGGTCAAGAGGCTCAGGCTGGGCGGCGAATCGATGAGGACGTAATGATAGGAACGTTTGGAAGAACGGATGGCCGAAAGCAATCGCTGTTCCTTCTGCAGGACCGTCGCCAGAAGCTGCTCAGCCGAACTGAGCGTCACATTGGCGGGCGCCACATCCAGGTTCGGGACGACCGATTCGCAGATCACATCGTCCAGGTAGGTCCCTTGCGTTAAAACCTCCGTCATTCCTTTTAAAAGATTTTCCGGTTTGAGATTGAGTCCGAGCGAGGCGTGGCCCTGGGGATCCAGATCGATCAGAAGCACACGCCTCTCGAGTCGCGCAAGGCATGCCGCGAGATTGATGGCCGTTGTCGTCTTGCCGCAGCCCCCTTTTTGATTGATAATCGCAATCGTGCGCATACGTTCCTCCTCTCAGTATCGGTAAACTCCCCGACGCCCGACGGGCCCGGGATCCCCATCGGATGATTTCATCATCCGATAACCGTTTTACGGAAAGGTCCTATGACGCCTGATCCATATCAACCGCTTGTTCGGGAGCGTGAATCTGGTGGATCTTCCGATATTTCTTGAGCTCCTCAACGCGCCTGTGCCACTTATCCACGGCCTGTTGGACCTCGGCCACCTCAACGATCCATTCCTGGCCGGAAACCGCCTCAAAAACGGTTCCTTCGTAAAACACCAAGACCATTTCGCCCGTCGCGACGAGCGTCAATTCGGCCAGCGGCCGTTTGATCGTCGGAAGAAGCCGTTGAAGCTCCCCGATGCTTCGACGGATGCGCTGAAGCGAAATACCGGCGTCCAATAATTTTTTGGCGGTCTTAAAAGAAACGAGGTCCTGGAAGGTGTAACGGGCGTGTCCCCCAGGCGTCCGCAAGCTGGGTTTGATCAAACCGGTCTGATCCCAGTGTTGTATTTGCCGCCGGGTCAGGCCGATGACCTCGCTCACCTCATGGGAAGTGAAGAACGATTTTTCACCTTGACTCATTACTCGCTCATTGTTTCATTTTGGGTAGTTATAATATGCCGGGGCCCAAAAGTCAAGAAAAAAGCACATATTGTGGATAAGATGTGTAGTTTTTATGATAATGTAATACAACTATTTGATTTCTTTTAAGTTAAATTTAAAAAAGATATGCACAGCTCTGTGTGAATTTGATGAGAATCAATGTTAGAGCGGTTTAACCGAGGAAACAATCTCGGTCAGTCTCCCAATTGAGAGAACCCCCGCAGGTGCGTCGGGGGCCTGATCCCGATTCAGATAGATCGGGATTAACCCGGCCGATCGCGCGCCCGTCACGTCATCTTTTAAACTATCGCCGACATGAACCGCCTCGCCGGGGGCAAGCCGGTGTTGCTGAAGGGCCTTCTGAAAGATCTGGGCGTCCGGTTTTGCCGCGCCTTCTCCGCTGGAGATCTGGATGGAATCGAGATATTGAAAGATCTCAAGATCGGTGCAGACCGTCAAGATTCTGGAATCAAAATTGGAAATGATGCCAAGAATAAATCCGGCCTTCTTAAGCTCCCGAAGCGCCTCCCGCGTTTCGGGATAGAGCTCCCATCCCCGGAGACCGGAAAAGGCTCTGAACACCTCTTCAAAATAGGCATTGAAGTTTCGGATCATTCCGACCCGTCGGAAGACTTCAAGCACAATGCGGCGCCACCACTCCCTTTCGGATCGCCTCAGAAGACCGGACTGGATCCGCGAGAAGGCCAGCGGCGGCGCGCCGGAGAAGACCTCCTGAAACGTCCGCTCGATGGCCTCCGGCGTGGCCCTCACCCCGTACGGTCTGGCGATCTCCCAGTACACCTGCCCGACGCCGCCCCGGACCCGGAACAACGTTCCGACCGCGTCAAAAAAGATCGCCTTGGCATAGATCAACGGTGGCATTTGTTATAAACGCGCCAGAACGCCGCGATTGACTTCCTCCGCCTTGGAACGTCCTTCCATCAACTCCACCAGTTTGATCGCAAACTCCATTGCGGTACCGGGAAACCGACTGGTGACGATGAAGCCGTCGACGACAACACGATCCTCGCAATAGGTCGCTTCCGAGAGAACCGCCTTGACGGACGGATGGCTGGTCACCTTCTTGCCGCGGAGAAGCCCGGCCGCCGACAGCACCGTCGGCGCAGCACAGATCGCCGCGATATAATTTCCTTTGGCCGCCGTCTCTTGAAGGATTCGTTTGACGCGCGCATCGCTTTTCAGATGTTCCGCTCCGGCCGATCCGCCCGGCAGGACGACCATATCAAAGGCCTGATCAGCGACGGAATCCAGCAAGACATCCGGTTTGAGCTTGATCTTATTCCGACCCGCGATCTCTCCTTGGACCGTTCCGGCCACCGTCACCTCGATTCCGGCCCGACGAAGGATGTCGATCACCGTAACGGCTTCGATCTCCTCGAAACCCGGCGCCAACGGAACTAAAACCTTTTTCATGGCTCACCTCCCTGTCATGAATCTATTGTAGGGAGCGGAAGGCATGGATGTCAATTTCATCCGGAGACCCGTGCGATGCGCACAAACGAAAGGCCCGCATTCTCTTCAGAGAATGCGGGCCTTATCTTGACCCGGCCGGCAAGCGCCTCTTCCAATCGACTACCGGTAGCGGGGAATCTTGGGGTCAACCTGCAGCGACCAGGCATCGATTCCACCGGCCAGGTTCTTGACATTCTTAAACTGCTGTTCCTTCAGAAAACGGGTCGCCTTCAGGCTCCGGACTCCCATGTGGCAATAAACGACGATCTCGGCGGCCGGGTTGAGTTCGGTATAACGCCGGGTCAGCTCACCCAGTGGGACATGCACCGCCCCGTCCAAGCGGTTGATCGCAACTTCCCACGGTTCCCGAACATCCAGGAAGACGATCTTTTCACCCTGGTCCAGTTTCGTCTTGACATCCTGCGGGGACGCGTTCAAGGCCGAGTCAGATTGAAACAGATTGAAAAGCATGGTTTCATCATATAAGCGACCGATCCGCTTGGTCAACACCTTTTTTAAACAAAAGGCTCACCCGACCAAGCGTGAGCCTCTCTTGAAACAACACGGGACTGTCTCAATGCCTATGACTTCTTCAATCGGATCAGACGGGCCTGTTTCTTTCCATCGCGATCCCAATAGGTCACCGTCACCTCCGATTCCACTTTCAATCCGTCCAGTCGCAGGTGCTCACGACCCCTCTTGAGTTGCGTCTCGGGAGTGATTACGAAACTCTGTTCCCCGCGCCGGTTCTTAATGCTTAGGGTATGGGCCGTCAGGTCGACTGCCTTAACCGTCCCGCTGATCTGGTGCACGGCAGCCGTCTTCAGACGCCCGTCGATAACAGGCTTGACCTCCAATGAACTGGATGTTAGTTGTTGAGCCGCCACCGGACCGACCAAAAGAAAACTGAAAAGACCCGAAGCAAAAAACGCCAAGATACGATACATACGTCACCTCCTATGGTTGTTGGACTCCGTTCTGAATTTGTCCCGTGCGCTGAGAGCAGATTGCAGGGTCTGTGCCAGGCCTTACCGCGGAGGACGGCTTGGAATGTAATGTGATAAAATCCGGAGGGTTACTCTAAAATGGAGAGTTTGAATGGGTCGATGTCAGGAAGGGTTGATGTGACTGATCATTCAGGTCGGAAGTCAGAATAGGTCACCCGCGTTCACACCGATGGGTGGACTGAGAATTCGGACCGAGCAACCTAATAGTCGGTCCCGCGGCGGCGATTCTCTTCTTCTTTCAGGTCCTGCATCCCCTTTTCGGAATCCTGTTTGATCCTCTCGCGATCGGGACGCTCGGGCGGTGTCGAGGCGCAGCCGCCGATCAAAACCGTCAAGAGGACTCCGACGAGCACGACTCCCGTTCTAATCTGGCGTGGTCTCATTTTTCTTCCTTTCCATAGATGAACTCGGCGATCTGACGGCCGACCTCGTCCGCCACCTCTTGCTCAGCCGTCCGCAATGCGCGGGCCTCGGCCTCCGAGGCCGTCAGGTGTCCCTCGCGCCCCCGCCGCGCGACACTGCCGATCACTTGCCGTGATGCCTCATCGGTCAGATCAAACGCCGCCGACCACCGGACAAAGTGCGTCGGCTGCGGTCCGCTCGCGGGCATCTCCACTGACTCAAATGTCACCGCGCCTTTCACCACCAAATCGGGATGCAGATCGGGGGCGGCGACGCCGGCCGAAGCGACCGGCAACCCCTGCCGGTTCAACCCTTCCACGATCGCGGCACGAATCCGGTCATTGTGCGGACCGTCCACCTCCACCATGATCTTGAAATTCTTCGCCAAGAATTGGCGAAGGTCCTGACTGATCACGGCCAGGCTGACCACCGCCTCGGAACCCCTGCCCGTCGGATTGACGACGCGGAGCTCCGTGTTATAGGCGTCGCGCAGCAGAAGATTCTCGACCGCCGAATGAAGGGCCCGAACCGTCTGAAGTTTGTTTTCGGACTGCCGGGTCTGTTTTAAAAGCTCTTCCACCTTGAGATCCAGCGAGGTGATCCGATCCCGCAAGGCCGATGCGGCATGCTGCCGGTCCATGACGGCCAGCGCATAATAGACCGCCTTGGACTCATCCAGCCAGGTCTCTGCGATCGTCACGTTCTCCAGCACCTTCTTGGTCGAGACCTCCGTCGCCTGCTCGATATTGATCTGCCGGCTGTCCTCCGTCCGTCCTTTGGCGTCCGACTGGAGATATTTTTCCCATTCCTGCGTCTTGGAATTGATCTCGGCCGCAAAGATCTTTGAGATCGCAGCATAGGCCCGGTCTTCCGCCGCCTGACGGGTATCCGCATAGCCGACGCCGGTCAGGTACATGGCGGCGGGATATTTTTTGCTCGATCCGTTGACCCAATCCGGCGGGCTTGCGGCGCCAACGAGGTCGGCCCAGCCGAGAAACACGGATAGTCCGGCGACCCCAATACCCAAAGCGCGCAAACCGCGACGTGAACCATGCCGACTGATCCTATCGATATCCATAACGTCTTCCTCTCGTCTCATTTAACGTCCGAGCACGCGGTATCCCAAGAACCGTTTCCCACCGGCTTTCAACGTCACCGGCGGAAAGGTCTTGCGCTCGATGAATCCGCCGCTCGGTTCGTAATATTCCACCGAAACGGTATATGTCCCCGGTGGGGCGACCAGCCGGGCCAATTGGATCTCACCCGGCAGCGTACGCCAACTGCGTTTGTCCGACTGTTCCGAGGCAATCGAATAGATATTCGTTCCCACATCCGCAAGGAAACCGGCGAGCGGATTATCGTCCGTTTTTTTGGCCACCTCTTTCCGGAGGGCCCGGGACGCCAGGTATTTCGCCGTGGCGCGGGCAATCGCCTTGGCCGTAATCCGACCGATGCGGTCCTCTAAATTCTTTTTGGCGATGGCCGTGACATCCTCGGCCAGGAAGGACCGCTGAGAGACGGCGCCGCCCGATCCGGTTCCGCCGCCGTCGCCCGGAATAAGATGGACCTCGGCCGTTTTGACGCGGTTCGGAAGCGGCACAAATTTCGGGAGGGCCACGCGAAGGAGATAGGTTCCCCGTTTTCCGTCCGGTATCGGGGCATCGATGAAGAAATCCTCCTTGACCGGAGACCGTCCGGTGTAGCTGACGAAGACCAGCTCGCTTTGACCTTTTAACTCTTTTTCGGTCATCCAGCGCGTATCCGGAAACTGTTTGAGATAGTCCTGATGCTCTTCCGAGAAATGAAGGGCCTCGGTGACTCTCAGGAGGTCGGCCGGAAGCATCGGCGGCATCGGCGTGGCGTAGTTCTTTCGGTAATCGCCGTAGGCCTCATACGCCTTGCGGTACGAGATGAAGGCATCGTTCAGTTCCCCCTTTGCCTCATAGAGAATGCCGCTCAGATACTGGGCCAGCGCATCCTGCTTGTAGACATTTTTCTTTTCATACTTGTCGTTGAAGAGGTTGAGCTTGTGGTCCACCTTCCGGGCCTCGACCAGCGCCTCGTCCCACTGTCCCCAATAGACATAATTGAGCGCTGCAATCACATTGATCATGACCTTCTCGAAATCCTCGCCTTCGTAAGGCAGGGTGTTGTCGTTGGTCAACATGGCGCCGGCCTCGGCCGAGACGCTCTTGGTGTAGAGCTCGTCGATCCGGTTCTCGGCCTGGGCAAGGACTTGATTGCTCTCGGCGTATCGGCCGGCCAGATGCAGCATCATGCCCCGATCGAAATCGTACAGGACGGCGTTGCGCTCACCGTAGTCGGCCTTGTGTTTTACGATCACGGCATCGGCCTCGGCAAACTGCTGCCGGGACTGCATGGCGTCCACCTGGACGTAATGTTGGACGGCCGGTCCGCAACCCGAGAGGATCGGCAGAGCGACGAGGACAAGGACCGACATCGGCGACGGCGCAACGCGCCGGCAAATCAGCGTGAACATGGATGCGGCTCTTTAGGGGGAACAGATTTCAAATCTGTCCTCTCCCATTAGAATCCGAGACGGCTTTTTTCGATGATCTTTTTAATTTTTTTCTGCCCGGACCAGACCTTCAGGTTTTTCTCGACATCAAAGAGTTCCAGGTCCACCTGGTAGAAAACAACCTTGGTTCCTTTCTCTTCATCCAAAATCGAATTGATCGTGCCCTTGAGCATGTAGTCGGCGCCGATCTCCTTTCCCAAGCCTTTGGCCGTCTCCTCAGAAGACTGGGATTGCTGCTCCTGACGCTCCTCACGAATCTCCTCGCGCTCGGATTTGGACGCGACGAACTGAACACGGCCGTCGTTCGTCAATTCGCGTTCCAGGTCTTTGGTAAAGGTCTGGACGCTGATGTGTTCGTTGCTCCGGTTCGTCACGGTTCCCACGATCACGGTCGGTGCTTTGGCGCCATGCTGCTTGGAAAACCGATCGAGCCACGGCCGGGACAACACGTCCTTGATCATCTCCTCGGCCACGAGGCGGGAATCGGTGTCGTTCCATCGGCCGGACAGATCGGTCGCCTTCTCGACCCCGACCCGTTCGACCTTCGTCGTCGCGCAGCCGATCAGGCCCGTAAGCGTCAGAACCGTCAAAAGGCCGATCCATCGCATCGAACGTATTCCGAAAACGGTTTTCAAAGAGATCCTTTCCATTTTCCCCTCCTTCTAAATCATCGTCGTGGCTACCGAGCCCGCTTCTCCTCTTCGGCCGCAAGGCCCTCGAAAGACTTTTCCGCGTTCTTCTTCACATAATCCCGCACGGCGGAGTTCAGCTCTTTGATCTTATCCAGGCTGTTCTTGAAGTTCTCCAGATCCAGACGGGCCAGAGAGTAGAGCGTCCCGTCCGAAGGATCGGTCCAGTGGTCGATGATCATCACCCCGTTCAAGGTCGCCGACGAGAAGGTCTTGATCGCCTGCTCGACATACTGTTCCTCGCTCGTCGCCGAGGCGCCGGTCACGGCCCCTCCGCCCGTCGTGGAGGCGGCGTAATCTTTCATCAACGACGCGGTGTAGGTTTCGAAAATCTTGGCGATCTGGGCGCGGGCCCGGTCCTCCGAAGCGGTCTGGGCCAGCGGTTTGTTCCGGACTCCGGTAATCGCCCCGACCCCATAGAATACCTTATTGCCTGCATCTTTGAAGGCCCCGCTTCCTTTAGTCACCCATTCCGGCGGCTGGGCGGCGGACGGCGCGGCCTGCTTACCGGCGCAACCCGTCATGGAAATCGGCAACAGGACCGATAGAACAATACCGAGCATAATGACGCTGGGATTCTTTCGCTTCATGGCTTCCTCCTTTTGACATCGTTGTTTAATGCAATCGACCCTGGGTCTATATGAAGTCTATTTAAAAGGTATAGTTGGCCGCGACCGTCGGCCCGGCAAAGACATCCCGGTATCGCAAGCAAGACGATCCACAGGATTCCCCGCCCGAGGGATAATCGATCCGCCGGTACGCATACCCCACGACGCCCACGACGGGCCAACGGATACCGGCATAGCTGATCCCCCCTTCCAGAGAGAATCCCTGGATCAAGGCCGTATTCAGGTAGACGGCCGAGCGCGAATTCGGAAGAGGATAATCGATCAACAGGCCGATCCCGGCCGCGGCGAACTCGACCCGCCCGATGCAGCCCGCCACGCAGCCCCGGTCGGTTCGTTGAAGATGCCGCACATAACCGATGTACGGGCTCGCCCATGTCTCGACGGAATATCCGACCGCCAGTTCCATCTCCGAAACGTCCACCTTCACTCCTTTAACAAAGACGGTGCTGCCGACGGCCGATTCTCCCGAGTCGACGAAGGTTCCCGCGGCGTAGCTTGCGCCGAGAAACAGGTGGCCGGATGCCGCATGGACGGTCAGACTCCGCAGCCATGCGGCATCCGTCGAGGGAGTCTCCGTGCGACGGCCGTTGATCTTCAAGGTCCGCGTCAATCCGGCATACTCCCCTTTAATCCCCAGCGCAAAATGGATTTCATCGGCCGACGCCGGAACGGGAAGAAGACCCATGACCATCGGAAGGATCGAGATCCATCCGGTCCTGCGGCATCTCCCCATCGTCAGGCATCGCTCCGGTTCATACGCAAGACTCCGTCCCATTCGTCATAACAAAGGCAGAGTTCTGCAATGTGGAATTTCTTCGAACTATAAGGGATTCCCCAATGATTGTCAAAGCAATTTTGACCCGAAAAAGACCTTGCCAAGTTCCGAGAAGTTCTGCCATAATGGGGCGGCGCAGGAGAGACGTATGGCCCGATTGGGCGTCAACATCGATCACATCGCCACGTTGCGTCAGGCCCGGGGCGGCGTCGAGCCGGATCCGGTCGCGGCCGCCGTGTTAGTGGAATTGGCCGGCGCGGATGGCATCGTGGTCCATCTCCGCGAAGACCGTCGGCACATCAAGGACCGCGACCTGCACCTTCTCCGCGAGACGGTCCGGACCAAACTGGACCTGGAGATGGCCCCGGCGGAAGAGATCGTCAAGATCGCGTTGGACGTCAAGCCCCACATGGTCACGTTGGTTCCGGAACGGCGAGAGGAGCTGACGACGGAGGGCGGCCTGGAGGTCGCCGGGAATCGGGAATCGCTCCACGGCACGATCGCCCTCCTTCACGACGCCGGCATCGCGGTCAGCCTCTTCATCGCGCCCGACCTGAACCAGGTGAAGGCCGCCCACCGGGTCAGCGCCGACTATGTCGAGATCCATACCGGACGATACGTGAATGCCAAGCGCCTCATTGAACAGGACGCCGAATTCGAGGCGATCCGGCAATCCGCCAAGCTGGCCTACAAACTGGGGATGGGCGTCAATGCCGGTCACGGCCTCAACTACCGAAACATCAAACGCCTCCTCCCGATCCAGGAGATCGTCGAGTACAACATCGGCCACAGCATCGTCTCACGGGCCGTGATGACGGGACTTCAACAGGCCGTGCGCGAAATGAAAGACCTGCTGAACAAAGGCTGACCCCCGCGAAAAGATTTCCGTGCAGAGACAGGCCATGGCCTGTTTCTACTGTAAACAAACCCCGTAGCGCAAAAAATATTGTGGCGGACAAAATCATCATCGGCATCGGAATCGATCTTGTGAAGAGCGACCGCATCAAGAAAGCCGTCCGGAAATGGGACAAGCGGTTCTTGAACCGAATCTTCACCCCCCTCGAACAGGAATACGCCTTCGCACACAAGGTTCCCTATCTTCATCTGGCCGGGCGGTTCGCCGTTAAAGAGGCCGTCATGAAGGCCCTCGGCACCGGCTGGAGCGGCGGCGTTCGTTGGAACGAGATCGGCGTGATCAACGAACCCGCCGATGGACCCGACCGATCCCGAACCGGAAAACCCCGTGTGGAGGTGGCCGGAAAGGTCAAGGCCCTCATGGACGAACGCGGCGTGAAAGAAATCCAGGTCAGCATCAGTCACGACACCGACTACTCGATCGCGCAGGTGGTCTTGATCGGATGATGAAGAGGAAACGACTCGAGTGATTGCGGTCACCGCCCAGGAAATGAAGCTTTTGGATCGCCGGACGATCGAGGAGTTTCATATCCCGGCCGGCGTCCTGATGGAAAACGCCGGGCGCCGCGTCGTGGAAGAGATCGAGAACACGCAGGGACCCGTGAAAGGAAAGACCGTCGTCGTCGCGGCCGGAAAGGGAAACAACGGCGGCGACGGGCTGGTCGCCGCGCGATACCTTCACGAGCGATCGGCTCATGTCTTCGTCTTTCTGATCGCCCCGCCGGAGGCCATGACCGGCGAGGCCCGGGCCAACCTTGAGCGGTTTCAGAAACTATCGGGCCGATTCCATCTCTTAAAGGAAGAGACGCTCGGCGATCTGACCGAAGCGTTGTCCCACAGCGATTGGGTCGTGGACGCTCTTTTTGGAACCGGACTCGCATCGCCGGTCCAAGGCCTCGCGGCTAAGGTGATCGCCGCGATCAATGCCTCCGGAAAACCGGTCATGGCCGTGGACCTCCCCTCCGGAATCCATACCGACACCGGGCAGGTGATGGGGATCGCCGTCAAGGCCGCGGTGACCGTCACCTTTGCGCTTCCCAAACGCGGCCTGCTGCTGTATCCTGGTTCAGATTATACCGGTCGTTTGAAGATCGCGGATATCGGCATCCCGGAGGCCCTGATCCGCCGGCTCCCGGCCGCCGTCCAGTGGATGACCCCGTCCGAGGCGGCCGACTCGCTCAAGCGACGACCAATGAACGCGCACAAAGGAACCTTCGGCCATGTCCTCGTGATCGCGGGCTCTGTTGGAAAGGGCGGGGCGGCCGTCATGACCAGCCTGGCCGCGCTTCGGGTCGGGGCCGGCCTGGTCACGCTCGCGCTTCCGTCCGGTCTGGAAGCATCACTGCCCGACCGTCCGCTTGAGATCATGACGCTGCCGCTGCCCCAAACGGCCGACCGGTCGATCGGACGGGCCGCGCTCGAACCCCTGTTGAAGTTCGCACAGGACAAGACGGTCGCGGCCATCGGACCGGGGCTCTCGACTCATCCCGAAACGGTCAATGTCGTTCATGACCTGGTGACGCGGCTGACGATTCCGATGGTGATCGACGCCGACGGCCTGAACGCGCTGGTCGGCCGTCTCGATCTATTAAAACAGGCCCGCGCACCGGTCGTGTTGACGCCTCACCCCGGCGAGATGGCCCGGCTAATCGGGGTTCGTGTTCCGGAAATCCAGGCAGACCGGCTTGAGGTTTCGGCCGATTTTGTACGGCGCCATCCGGTGACGCTCGTTCTAAAAGGCGCGCAGACGATCATCGCCGCGCGATCCGGCCTCCTCACGATCAATCCGACCGGGAATCCCGGAATGGCCACGGCCGGGACGGGAGACGTCTTAACCGGTATGATCGCCGGTCTGATCGCGCAGGGTTATGAGCCCGATCTTGCGGCCCGTTTGGGAGTCTATCTTCACGGCCGGGCCGGCGATCTGGCCGCTTCTGAAGTCGGCGAGGTCGGTTTTCTTGCGGGAGACCTGATCCAACGTATACCGGCCGTGATCTCAAAGGCGCTGGGTCCTGCATGAATAAAACGAAGACGCGTCGCGCTCACCGTGAAGGAACCGCCGACCAGGTCTTCATCAGCCGTTCACCGGAGGAGACGCGCGCGCACGGGGAAGCGATCGGGCGACTCCTGACCGGCGGCGAGCTGATCGCTCTGGAGGGCCCTCTCGGAACCGGGAAGACCCATCTGGTGCAGGGGCTGGCCCGCGGCCTCGGAATCACGGATCTTCCGATCACCAGTCCCACCTTCGTGTTCGTGCATGAATTCCGAGGCCGCCGACCGCTCGCCCATGTGGACCTGTTTCGGATCGAGCGCGCGGAAGATCTGCCGGAACTCGGCATATTGGAATATCTTGACAGCCCATGGGTGGTTGCGATTGAATGGGCCGACAAGGCCGGACAGCTTCTGCCGGCCGAACGTCTGACGGTCCGGTTGGCCAACCAAGGCGAGACGATTCGGAGGATAGAGATCGAGGCAAGCGGCCCGCGGTATCAAACCTTATTAGAGGCTCTTGTAAAAAAGAAATGAGCGCCGCGAAGGAATCCGCAAAAATTATTCTGGACAACCTTCGAGCCTATATCCAGATGTACCGGGAATGGGGATTCGAAGGAGTGTCGGTGAAATGGCCAGTTCAGGACGACGTAGGGGCACGGCGCGCCGTGCCCCTACCAACAACCGTGCAGCCCACCGTACATTCGAATGCTGACGACCTGACCGCCCTTCGCGATGAGATCGGCGACTGCATGCGATGCAAGCTTTCTTCCGGTCGGACCCATCTCGTGTTCGGGACGGGCGATTCGGAGGCCGATCTGATGTTCATCGGTGAAGCGCCGGGCGAGGATGAAGACCGTCAGGGAAAACCCTTTGTAGGCAAGGCCGGGCAGCTCCTCACCCGCATCATCGAGGCGATGGGACTCAAACGCGAGGAGGTCTATATCGCCAATATCATCAAATGCCGCCCGCCCGGAAACCGGAATCCGGAGCCGGATGAGATCGCAACCTGTTCCCCTTTCATCCAACGGCAAATCGAGATCCTGCGGCCCAAAGTGATCTGTGCGCTCGGAACCTTCGCGGCCCAGACCCTTCTGGGCACGGGACAGAAAATCTCCCAGCTCCGCGGACGATTTCATAATCTGCCGATCCTATTCTCCGACGGCTCACCGGCCGGGATCAAAGTCATGCCGACCTTCCATCCGGCTTATCTTCTGAGAAACCCGGACGACAAAAAACGGGTCTGGGGCGATATGCAATTGATTATGCGTGAATTACGGAGTGACCGATGAAACAACTGTGGGCACCCTGGCGTATGCCCTATCTGAAGAACGATCAACCGAAGGGCTGCATCTTCTGCACAAAGACCCGCCAGAACCATGACCGGTCCAACCTGATCCTGTACCGCGGTCGGCGGACTTTTGTGATGATGAATCTCTACCCCTACAGTAACGGGCATCTCCTCGTCTCGCCGTACCGCCACGTCGGTTCCATCGAGGAGCTCGACCCGACGACGCTCACCGACCTGATGCGGACCGCGCAACGGGCGCTCCGGGCGGTCCGGCTCGTCTTCAAGCCGGACGCCTTCAACCTCGGCATCAATCAGGGCCGCCAGGCCGGCGCCGGCATCGAGTCGCACGTCCATCTCCATATCGTTCCCCGCTGGAACGGCGACACCAACTTCATGCCGGTCCTGACCGATACGCGCGTCATCCCGGAACATCTCGAATCCAGTTACGACAAACTACTCCCACTGTTTCAGGGCGCCCGACGAAAGACCAAGGCCCGCGGCCGGGCAAAAGCCGCAAAGAACAAGGTGAAAAGATGATTCGTGTTCTGATTTTCACACTGATCCTGCTTCTGGGTTTTACCGTTGTCGTCAGGAACACCGAGCAGACGGTGGTGCTCCAGTATTTCTTCGGCCTGGCCACCCCGCCGCTTCCGGTCTACCAACTCGTCTCCGGCGCATTCATCGCCGGGATGCTCCTGGCCGGTCTGCTCATTTTCCCGGAATGGATCCGGATGCGGCTGGAAATCCGGCGCCAGCGGAAGTCCCTGCAGCGCATCGAGGACGAAATGGCCCGCCTGCGTCCCCCGAGCCCCGCGATGAGTTCCAAACACCGAGAGTCCGCGACCGAAGGAGAAGAGTCTTAGCGAGCGAGTTCTACAGTCGCACATAAAGCTTGACGGATTCATACCATATAGTAGAAAATCCTGCCAAAGAGAAATGAGCACTTGGGGAAAACCATGCAGGGCAATGATACAGCCAAAAGTGTCATCAGACGCATCGTTGACCGGATCGGCAAAGAATATCGGCCTGAACGGATTATTCTCTTCGGATCGTATGCATACGGAGAACCCGACCGGGACAGCGACATTGATCTATTGATCATCAAGAGCACACCGGACCGGCCGATTGATCGCCGCGTCAAGGTAAGGCAGATTGTGTCGGATCCCCAGCGACTGATCCCATTTGAGCCGCTGGTCCTCACGCCGAAAGAATTGAAGCGACGGTTGGATATCGGCGACCAATTCATACAGGAAATTTTGAATAAGGGCGAAGTTCTCTATGCCGCGTGAGGAATCCCGTTATCCAGACGATTGGTTCAGGGTTGGCCGGAAAGAACTCAGAGGATAAACAACATGCAACTTGACCCATTGCCGCTGCCAGCAGTGCAAGACAGTCCGGCGGCTTCGTCCGCGCTTCGAAAAGTCGACAAGCTGAATCGCGCAGCGGAGCGACGTTGGAAAGACAAGCTGATTATTGAAACTGCGCTTTCTCGATCGCTGGTGAGTTTCCAAGCCAACAAAGGCAGAGCAGTCTATCGCTGGTTCAAATATAAGGAAGCATTCTCCGCCGAAATGGTGGAGTATTTCCTGAACCGCTACAAGATTTCTAAAGGTGTCCTGATCGATCCATTCGCCGGAAGCGGCACGGCGCTTTTTGCGGCCGGTGCTTTCGGAATGAAGGCCGAGGGCATTGAGTTGTTGCCCATCGGGCAGACGGTCATTGCAACCAAGCAGCTTATTGATTGGGAAATTCGGCAGCAAGATGTAGAGCGTGTGGCTTTGTGGCTACAAGAGCAGCCTTGGAAGAATCATGCCGTTGTGAAACCGATCAACGAACTCCGGATTACTCGCGGCGCATATCCAAAAGAAACGGTTGTGGCAATGGGCAGATTTCTCGGTGCTTCCGAGCAAGAAAGCCAACATGTCAAGACCGTTCTACTTTTCGCGCTTCTCTGCGTCCTCGAATCCATCAGCTACACCAGAAAAGATGGGCAGTACCTCCGTTGGGACTATCGCTCCGGTAGGCGGATAGGAAAGAAAGTTTTCGACAAGGGCGAGATTCTATCGTTCGATAAAGCCATTACCATGAAATTGCAGGAGATCGTTACTGACCTTCGTTCCGCAGAAATGCCTGAAGACTTGTTTAAACCGCTTCGAGCGCGCACTGAAATTGCCCTGCATTCAGGTTCATGTCTCAACATTTTGCCGCAACTTGCGGCTGGCACCTACGATTGTCTAATTACTTCACCGCCCTATTGTAATCGCTATGACTACACGCGGACTTACGCGCTTGAGCTTGCATTGCTCGGAGTAGATGAAGAAGGCCTGCTTAAACTCAGGCAGGAAATGCTCAGTTGCACCGTTGAAAACAGAGCCAAGGACCTCTTGGCAATGAATCCGAATTGGAAATCTGCGATTGAGTCGGCTGACCGACATAAGCTGCTTCAATCCATTCTTGAATATCTTGAATCAGAGAAGGAACTCGACCTCTTAAATAACGACGGCATCCCACGAATGGTTCGGGGATACTTCTATGAGATGGCCTGTGTCATTGCTGAGTGTGCTCGCATTTTGAAGCCTGGAGCCCCGCTTATTATGGTGAATGACAATGTCCGATACCAAGGCGCAAGTGTATCGGTGGACATCATTCTCACAGAGATTGCGGAGCGCCTGGGCTTTACCGCAGAACAGATTCTCGTCTTGCCGAACGGAAAGGGAAACAGCAGCCAACAAATGGGCGCGCACGGCCGGGAGCCGCTAAGGAAATGTGTCTATGTCTGGCGGAAGGCCTGAGCGAATGGCGAAGCCCTATCGTCAGCATCTGAAGTCCGGCAAGGATTTAGAAACCACCTATGAAGCTATTCGAGCGGGGTTTGTTACGGGGTGTATTTTGATTGGGGACCGGATTCGAAAACTTATCACTCGCATGTGGACGTATACTCAATTCCAGATTTGCCAGAGCACATCTAACTCGCGCTGGAGCGACCGCATTTAGCAGGCGGCTTAGCTTAGCGGTTGGTTCTAATGATGAGAGAATGAAATGAAGACGCAATTAACCTTCTTTAGTGAGGCAGAAGCTCCCACCGCGAACTTGAAAGCCTCGCGCTCCGGAACCTTCCTCGATAATATGTCTCTCCCCATTCATCGTTGGTTCCGATACTCCGCGGGTTTTTCAGCGCAATGGGTTGAGCGGGTTCTTGATGATTGGCAAATTGATTCTCGTCACATTGTGCTTGATCCCTTTGCTGGATCGGGCACCGTGTCCGTTGTGTGCGACACACGAGGGATAAGAAGCATCGGCATTGAAGCCCATCCTGTTGTTGCCCGGGCATGCAAAGCAAAACTGAGTTGGGCAACCTTAATTGAGCGATTTTCCGCTTTTGCGGAACAGACCGTTAAGTCGGCTAAGCTCTCCCCGGCGGCTTTGTCACAATACCCCAGCCTGATACAGCGCAGCTTTGATCCGGATTCGCTCGCCGTCTTGGACTCGCTCAAAACCGCTTGGTTCTCCCTTAATGATGAATCACACGAATCCGAACTCGTCTGGCTCGCAATAACGGCCGTTTTGCGCGCCTGCTCGAAAGCAGGCACTGCCCAATGGCAATATATTCTGCCTAATAAATCAAAAGCGAACGTCGCTTTCCCCGACATAGCATTTCGCCGGCAGATTGAAATGATGAAACTAGATATGCGATGGATGCAGAACCGGGTCAAAGAATCACTTGGAGAAGTGATTTCAACCGATGCAAGGCATTGTTCAGACTCCATCACCCACAAAGTCGACGCAGTCATCACCTCTCCTCCCTATGCAAACAACTATGATTATGCCGATGCGTTGCGCTTTGAAATGACCTTCTGGGGTGAGGTTAACGGATGGGGTGATATTCACGACAAAGTAAGGAAGTACCTCATGGTATCGTCATCCCAACATTCATCCCATGACAAGCTTGATGCGGAATCCTTGCTTTCACTGTCTATGGTCGAGCCGATTCGGAAGGAACTGACGTCCGTCGTTCATGAGTTGTCGCGCGTCCGAGAAATGCATGGAGGCAAGAAAAATTACCATACGATGGTGGCGGCATACTGCCGGGATATTTCATTGGTGTTGCATCAACTCCGTCGGGTTTGCAGGAAAGGTGCGAAGATGTGCTGGGTCATTGGTGATTCAGCCCCTTATGGAGTGTATTGCCCGATTGAAAAATGGATCGGCGAACTCGCCCTTGCCGCCGGCTTTGACAGCTATACTTTCAAGAAGCTCAGAGATAGAAATATCAAATGGAAAAACAGAAAACATCGAGTTCCACTGAAGGAAGGACTCCTTTGGATTGAGGGTTAATCATGGCGGAATCACTGGCGCATACGTTTGGGCAGATTATCGGCAACGTTCTTGAAGAGGCTGTCGAACCGGCACTCAGGAAGTTCGCCGGTGATCACGGCTTACTCTTGGACAAAAAGGGACACAGGAATGCGCGAAAAGGAAAGAAAGTCACATGGACAGACATCTATGGTAATTCTCACGACTTGGATTTCGTCCTTGAGCGTGGCGGCACGGAAAAGACCATCGGGACACCTGTTGCGTTTATTGAAACAGCATGGAGAAGATACACGAAGCACTCCCGAAACAAAGCACAGGAGATACAGGGCGCAATTCAAGCGCTGGCGCTTACGCACAAATACAGTCATCCGTTTATAGGCACCATTTTGGCCGGGGTCTTCACTGATGGCGCATTGACGCAGTTGAAGTCCTTGGGATTCCACGTTTTGTACTTTCCTTACAAATCCATCCTCACGGCTTTCAAATCGGTGGGCGTTGATGCAGACTTCAACGAGAACACACCGGAAAAAGAGTTCCGCCGCAAACTCAGACAATGGAAATCAATAAGCAAGAAAATAAAACGTAGTATTGCGAAATGCCTCATTGATTTGCACAAGGCCGACATTCAAGCCTTTTTTGACGCACTCGAAAAGAGCATCGCACGGAAGATAGCCAAGATCACCATCATTCCATTGCATGGCCGGGAATCTGAACACCGGACGGTTGAAACAGCCATTGAATTCCTGACATCATATAAAGCAACCAATATGGAAGCAGGCGTTTATAAGTTCGAGATTTACATCCGCTACTCAAATGGTGATCGAATTACCGCTGAGTTCACTGATAAAAACGCCGCTGTGGAGTTCCTGAACAAATACATGTGAGCTAACGATAGAATCGGCGGACGGAGAACCCGCTACGAGGCTTTGCCGCCATTCATTTTAAGGAAACCGCAAGATAGAATGTCCGATCTCACCCCCCTCATGAAACAGTATACGGAGATCAAACAGCGTCATAAGGACGCGATTCTGTTTTTCCGCGTGGGCGATTTCTATGAGATGTTCTTCGAGGACGCCGTGATCGCCTCGAAGATTCTCGAGATCGCGCTGACCTCGCGCGACAAATCGAAGGAAGACGCGGTGCCGCTCTGCGGCATCCCCTATCACGCCGCCTCGACCTACATCGCCAAACTGATTCGGGCCGGGAAGAGCGTCGCGATCTGCGATCAGGTCGAGGATCCCGCCTTGGCCAAGGGTCTTGTCCGCCGCGAAGTCGTCCGGGTCATCACGCCGGGCACGCTGATCGAACCGGAGCTTCTTTCCGCCGACCAAAACAACTACCTTGCCTCGGTGGCCCTCTCCAAGGCAGGCTGCGGGCTGGCGTTTGTTGATCTGTCGACGGGAGAGTTCAACCTGACCCAGTTCGACGGCGCCGCGGCCCAAGAAGAACTTCTATCCGAACTGTCCCGATTGGATCCCAAAGAGATCCTTCTGGCCGAATCTGAGCTGGCGCGCTTTGAGACTTCGCTGAACGATCAGACAACCGCGCAGATATCTTCAATGCGACTCTGCCGGTTTACGGACACCGCCTTTGATCCCGGATTGGCTCGTCAAGCGCTGCTGGATCATTTTCAACTTCAGTCCCTGGCCGGTTTCGGTTGCGAAGAGATCCCGATGGCCGTCGCGGCCGCCGGCGCATTGTTGCGCTATCTCCAAGAGACCCAGCTCACGGCCCTGGGACATTTAAACCGAATCAAACCATACCGGCGCGCGGACCATCTCATACTGGATTCGATCACGCAACGGAATCTGGAGTTGACCCGGCGTCTGATGGACGGCCGTCCGGAAGGCTCGTTGCTCTGGACGCTGGACCGGACCCTCACGCCGATGGGCGCGCGGCTCCTCCGGAACTGGCTGCTTCAGCCGCTGCTGGACATCCCGGCCATTCGGGCGCGGCAGTCCGCGATCGAAGCCTTCTGGGTCGAGACGATGCATCGGACGCGTCTTCGTTCAATCTTCAAGGGCATCGCAGACCTGGAACGGCTCATCGGACGGATCTCGCTCGGCACGGCCAACGCCCGCGACCTCATTCAACTCAAAAATTCGATCGCGCAGCTTCCGTCCGTCTACAAATGTCTGGCGGAACAGCCGGACAGAATTTACATCGGGGGGGGACAGATTTCAAATCTGTCCCCAGCCACTCCCCAGCCAGTACTGGAATCCATCCGCGCCGGATGGGACGATCTCACCGATATCCAGTCCCGAATCCAACAGACTCTGGTGGACGATCCGCCGCCGGGGCTGCGCGACGGCGGACTGATCCGGGACGGTATTGACCCGACGCTGGACGAGCTGAAAGACATCGCCCGCGATGGAAAACGCTGGCTCTCAGCCCTGGAAGCGAAAGAGCGGGAACGGACCGGGATCGAATCGCTCAAGGTGCGTTACAACCAGGTGTTTGGATACTACATCGAGGTGACGAAGACCCATCTCTCGCGCGTGCCGACGGATTACCACCGCAAACAGACGCTTGTGAATGCCGAGCGGTTCATCACGCCCGAGTTAAAAGAACTGGAAACCAAGGTGCTCGGCGCGGAAGAACACCGCCGGGGGCTTGAGTACGAAATCTTCGAACGGCTTCGTAAGGAGGTCGCGGATTCCACTCCCCGGGTTCAGGCGATGGCGCGGTCGGTCGCTCTCTTAGATGTCTTATCCACGCTGGCCGAGGTTGCGGCGACGGAGCATTATGTCAGGCCCGAGGTCCATGACGGCGATGAGATCCGGATCGTCGACGGCCGCCATCCGATGTTGGAGCGAATGCTGCCGAGAGGGGCCCGGTTCATCCCGAACGATGCCATCATAGATCGGCAAGACAACCGATTGCTGATCATCACCGGACCCAACATGGCCGGCAAGTCCACCTATATGCGACAGGTCGCGTTGATCGTGATTCTGGCCCAGATCGGCGGCTTCGTGCCGGCCGCCGAAGCCCGAATCGGGATGGTGGACCGGATCTTCACGCGGATCGGGGCCTCGGATGATCTGATGGGCGGGCAGAGCACCTTCATGGTCGAGATGACCGAAACGGCCGCCCTCCTTCATCAGGCCACCGGCCGGAGTCTGATCCTGTTGGACGAGATCGGACGCGGGACGAGCACCTTCGACGGCGTCAGCATCGCCTGGGCCGTGGCCGAATACCTTCACGACACGACCCGATCCGGCGCGCGGACGCTCTTCGCCACCCATTATCATCAGCTCACCGAATTGGCTTTGACTTTTCCCGGAATAAAGAATTACAATATCGCCGTTCGCGAATGGAACGACGAGATCATCTTTCTTCGGAAGATCGTGGCGGGCGGGACCGATCGGAGTTACGGCATCCAGGTGGCCCGACTGGCCGGTCTGCCTCATGAGGTCATCGGCCGAGCGAAGGAAATCTTGGCCAACCTGGAAAGCGGAGAACTCAACGAGTTCGGCCAACCCCGGTTGGCTTCGAGTCCCGATTCACCGTCGGCCGCTACGGATGCCGCGCAGCTCGATCTCTTAACCGGGAGGGGACCGATTTCCAATCCGTCCCCGGCCGACAGGCATCCCGTCATCAAAGAAATTTTGCAGGAACTCCGGGAAATGGATCTTGACCGTCTCACGCCGCTGGAGGCGATCAACCGCCTCCATGAACTGAGGAAGAAGGCCGAGGGGGCGTCCGAAGGGGCCTCCTAAGCCGGAAGAAAACAGGCATGCCGTTGAAAAAACATACCGTTAAACTGGCCATTATCGGCGGGGGACACGGAGGACGAGCGCTCCTGGACCTGTTGTACGATGACCCCACCGTCGAGATCGTCGGCATCGCCGATCTCAATCCCAAGGCCCCGGGCATGACGCTGGCAAGACGATTGAAGATCCCGCGCACCACCGACTACCGAAAGCTTTTGCAATCGAACGACATTGAACTCATCATGGACGTGACCGGCAATCTAAAAGTCCGAAGGGAGCTGGCCCAGACCGCCCCTAAGGCCGAGGTCATCGGGGGGCACAGCGCCCGCTTCATGTGGGAAATGATCGAGGCCCGGATCAAAAGCCGAAATGAGATCGAACGGCTGTTGCTGGAATACCAATCCCTCTATGATCTCGGGTTAAAACTCACGGCCAGCGAGAATCCGGAAAAACTCTACAACACGATCGTGGACTACGCCACCAGTCTCACGAATACGCCGGCCGGCAGCCTTACCATTTTTGAGGAAAAAAAGGGCGAGATGTTCCTCGCCGCCGTCAAGGGAGTTTCCCTGCAGTTTTCAAAGCAGACGCGATGGAAGGTCCGACAGGGCGGGCTCACCAGCCACATCCTCAATCAGGATGAACCGCTGGCGATCCAGGACGTCCGACACTACGAGAGATTCGACAACCCGATCATGCTGCGCGAAGGCATTCGTTCCCTGATCGCCTCGCCGCTGAAGACCGAAGGGAGGATCGTGGGCATCCTGTATGTCGACGACTTCAGGCCGCGTCCGTATACCGCCCGCGAGATCTCTCTTCTGTCGCTCCTGTCCACCTTCGCCGCCATGGCGATCGAAAAGACCAAGCTGCTCGAAAGCACCCGGATCCTGGCGATCACGGATGAGCTGACCGGTCTGTACAACCACCGCCACTTCCGGCAACAATTGAATCTGGAGATCAGCCGGGCGGAGCGATACCGTCGGTCGCTCTCCCTCATGATGATCGATATCGACTATTTCAAACAGTACAACGACACCAACGGCCACCTGAAGGGCAACGAGGTGTTGAAGGATGTGGGACGGCTCTTAAGAACGATGAGCCGGGAGGTGGACATCGTCGCCCGCTACGGCGGCGAAGAATTCGCGATCATCATGCCGGAGACGGAGCGTCGCAAGGCGCGGGCCTTTTCCGAACGACTGCGGAAGAAAATCGCCGACCACCCCTTCGAGAATGCCCGCAAGCAGCCGAACAAAAAACTCACCGTCAGCATCGGCGCGGCCGCCTATCCCGAAAACGCGTCCACGGCCTTTGATCTCATCGAACAGGCCGATCGGGCGCTCTATGAGGCCAAGCGGTCTGGCCGAAACCTCGTTTGCGTTTCCAACCGGAAAGTAAAATAACCCAACGCACATAGGGGCGCGGCGCGCCGCGCCCCTATGGAAATCGTGCCATGCGCGTTCAGTTCAGATTCAATTCAAGAGGCGTTCAAATCGCGCGGCCTCCGAACCCACCGGACCGAGAATAGTCAGGGAAAGGTTTCTCGCATCGAGGAGCTGCTCGCTCAACCGCCGGACCTGCCGTTCTGAAACCTTGTTGATCTCGCTGAGCGTCTCCTCCAGCGTGAAGAACCGCCCGAAATAGATCTCGTCCCGTGCAAGCCGGCTCATCCGGCTGTTCGTGCTCTCCAGACCGAGCAGGATGCCGCCTTTCATCTGATTCACGGCCCGTCTCAATTCATCGGTCCGGATCCCGCGGTTGCGCAGTTTTCGAAGCTCCATGAGCGTCAGGTCAAGAACCTGCCGGACGGCTCTTGGAGCGGAAGCGGCATACACCGTCAGCATCCCGGCGTCTTTGAAGCCGGCGAAATGAGAATAGATCGAATAGACCAGTCCCCGTTTCTCGCGGACCTCCTGAAACAGCCGCGAGCTCATCCCCCCGCCCAGCAGCGTGTTCAAGGCATACATGCCATACCGGTCGCGATGGGTCAGCGGGAGTCCCGGAAGCCCCAGACAGAGATGCGCCTGTTCGAGTTTTTTGCGACGGATCACGAGACGACCGTCGGCCACCGGCGATGGAGGACGCCCGTACGATTCCCGCTCGGCGGTGCGGCCGAACGTGCGGAACGCCCGATTCAACTGCCGGATCAGCGCAGACCGATTAAATCGTCCGGCCACCGAAATGACGATGCGATCGGGAAGGTATTTTCGATTCAAATAGTCCAGAATTTTTCGTTGGGAAATCGCCCGGATGATCTTGACTTCGCCCAGGATCGGTCGGCCGATCGGGTTCCCGCGCCAGACATTTGCGGTATGGAGGTCGTGGACCAGGTCTTCGGGATCGTCCTCGACCATCTTGATCTCTTCCAGGACGACCTTCTTTTCACGCTCGATCTCGACGGGGCTGAAGCGGGAATGGCGGAAGAGGTCCGACAGGAGATCCACCGCCTGAGGAAGATGTTCGTCAACCACCTTGGCGTAGAAGGCCGTGGTCTCGCGCGAGGTGAAGGCGTTGAGCTCGCCGCCCAGGCCGTCCATCTCCTGCGCGATCTGTTGGGCCGACCGGCGGGCCGTGCCCTTGAAGAACATATGCTCGACAAAGTGGGAAAGCCCGGCCTCGGCATCCGTCTCGTCGCGCGACCCGACCTCGACCCAGATCCCAAGCGAGGCCGACTTCACGAACGGGATCTCTTCCATCACGACCCGAATCCCGTTGTCTAAAACCTCTTTGTGAAACGGCCGCTTGTCCGTGGACTTCTACCCTTTCTTGCCTTCCGCCTCGGACTTTCCGCCCAAGGCGGACTTCAGAACATCTTTCCGGCTGAGGCGGATCTTTCCCTGCTTGTCCACCTCTAAAACCTTCACCAGGATCTCATCGCCCTCTTTCACCTCGTCCTGGACCCGGTTCACGCGATGCTCCGCCAGTTGGGAGATATGGACCAAACCGTCCGTCCCCGGCAGGATCTCGACAAAGGCGCCGAAATCCATGATCTTGACCACCTTGCCTTTGTAGATCTTTCCGACCTCGACCTCCTCGGTGATTTTGCCGATCATTTCCATCGCCAGCTTGGCCGCCTCGGCGTCGGCGGAGGCGATCAGGATCGTTCCGTCGTCCTCGATGTCGATCTTCACGCCGGTCTTCTCGACGATGCCGCGAACAACCTTGCCGCCCGGGCCGATCACCGCGCCGATCATATCCTTTTTCACATGCATCGTGAAGATGCGCGGCGCGAGGGGAGACAGGTCAGGCCGCGGCGCTGCGAGGGCCTCGGCCATCCGGTCCAGGATATGAAGCCGGCCGATGCGGGCCTGCTCCAGCGCCTCGCGGAAAAGTGACTCCGTAATCCCCGGTATTTTCATATCCATCTGAAGGGCCGTCACCCCCTGACGGGTTCCGGTCACCTTGAAATCCATATCGCCCAGATGATCCTCCAGTCCCAGGATGTCCGAGAGGATCACGGTCTGCGGTCCTTCCTTGATCAGACCCATCGCGATGCCGGCCACAGGGGCCTTGATCTGAACGCCCGCGTCCATCAGGGCCAGCGTCCCGCCGCAGACCGTCGCCATCGAGGAAGAACCGTTCGATTCCAGAATGTCCGACACGATCCGGAGCGTGTACGGAAAGGCTTCCCGGCTCGGGATGACCGGCCTCAAGGCCCGCTCGGCCAGTGCCCCGTGCCCGATTTCCCGTCGTCCCGGTCCCCGCATCGGCCGGGCCTCGCCCACCGAAAACGGCGGGAAGTTATAATGCAGCATGAACGTCTTTGTGGACTCGCCTTCCAGCGCGTCGATCCGCTGTTCATCTTCGGCCGTTCCGAGCGTCACCACGGCCAAGCTCTGCGTCTCACCCCGCGTGAAGAGAGCCGAGCCGTGCGTTCGGGGGAGAATCCCGACCTCGCAGGTAATCGGCCGGATCGCGGAGCAGCCGCGCCCGTCCGCTCGAACGCCCTTGGTCAGGATCATCTGGCGGACGGCGTTCCGCTCCAGTTCGTGAAAGATCTCGGTGATCTCCTGGGTGCGATCCGCCTCCGGTGTGTTGATCTGATCCGCAACCCCTTTGAGAACGGCCTCCAACCGCTCCTGTCGGGCCGTCTTGTTTGGAATCAGAACGGCCTCTTCGATCTGTTTTAGGCTCTTGGACTTGACCGACTCGACCAGCGAAGGATCCGCCGTTTTCTGGACCGGCTCGCGTTTCGGTTTTCCGACCAGCTCCCGCAGTTTTAAAACGATCTGTATGATTTTTTTGATCTCGGCATGCGCCAGCGAGATTGCATCAATCATTGTCTGTTCCGAAAGCTCATGGGCGCCGCCTTCCACCATCATCACGGCGTCCTGCGTTCCGGCCACAACCAGATTTAGATCACTGGCCTCGATCTCGGCAAATGACGGATTGGTGACGAAACGGCCTTCGATTCGGCCGATCCGGACCGAGGCGACCGGGTCTTTAAGCGGGATGTCCGAAATGGTCAATGCCGCGGACGCCGCGATGATTGCAAGCAGATCGGAAACATTCCCCTGATCGGCCGACAGGACCGAGGCGATCACCTGTATATCGAAATAAAACCCTTTCGGAAAGAGCGGCCGCAACGGCCGGTCAATCAGGCGACTGGCCAGAATCTCGCGTTCGGATGGACGCCCTTCCCGTTTGAAGAAGCCGCCGGGGATCTTCCCGGCCGCATAGGCCTTCTCCTGAAAATCCACGGTGAGCGGAAGAAAATCCACACCCGCCCTTGCGACCTTCGAGGCCACGGCCGTGGCCAGCACCACCGTATCGCCGTACCGGGCCGTCACCGCGCCGTCGGCCAGCTTGGCCATGCGGCCGGTCTCCAATACCAACTGTTTTCCCCCGATTTCCAAATCGACTTGATGCGTCATAATGCCCCCTTTTTTCTGGAGGGGACAGATTTGAAATCCGTCCCCCGTTCGTAGATTTGAAATTTCAAACCAGGCATGCGGTGACTCGGGGGCAGGAAGTAGGGAGGCATGCGCCCTTCCCATGGAAACGGCGCATCCCGTCCTATCTCCTTTCCCCAAGATTCGGATGCCGACTCGCTGACGACCGACTACTTGCGAATGCCGAGCTTGTCGATGATCTGTTTATACCGGTCGATATCTTCCCGCTGGAGATAATTCAACAACTTCCGGCGCTGGCTGACCATCCGGAGAAGACCGTGACGGGAATGGTGATCTTTCTTGTGGAGCTTGAAATGATCCGTCAACGAATTGATCTGGCTGCTGAGCAGCGCGATCTGGACCTCCGGCGAACCGGTATCCTTTGGATGGCTGCCGAACTTCTTCATGACCTCCAGTTTCTGTTGCTTCTCCAGCATAACCCTGCCTCTCCTTTCTATCCTAGAACGCGGCCACCCCGTCCCGGTTGGGACGGCTTCTCTCATCGATCGACACCAATAATTTATCCAACTTGAACAAATTCCTTTTAGGGTCCGCCTGCCGCTCGGACCCTCCGATCAAGGCTTCCGCCAGGGCGATCAGATCACCGGAAGCATTATACACCAAAACCGGCTGTCCTGTCTTGAATTCTTTGGGCAACCGCCCCACCGCCGCAAGCCCGATCGGCGCGCCGTTCAGCAACTGCCGGGCGCCGTGATGCGTCACGCGGATGCTGGGAAAATCCTTCAAGACTAGGGCGGCCGACAGCAGCCGTTCCCGGATCCGGCCTTCCCGCGCGGCCGTCTCGACCTCCGAAAGCGTCATCGCCTCCTCGATACGGAACGGACCCGAACGGGTCCGCTCAAGGCGAAGGAGATGGGCCCCGACACCCAAGCGCTCGCCGATATCCTCGCAGAGCGTCCGGACATAGGTTCCCTTGGAACAGGTCACCTCGAACGTCGCGTCGTTCCCCTCGATCCGAACGAGTTCCAGCCGATGAATGACGACCGTCCTCGGCGCGCGGGCCACCTCGCGACCGGCCCGGGCGGCTTTGTACAGCGGCTGGCCGTTAACCTTGACGGCGGAATACATCGGCGGAATCTGCCGGATTTCTCCAAGAAACGAGACAAGAACGTCACGAATGCGACCTTCCGTCAAACCCTCCGCCGCGCGTCGGACGAGGACCTTTCCCGTAGCGTCCTGCGTGTCCGTTGTTTCCCCGAGGCGCATGACGGCGTGGTACTCTTTTTCGGTTTCGGTCAGGAGCCGCGCCAGTTTGGTGGCCTTGCCCAGGCAGATCGGCAAAACGCCGGTGGCCGCCGGATCCAGTGTTCCGGTATGCCCGACCTTTTTGACCTTCAGGAGAGAACGCAGACGGGCCACGACATCATGAGAAGTCCATCCCGCCGGCTTATTGATGTTTAAGAATCCGTCCATAATATGGGCTCACGTCGCCCCCTCCAAAGGCAAAGCCTCTGGAGCCTCCCCCTCTCGCTCGCCTTGCTCGCTGGGGATCAACGGAACCGTTACCCCGTCAAGGCTCGTTTCAACCGGTCGGCCAGAAAATTCTGAAGATAGCCCTGCGCTTCCGGCAGTTCAAAACCGGCCGCGGCCGGATGTCCGCCGCCGCCGAACCGCCCGGATAGCCTCGCGAGATCCACCTCGCAGTCCGGCGTTTTGCGAAGACTGATCCGCTGGTCTTCCAGATTGTACAGAAGAAAAATTACGCGCGCCGTGTTCCGGTCGGAATTTTTCATCATCGCTTGACGGAGGGCCTCGGCCACCTCACTGGTGTATCCTTTGCATAACGCCGCCACAATCGTCAGACCGTCATCCGCCGTCTTTTCCAGACGGGTTCGGTTCGCCAGCGCGATGCTGTCCGAAAGTTCCCGGCTGGCCCGGCGATAGGCCTCCTGCATCCGAGGAGAATAACGGAGATCGGCATTCGTATGAAGGAGCTCCCGGTACGCAACCGTTCCTCCAAGCGCTGCGACCGTCAAGGCCAACTCTCTGGAACCCCGGCGCTGGTGCAACCATCGGTCGTTATCATCCGCCAGCAGGACCACCTTTTCAAACCGCTTCAAACTCGACGGCGCCTTGCCCAGAAGCGCCTCGGCCGAAATTAAATAATCATACAAAAGTCTCGCAGCCGAGAATCGATTGCTGGCGACCCATCCGGTCAGACCGAGCGCTTGGATCTCCTCGTTATCTTTCTCAAGGGCGATGGTGTGGTGGTCGACCCAAAAGATTCTCCAGCCTTGACGGATCAGATCCTTAAAAAGCTTCCCGGTCTTTGGATCCTTCCAGGTGATGTCCGCAATCCAGAGATCCTGCGGCTCTTTCGAAGCCCGCGTCGCCTCTTCGATCGCCCGATCCACATCGGAGGGATGGGTGAAAACGGGAGTAACCCTGGCTTCCCCGTAGAATCGCCCCACGCAGGCCGCAGCCGTGACCCCATCCAGGCAGAAGGGGCCGTGTGAGACGACGAGGGCCGATTTCTTTTTCCTCTCGGGCTGACGCTTCACGAGCGGGGCTCTTTCATTTCCTCCATGAGTTTATAGATCCGGGCCGCCTCCTCCGCCGTATGGTCTTCATGAAAACTCAACTCCGGAACAAACCGGAGCTTCAGCCTCCGCCCCAATTCAGTCCGTATAAACGGTCGGGCCGCATCAAGACCTTCAAAGGTCCGTCCGGCATCCGGTCCGAAGGCGCTGATGAAGACCTTGGCATTCCGCAAGTCGTCCGACACCTCGACCGCGGTGACGGTGACAAACCCGATGCGGGGGTCCTTGACCTTCGTCATCAGGATATCGGCGATCTCCATTCGGATCTGATCGCCCACGCGCTCCGAGCGTTTATATTCGGCCATGGAAGTCACCATCCTGTTCTCATAGCAATTCCAACCGGTAGTTGATGATCTCGACCCGCGGCGTCCCGCGGACGGCGCCGACCACCTTGTCCAGGACCGAATGGATGTGGTCCTTCCGATTCCCGACGCACGCGATCCCCAAAACCGTTTTCTGCCAGAGGTCCTGACCATCCACCTCGGCGATCGAGACATTGAATCGCTGCTTCACGCGGTCCTTGAGGCTTTTGAGAACCTGTCGTTTGTCTTTGAGTGATCCGTTGTCCGGAAGATACAATTCCATCATGCAAATGCCGACGATCATGTGAATTGCGGATGAGGTTAGAGTTTGGCGGCGATCTTGTCCACCACGAAGGCCTCGATCACATCTCCCACTTTGATGTCGTTGAAATTCTCGACGCCGAGGCCGCATTCATATCCGGCCTGGACTTCGCGTGCATCGTCCTTAAAGCGCTTCAAGGAAGACAGCTTGCCCGTATAGATCACCACGTTGTCGCGCAGGACACGGACGCCCGTGCTGGCCCGCGAGATCGTTCCGTCGACGACGTAGGCGCCGGCAATGGCGCCCACCTTCGTGATGTTGAAGACCTGGCGCACCTCACACCGACCCGTCACTCGTTCCTTCAGCGTCGGTTCCAACAGCCCTTCCATCGCGGCGCGGACGTCGCCGATCGCATCGTAGATGACGTTGTAGGACCGAATATCCACCTTCTCCCGCTCCGCCAGGGCGGCCGCTTTGGCTTCCGGCCGAATGTTGAATCCGATAATGATGGCATTGGAGGCGCTGGCCAGGAGAACATCCGTCTCGGTGATCCCGCCGACCCCTCTGTGGATCACATTCAACTTGACCGACGGCGTGCTCAACTTGTTCAACGACTCGTTTAAGGCCTCGACCGACCCCTGGACGTCCGCTCTTAAAACGAGATTCAATTCCTTCACCGTGCCTTCTTTGATCTGGTTGTAGAGATCCTCCAGCGTGATGCGCCGTTGTTGCGCGAGCCGGGCGGTGCGTTGTTTCTGCAGACGGTCGGTCGCGATCTCACGGGCCACCCGTTCCTCTCGAACCACCACAAACAAATCGCCGGCCTCCGGCACCCCCGGCAGACCGATCACCTCGACCGGATGCGACGGCCCGGCCGACGGAGCCTTCCGGCCTTCATCATCGATGAGGGCCCGGACGCGGCCGAAGAAGGTTCCCGCCACGAAGGCGTCTCCGACATGAAGGGTCCCGGACTGCACCAGCACCGTGGCCACCGGGCCGCGGCCTTTGTCCATCTTGGCCTCGATTACAATCCCCTTCGCCAACCGTTTCGGATCGGCCTTCAGCTCCAACACATCGGCCTGGAGCAGAATCATCTCGAGCAACGCATCCAGATTCAGTTTTTTCTTGGCTGATACCTCCACGAAGATGGACTGGCCGCCCCAGGCCTCCGATAAAAGATTATGCTCGGCCAGAGAATTCTTCACCCGCTCCGGATTCGCCTCAGGCTTGTCGATCTTGTTGATCGCAACGATGATGGGGACGTTCGCCGCGCGGGCATGGTTGATCGCCTCGATCGTCTGGGGCATCACCCCGTCATCGGCCGCGACCACCAGGACCACGATATCGGTCACCTTGGCTCCGCGCGCCCGCATGGCCGTGAAGGCCTCGTGCCCCGGGGTATCGAGAAAGACCACGGTCCGGTCGCCGACCTTCAAGGTATAGGCGCCGATGTGCTGCGTGATTCCGCCCGCCTCGCCGGCCGCGACCTTGGTCGACCGGATCGCATCCAAGAGCGAGGTTTTCCCATGATCCACATGCCCCATAATCGTGACGACCGGAGGACGAGGTTTTCGCTCTTCTCCCTCCGAAGAGGCCTCCTCCGATAACAATTCCTCTTCCGTCTGTCCGTGAACAATCTCGGCCTTGAGCCCGCAGCTTTCGGCGATCAGAACGCCGGCCGACAGATCCATCGGTTGATTGATCGTCGCCATGGTCCCCGTCTCGACCAGTTTGCGAATCACATCGGTCGTCTTCTGTCCGATCAGTTCCGCGAAATCCTTGACCGTCAGCCCTTCCGAGAGCTTGATCACCTTTTTACGGGGCTTGGTGATCTCGGCCACGCCGGCCGGCGCGGCCATCCTTCTTTGTTTTTCTTCACGACGTCCCGACGGACGGATATCCCGCCAACTGCTTAATTCATACTGATATTCCTGCAGGGGGTTTCCCTTGGTCTTTTTCGACTTCCGGATCTTCTTCCCGCGCTGCTTCAGCCGATCGGACAGCTCCTGCTTGGCCAATTCAAAAAGATCGGTCCTCAGAAGTTTCGGCTTCGAGGTCGGCGTTGCCATCGGAGGCGAAGGAGCGGCGGTCTCTTTCGCAGCAACGGCGGGCGCTGCCCTTTCTCGCACGGGCGGGTGCGCCGGCTCAACAGGATGGACGGCAACGGGGGGCGGCTCGGAGGCCGTCCGCGTATCGGAGATGGGCGGAGTTTCTCGAACCTCAGCGACCGACGGCGTTACGGTAACAGGCTCCAGAACCGGCTCGGCCTTTTTCTTGATCAGAATCCGGGTCTTTTTCTCCGGCTCCGGCGGAGGCGGCGGTTCGATTTTCTTCAGTCTCGCGACTTTCGGAACCGGCTTGACCGCTTTCTTCACCAGAGCGGAAGTTTTTGAGGCCTTGGCGGCCGTCGGCGCGGTTTTCGACGCCTTGGCCTTGCCCAAGCCTTCGACCGGTTTCTTGGTCTCCTTTGCAGGCGTCGCCGGTTTTTTGTGTTTTTCAAGAATCTGCTTGACGGCCGTTTCTTCCACCGTCGAGGACACGCCGGAGGCGCGGCTGCCGAGGCGTTTCAGCTCGGCCAGCAGGTCCTTGGTACCGATATTAATCTTCTTGGCAAGTTCTGAAACTTTCATCGTTTCCCTATCGCGGATAGACCATACGGCGTTCGATCATACATCCGATGTTTTGTCCGTATCCGCCGCCGACGGTCGGTCCGGTTCTTGTCCGCCCGAATTCGATCCCGAATCGTTCGGTCGTCCCTGCAACCGTTCTTGGGCCGCCGACAGAATCTTCTCGGCCGTTTTTTCGCCGATCTTGGGCACCTCCATCAGTTGCTCCCGGGTCGCCCCGGCGAGCTTTTCGATCGAGTCAAACCCGGCCGCCGTTAAAGCCTCCAGCAACTTTTTCCCGATCCCCGGAAGATCGATCGGCAAATCGCTTTTCTCCTCGCCCGCGCCCTCTTGAACGACGGCCGCATCAGCCGCAGCCCGCTCGGCATCCCGCGCCTTCTGTTTGGCCTCGGCCTCGGCCTGCACCCGGTGTTCGTGGGCAATCGCCTCTTCGATCTCCTCGGCGCGCTCCTGGGCGCGCTCTTTCTCATACTCGCTCTCACCCATGATGTCGATCTTCCAACCGGTCAGCTTGGCCGCCAGACGAACATTCTGGCCGTTCTTCCCGATCGCCAGCGAGAGCTGGTGATCCGAGACGACCACGAGCGCGGTCTTCTTTTCCTCATCGATCCCGACCTTCTCGACCGCGGCCGGGTTTAAGGCCTCCCCGATGAAAACGCGCGGATCCGAGTTCCACGCAATGATGTCGATCTTTTCTCCGCGAAGCTCGCGCACCACGGCCTGAACGCGGGAGCCTTTGACTCCCACGCAGGCCCCGACCGGATCTACGGCCTGATCCTTCGAGAAGACGGCGATCTTCGTCCGGTCGCCGGGTTCCCGCACGATGCCCCTGATCTCGACGATCTTCTCGGCCACCTCCGGCACCTCCAGACGAAACAGCTCGGCCACAAAATTAGGATGGGTCCTGGACAGAATGATCTGCGGCCCTTTGGCCGATTTTTTGACTTCCAGAAGCAGCGCCCGGATCCGGTCGCCTCGGCGGTAGTTCTCGCGCGGGGCTTGCTCCGAGACCGGGAGAAGCGCCTCGGTCTTGCCGACTTCGACGATGTAATTCCGCCGCTCCTGTCCCAGCACGATGCCGTTGACCATTTCACCCTCGCGACCCGAGTACTCTTTGTAAACGGCCTCCCACTCGGCCTCGCGGACGCGTTGGAAGATGATCTGTTTCGCCGTCTGCGCCGCGATCCGCCCGAAGTCTCCCGTCTCCAAAACAAGGCCGATCTCATCGCCCAGTTCGGCGCCGCTGTCCACGTTCTTTGCCTCGTCCAACGAGATCTCCTGCTTGGAATCGGTCACCGTCTCGACCACCTTTCGCAGGGCGACCACCTCGATCTCTCCGGTCTGGCGATCAAGCCGCACCTGGACGTTCTCATTGGCCCCGTACCGCTTTTTAGCGGCGGTCTGCACCGCCATCTCGACCGCGCTGACGATTTTCTGGCTCTCGATTCCTTTTTCCCGGCCGATCTGCTCGATCACGGCCAGCAATTCCCGATTCATGAATGCCTTCTCCTTATTTGCCCTGCCACTCGATTTCCAACCGTGCCTGTGCGATATCCGCCAGCGCGATTTGAACCGGATCGCGGTCGTCCGGTTTCAGTTCCACGCGATCCGCCTCAAGGCCCAGCAACCGGCCGACGATCACCCATTCCCCATTCAACGGTCGGACCAGCTTCAGCCGGATCAATTTTCCGGTAGACCGCCGGTAATCCTCAACCTTGCGCAACAGCCGATCCAATCCGGGAGACGACACCTCCAGCGTATACGAACTCGGAATGGGGTCCGCCGCATCCAGCGCATAACCGACATACCGGCTGACCTGTTCACAGTCATCCACATTCACGCCGCCGGCCTTGTCGATGAAAATCCGGAGATGGCTTCCCTTCCCGCGACCGGACAGTTCCAGATCAACCAGTTCCAGACTCATGGAACTGAGTATGGGGACCACAACCTCCCGAATCCGGTCAACGATTGCTTGAGCTTCTTGAGCCATCCCAAATCGCGTCAAATGAAAAAAGTGGGCGGAACCTCACCCACTTTTACGACCTTTTTTATATCACATCATAAATGAAAAAGCAAGGGCAAACTCGATAACGCCCCGACCCAGCCGTCGGCATGGACCCGGAAACGGTAAAAAGGTTGGCTTAAGGGCGAGTGGTCTGAAGAAACTGCTGATAGAGTCGTAGGGTCGTCTTGCCGGGTCGGCCGTTGCTGATGGTTTTTCCGTCCACCTTCACGACCGGCAGTATCTCCACGGTTGTCCCGGTGAGGAAAACCTCTTCGGCCCCGTAAAGCTCCTCCAGGGGGATTCCTTTTTCAACGAACGCATCGCGGGCCCCGCAGGCCAAATCGATCACCAAGTCGCGCGTGATGCCAGGCAGGATGGCCGGTCCTTTCGGCGGCGTCATGATCTGTCCTCGGATCACGGCAAAGAGATTGGAGCCGGCCCCTTCCATGACCAGCCCGTCCCGGATGAAGAGCGCCTCGAACGCGCCGGCCGATCTCGCTTTCTGGCGGGCCATCACATTGGGAAGCAGGTTGACCGATTTGATGTCGCACCGTCCCCACCGCAGGTCGGCCGCCGTAATGACCGACGCCCCTTTCTCACGGAGTTCGGACGGCAGCGGGACCAACTTCCGGACCGTCACAATCACGCTCATGCGGGATTTTTTCGGGAACGAATGATCCCGAGGGGCTGCCCCCCGCGTGATCTGGATATAAAGTTTGGCCTCCGGATAGCCGCTCTGCGCATGGGCCTTTTCCAAAATTTCTTTCCATCGAGATCTTGAATAGACGATCGAGAGGCCGATCGCCTTGGCGCTGTGATCCAGCCGTTCAAGATGCTCTTGAAGATGAAAGATCCGCCCCCCATAGGTCCGGGCCAGTTCGTAGATGCCGTCGCCGAACTGAAAGCCGCGGTCTTCGACCGAGACCTTGGCCCGGGCCAGCGGCATGAAACGTCCATTCACAAACGCGATGTTCGGCATGATTTCTCCGATCTGAAATCTCAAATTTCAAATTTGAGATTACTTCTTCCTCATCAGCAGATGCCAGAAGACGTACAGTCCGTCGGCTTTTTCTTCCGCCTTCAAAATTTCAAACTGTTTTCCGAAAAGCGCCCTGAAATCCCGTTTCCGGAAGAACCGGTCATAGTGACCCTTGTGGACCAGCCAGTGACGACGGCGTTTCTCACCCGGATGGTGTTTAAAACGGGTCGAAAAGCACGAGAGGATGAAATAGCCGCCCGGCTTCAAACACGGGATCACGCTTTCGAGATAGCGCCGCGTATCGCCGATCTTCACGTGATGCAGGCAACCGTAATCGATGATGCCGTCGAACGAGTTGGGAGGGAACGGCAGTCGAAACGCATCGCCCACCCTGAACCGGAAACGGCCGCTGATTTTTTGCCGTTTCGCAAAGGATCGGGCCCGTCGGATCGCCAGCGGCTCGTAATCGAGGCCCACGGCATCGAAGCCTTCCCGAGCGCTTGCCAGCGTATGCCGACCCTCGCCGCAGCCCAAATCCAGAATCCGGCCGCGGCCTGAAGCGGCTGCCGTTTTGATCCGAGTCAAGGCCCGAAGGACAAACGGCGTCGGACCGACGGTCGGCCATCCATGCACGCCGGTTTCATAGGCCTTCTCGAAATATTTTTTCTGCTTCTGATACAGTCCCACAACTCGGCTCCCGCGAGCATCCCAAACCTCGCCCAGTGTACAGCGCCGAACCGGCCGCGTCAAGGGGTGTTCGGTTGACATTTTATGGACGGTATCGCATACTCCGCGTATGCGAAAAACGGCTTTGCTGATCTTCTTCCTCCTGATCGCCGTTTCCGGCCGGGGACAAGAACCCGCCCCGACGACCTCGCTGGCCCTTCCGGACGGAAAGACCCTTCGAGTCGAGATCGCCCGGACGCCGGTGGAACAGGCCCGCGGATTGATGTTCCGCGCGACCCTCCCGGAGGATCACGGAATGCTGTTTATCTTCGACCGGACGGAGGCGCATCGGTTCTGGATGAAGAATACCTTGATCCCACTGGACATCGTCTGGATGGATCAGCGGAAGCGGATCATCCATATCGAATACCAGGTTCCGCCCTGCAAGCGTGATCCCTGCCCGGTCTACGGGCCGTCGGCCGAAAGCCTCTATGTGCTGGAGGTCAATGCGGGCGTTGCTCAAAAGGGGGGGCTGCGGATCGGGACAGCGCTTCCGTTTTAGACCTATCCTGTCGTCGGTTAACCTTGTCGCACCCGCTTGGCCTGGACGACACCGTCCACCGTCCGGATGCTCTTCAAGACCTTCTCCAACTGGCCGACATTCACGATCTCCACAACGAAGTTCAAGACGGCCTTCTTGTCCTCGGTGGTGGTGATATCGGCATGGCTGATATTGGCCTTGGCCGCGGTGATCGCGGCGGAGACCAAGGCCAGCATGCCCTGCCGGTCTACGGTCAAGACCGAGATTTTGACGGAATAGGCCGTTGTGTCCTTCGTATCCCAATGGACCTCGACGATGCGGTCCTTATCGTAGTCCAGCTCGTCGATGTTGGGACAGTCCACGGTATGGACCGAGAGTCCCCTTCCGCGCGTGACGAAACCGATGATCCGGTCCCCCGGCACCGGGTTGCAACATTTGGAGAGATGGACCAGCAGGTCGCCGAGGCCTTTGATCTTGACCCCGGCGGGGTGAATGCCGATCTTCCGGATGAACTTGTCGGCCAGGCCTTCCTTCAGAGCGGCCGCCGGCTGCAGGTGCCGGATCACCTGCTCGGTCGTGATTCGTCCGTAGCCGATCGCGATCAGCAGGTCGTCCGGCGTCGCAATCCCGAATTCCTTGGAAAGCGCCGTCAGATGCTCCGGCTTAAACGCCTCGGTCGGGCTCAGGTTGTGGCGGTGAAGCGCCCGATCGAGCAGTTTCTTGCCCATGTCCAGGCTCCGGATGCGTTCCTCGGTCTTGATCCAATGTTTGATCTTGGCCTTGGCGCGCGCCGTCCGAACCCACTTCAGCCAATCCTTGGTGGGCGTCTGATTGGGCGAGGTCGTAATCTCGACGGAATCGCCGCTCTGGAGGTGATACCGCAACGGGACCAGTTTTCCGTTCACCTTCGCGCCCGTGCAGCGGTTTCCGACCTCGGTATGAACGCTGTAGGCGAAATCAATCGGACACGACCCCTTGGCCAGCTCCTTGACATCCCCCCTCGGTGTGAAGACATAGATGACGTCCGGGAAAAGATCCATCTTGACCGAATCCATAAACTGGCGGTTGTCGGCCAGGTCGTGTTGCCATTCGACCAACTGCCGCAGCCATCCGAAGACCCGGTCCGTCTTCTGATCGATCTGGCCCTTTTCCTTGTATTTCCAGTGCGCCGCGATTCCCTCCTCCGCCACCCGGTGCATCTCCTCGGTGCGGATCTGGATCTCGACGTGATGCCCCTGGGGACCGACCACCGTCGTATGGAGGGATTGGTAGCCGTTCGATTTCGGCACGCCGATGTAGTCCTTGAAGCGGCCCGGGACCGGCCGCCAGAGGGAATGGGCCATGCCGAGGATGGCGTAACAGTTCATCTTGGTATCCGTGATGATCCGGACCGCCGCCAGGTCGTAAACCTCTTCAAAGGGAATTCCCTGCCGTTCCATCTTCTGGTAAATCCCGAACAGGTGTTTGGACCGGCCCACCACATGGCCCGTAAAACCGTATTCGGCGAGATTCTTCTGGACGATCTTGCTGAACTCCTGGATATACTTCTCGCGCATCTCCTGCCGCTGGGCCACCTTCTTGACCAGGTTGTTGTGCACCTCGGGCTTGAGGTAGCATAAACAGAGATCTTCCAACTCGGTCCGCATCCATCCGATCCCCAGCCGATTGGCCAGCGGGGCATAGATATCCAGCGTCTCCTGCGCAATGCGTTTCTGTTTATCCTCGGGCAGGTAGTGAAGGGTTCGCATGTTGTGGAGACGGTCGGCGAGTTTGATCAGAATCACGCGGATGTCTTCCGACATCGACAGGAGCATCTTGCGGAAGTTCTCGGCCTGTTTTTCTTCGTGCGTCCTGAACTCGATCTTGCCGATCTTGGTGACACCGTCCACGAGATGGGCCACATCCGGTCCGAACCGCTGTTCGATCTCGGCCCTGGAGACCTCCGAATCCTCCATGGTGTCGTGGAGCAATCCGGCCACGATCGAAGGAACGTCCAGCTTAAGCTCGACGATGATCCGGGCCGTCTGGAGCGGGTGCTGAAGAAACGGCTCGCCCGACTCGCGCTTCTGTCCGGCATGGGCCTTGGCCGAGAAGTCGTACGCCTCTGTGATCGGTTGGGCATCGGCCTGGGCATTGTAGCCGCGAAGCGCCTGAATGATCGATTCCACCGAAATGGGCTGCATAACTCGAAGCTTCAAGGCCATCTCAGTCTTCTACTGAACGTCGAATGTCCTTTAGGCGGAGTTGAATGCGCTCGCGCCCCTGCCAGATGTTTCGTTCGGGAACAAACGCGAGGTCCATGCCGGCGCCTTCCCGAAGGGCCGCCATCCGATCACCCATCCGAAAACCGATCACGTCCAGAACCCCGTCCCCGACGGGGCCGGACGGGCCGCTCGGCCTTCTCACGGAAAGCTTCAGGTGGTTGTCGCCGACGATTCGAGGGTTGACCGGGGTTATCGCCCGAAGAAGCAGCGTCGGCTCCGGATTGGCCGGACCGAAAGGCGCCAGGCCGTCCAACTCGCTCACCAAGCGCAGCGTCAACTCCTCCCACTCCACCGATGCGTCGATCATCTGCCGAGGGCAAAACGCCTCGCGGCTCAGCGCCTCCAAGGCCGCGGACGAGAAGCGTTCGCGAAAGGTCGGGATCCGCCTCTCGAGGAGGGTTAACCCCGCAGCGGCATAGTGGCCGCCGTAGCGGATCAAGAGATCCTCGCACCGTTTCAGCCCCTCGCACAGATGAAACCCGGCGATGCTCCGGGCCGACCCCTGGGCCAGACCGTCCGATCCGATCGCCAGCAGCACGGTGGGTCGGTAATACCGTTCGACCAGCCGCGCCGCCACGATTCCGACCACGCCCATGTGCCAGTCGCGCGAGGCCAGCACGATGCAGCCGTCTTTCTCGGGATCATGCTCCGATTCGACGCGGGCGCAGGCCTCTTTCAGCATTTTTTCCTCGATCGCTTGTCGTTGGCGGTTCTGAAGGTTCAGCGACCGGGCGATCTGCTGGGCCTCATCCCAAGACGGGGTCGTCAGTAGGCGCACCCCCTCCCGCGCATCCGTCAGGCGACCCGCCGCATTGATCCGAGGCGCCAACGCGAACCCCACCGTGCCGGTCTTCACCGTCGTATCTTTTAGTCCCGCCGTCTCCTTGAGCGCGCGGATCCCGATCCGCCGACCCTCCGTCAGGTGTTTTAAGCCTTCCTTGACAAGGAACCGATTCTCCCCCGTCAGCGGAGAGACATCCGCAATCGTTCCAAGCGCAACCAGATCCAGACCGTCGGATTCGAGCCGTCCCGTTGCTGCACAGATCACTTTAAACGCCAGCCCGGCCGTGCAGAGGCCTTTTTCCGGATAACCGGAATCGGCCCGCTTCGGGTTTAAAAGCGCCGTGGCCGGCGGAAGCTCGGCCGTCGGCTCGTGGTGATCCGTCACGATCACGTCCATTCCCAAGGAACGGACGAGGCGAATTTCGTTCACCGAAGTCGTGCCGCAATCGGCCGTGATCAGCAGCGTCGTTCCCCGTCCGTGCAGCTCGCGGATCGCCGCCTCGTTTAAACCATACCCTTCCCTCTGGCGATGGGGAATGTAGAAATCGGCCTCAAGCCCCTGATGCTTGAAAAAATTTAAGTAGAGGGCCGTGGCCGTCATGCCGTCCACATCGTAATCGCCGTAAATCACGACGCGCTCCGATCGGCGGACGGCCTCTCGGATCCGCGAAACGGCGCGGTCCATCTCATTTAATTGAAACGGATCCAAAAGATCCGATGCCGACGGAGACAGAAAGGATCGGGCGGCCTCCGGCGTGCGAATGCCGCGGTTCATCAAGACCGAAACGGTCACGGCCTGGAGGCCGAGCTCGGAAGCCAGTTGCCGATGCGTCTCGGCGTCGCAAGGAGGTTGGACCCATCGTTTGGAATACACCGTCGCCATAACAAAATATGATAGGCCAACGGACGGTGTTTGTCAAACCAACAGCGACGTGAAAAATGAGCAAAGAATGGACGTCAGGAGGGAGGTTGCGAAAAGCGGCGTGGTTTTACCGAATTCGCCTGAGTGACTTGGTCTGTTCAAGTTTTTCTTTCCAATAGCCCGGCCGGCGATTGAGATGGGTTACCGCGATGATGCGAAGAAGATGAGACTTGATCTGGTAGATCACTCCGTATGGGAATCTACTGACTAAGCAACGACGAGAGTTTTTGGACAGTGCAGACCAGGCATCGGGATACTGAATGATACGAGCAATGGTGGCATAGACTTCCTCAGCAAACTCAAGACCGAGCCCGGATTGGCATTGCTCGTAATACTCTACGGCCCTGTCGAATTCAGCCTCAGCTTCCGGATGGAAATAAAACTTCATCCCCTGTACTTTTTCCGGATATTCGCGAAAACCTTCTTGCCGGGCACCAGCTTTACCCCGCCTTTGTCTATTTGGGCAATGCGTCGTTCAGCCTCCTCCGCCCACAGCCGGTCGATTTCCGCCCGTGTGGGCAGGTTGAGACTGGCGAGCAGCTTCTCTACAAGATTCACTCGGGTCTCCGCCGGGAGCGATAAGGCATCATCAAACACTTTCTTGGCAACGATGGGCATATTGATACCCTCCTTATTATGGATATTCAAGCACAATTTGCAGCGACAAGCAAATCTTTCTCACCGCCCGCCTCTGCCATCCGCCGTCGCGAAATTTAAAAGGCATGCTAAACCTTATTATATTTGGTTTTGTCATCGCTGTCAGCATTTTATTGTTTTTCCTTGATTTTGAGGCTTGGTTCTGATAAAGAACAGAAACTGTATTATCATTTGCCGTACAGTGAGCGATTATGGAGCGTAAAGAGCCGAACCAAGCCAGCGATCGTTTACCATCCGGTCGCGATCAGGCCGCCGTTAGTCTTGGGGACGTGATCGACACTCTGGGTCGGAGCTTCGCGAGCCACCCGGGTTTCATGTGGACTGGCTCCAGGTTCGAGATTCTCCATGCTGACTGGCCTGCCTACCCGCGGGGACACGGCATCACGATCACCTTGCGCGTCTTGGCGGAGTACCCACGAGACACCGAGTTCTTTTCAATCGACAGCATCGATCAATGCACGTTGTTTGCGGTCGGCGAGAAGCCCAAGCAGGATCCGTATGGCCTACAACACCTTCACGTTGCTGTTTGGGACGATGATCTCCGCGCCTGTGCGTCAGCCGGATACGCGGTGATCCAAGCAGTAGATCAAGGACGCAGACATGACGGCTAACCCACCGCTGCAGCGGACGCGTCGCCAGTGGCGCGCTTTCAGAGAGGTCCATGGAATTGCAACCCATCAAAGCGGATCGAGACAGATGCCCCTTCAGGGCACCGCTCATCCGCCGCATTAGCTGGCAGGAATATGGAACGCCATCGTCAAGCGTGGGGCGTCATTCGTTCCGTCCTTCACGAGAAGTTCACGTTCGGGACGATAAAGGCAATCACGGGTCGCGCTGGACTTGATCCTACGCGAATGGCCCACCTTGAACAGACCTCTGGTACCGCGAGCGCCTCGAAGTCGCAGCTCTTGAGCGCGGTCGATCGTCAAGTGGGTGAGATGGATCAGCAGCGGGCCGGTCAGTTCTTGCGGATCGTTACCGAGGAGATGCTACGGCGCCAACCAGCGGTTAAGCCCGATCTCCGCGAATCCCTTGAGAGACTCGGATGGGCGCTCCATGAAGGCCACCTCGTGGAAGTAGCCGTGTTGGATATTTCCGAGCTGCCTGAACTTCCCGGTGACTCTCACGGTGACTTGGTCAAGGCCGCCACTCGCCTGCGTGATGGGGATCTTAGCGGATCGGTCTCCGCAGCATGTGCCGCTGTTGACGCCGTCACATCCAAGATTTACCGGGTAAAGAATCTGGGCGACCCGGGGGATGCCTCGTTTCAGGAAAAGGTCAGCCGATCGCTTGATGCCGTGAACACCCTTCCCGGAATCGAACGGGAGCTCATCGGACTGGGCTGGGAGCCAGGGACCGCCAACGTTCTCGCCAAGAATGTCCGCGGATCGCTGAACCAGGCAGCGTTTGTTTTGCAGACCTTGCGCTCCAAGATGGGGGACGTCCACGGGACCAAGCCCATCCTGAAGCCACTGGTCTTTGACTCCATCAAATGGGCAACGCTGATCGTGCGGCTCCTGGCATGACACTGACGTGGCTGCCAGCTAAACAATGTTGGGAGGCAATGCCAAATGAAGCGAATCATTGCATTTGTCGTCAGTCTCTTTCTCATTGGCTGTGCCACTCCGACAATCAAGGCAACGAAGAAATTGAACGTTGATCCGTTGGGCGTTGTGGCTGTCTTACCCTTCGATGGACACCATGGCGATCAGTTTGCTGATTCTGTTGCGCAAGAACTGATGCTCCGAGGAGCAAGAATAGTTGAGCGATCGCGCATAACCTCAGTTTTAGTCGAGCAGGGCCTGAGTGTTGCTGACATAACTAGCGGGCGAGTTAACTACGAGAAGATCGGTGGGTTGCTCGGTGTTGACACTATCGTCCTAGGTTCTGTCAGTCCAATCGTGGTATACCTTTCTGGTGCTCCTTCAGGCAAAGTTTCGACAGCAGCGATGAGGATCGTTTCGGTCAAGACAGGCACGGTTGTTGGTTCTGCAACCTATGCTGCCAACACCGAGCTTCTTGCGGGTTCCGTGCTCTATCCTGAAGCAGCTGAAAGATTAGTCCGTGCTCTATTTCAAGGAGAATAAGCCTCCCAACAAGGCGCTCCACCTGACCGCAATCCCGCTGCGCTTTATTGCGGCAGGTGAGCTTTAGACACCCCTGCTTAGGACTCTACTTCCGTCCGCGTCAATCCTGACTGACAAGGGATCAATCAAGACTCCTTTAGCTTCTTCAGTTCTTCCTTGGCCGTCTTGTTGTCCGGATCCCAGATCAGCGCTTCTTCAAACTGCCGCTGGGCCCGTTGGGTCATGCCGCCTTTGATGTACAGCAACCCGAGCCCGATGTAGTAACTGACGGCGGCCGGTTCAAGTTCGATGGCCCGCTTATAGTGGGTCTCGGCATCGCGCTGGCGACCCGGGACCTGCGTCAAGGCCTTGGCCAGAAGGGCGTGATACTCTCCCTTGTCCGGCTCGGCCTTGACCGCGACCTCAAAATGGTAGGCCGCCGTCTTCAGATCGCCTTTTTGAAGGGCCTGCTGTCCTCGTTGCGCCTGAGCCGCAGGCGATGGGGCGGACGGCTCCTCGCGACGACCCTTGGATTTCCTCATGGCGCGTTCGGTATCGTACTCTTTTCGTTTTCGCTCCATGAGGAGCGTATCGTAGGCCTCCGTAATCCGTCGAAAGAGCGCCTCCAGATTGGGGGTGAGATCCTCCAGACCGGACTGGAAATGCCGGTCGGGATGATACTCCTTAGCAAGACGGAAATAGGCCCGTTTAATCTCATCCCGCGTCGCCTCGGTGCGTAGCCCCAACACCTCGTAGTAGTCCTGATGCTGCAGGGCTTCGTAGGCCTCCCGAATTTTCTGTTTCGTGGTTTGGACCGACGCTTCATCTTTCTGAAAAATCGCCTCGTGATCCCCGGCCACCGCCTCTCGGATCGCCTCTTGCTGCTCCCGCTTGACCTCTTTGACCAGTTCTTCCGTCGCCGCCGCCTCTTGAAAAGACGGTTCCGGTCGCCGTTCGGCGACGGCCGCCTCGACCAGCCCGATCGAAAGGAAAAAATAGAGGAGCTTCAGCGTTTCAAACGCCGGAAGCCCGGATACGGCGAAGATTTCGGAAAGGGTCTTGCGCCCGTCGATCTGCGTCAAGGCCTTCCGCTCATTTTCGGTCAACCGGATGTCCTGAAAGAGGATCATCGGATCGGTCGTCATCCGGAGGATCGTGTTCATCGGGGGAAGCTCGTTCCGGAGACGGGTGAAGTCGTTGATCCGTCGGACGCCGTCTAAGATGAGATTGGCCGTGCTCATCTTCAGCGTAATCACTTCCTGGGCCGGAAGCGGGCCTTCTTCAAACCGGTATTCGCCGTCCAGCCATGTGAAAAGACTTAAGATTATTTCCTTGACCTGATGCGTGACGGCCCAGAAGAGATCTTTGGCCGTGAGCGCTCCTTGTTCAACCAGGACCGTGCCAAACCGCTTACGGGTGGTTTGGATCACCTCCGAAGCGGCTTCGTACTCTTGAAAGGTAATCTTGCCGAGCTTGAGAAGCACCTCCCCCAACCAATCGTCCTGGTACTTGGACGCCGCAAAGATGATGTCGCCGTCTTTTATGAAGATGGATTTGTGCTGATCGTTTCGCCAGATGACAAGCACCCCCGTTTTTTTCTGCCGTTGGAGGTGGGTCAGTATGTTCGGGAGCCGTTCATCCCGAAACTTTCCGGACAACGGGAGTTCACGGACCATGAGGGGGCCTTTCTACTGTAAGCTCTGTTATGCGCGCCTGAGCAGCCTGCCCCGACTTCCTTTCCAAACGATCAGGATCGGACTGGCGACAAAGATCGACGAGTAGGTTCCCACGATGACGCCCGCCAGCAAGGTAAAGGAAAAATCATGGATGACTTCTCCGCCGAAGAAAAACAGCGCGATCAAGACCAGAACGACGGTCAGCGACACCACGATCGTCCGGCTCAAGACCTGATTGATGCCGCCGTTGATCACCTGCTCCAGGGACTCCCGCCGGCGATACTTCAGGTTCTCACGGATCCGGTCGAAAACTACGACGGTATCCGTCAGGGAGTAACCGGCCAGCGTCAACAGGGCCGTCACGATCAGCAGCGTGATCTCCTTATCCAAGAGATAGAGGATCCCCAGGACCGCCAGGACGTCATGAAACGTCGCGACGGCGGCCGCAATGCCGAAACGGAACTCAAACCGGACCGCGATGTAAAGGATGATCCCGATCATCGAAAAAACGATGGCGATGACGGCCTTCTTCTGAAGTTCCTGGCCGATCGTGGGACCGATCGCGGTGCTGCTGTCCACCACGAACCGATTCTCGGCAAACTCCTTCTCAAAGATCCGGACCAGCCGATTGGCCACGTCTTCCTGGATCGTGTTCTGCTTCTTCACGCGGATCAGGAGCTTGTTCCCGGCGGTAAACTCCTGCAGCTCGGCGTCCGGGAAGCCGTTCGACGACAGGATCCGGCGGGCCTCATCGATTTGAACCGGCCGGTCGAATTTCAACTGGACGGCCGTTCCGCCCGCGAAATCAATCCCGAGATTGGCCTGTCCGCGCCCGATCTGGACCAGGGTCAGGATACCGATGAGAACCAAGATGCCGGAGAAGATAAAAGCATAGTTCCACTTGCCGATAAAATCAATGTTCGTTTTGCCTAAGATCTCGATCATAAAACTCCTGCTGTTAAATGCTCAACCGCTGCAGTTTCCAGCGACTGTTGATGAAGTCAAAGACCACCTTCGTGCCCACGAGCGCCGTAAACAGATTGATGGCGATCCCCAGACTCAAGCTGACGGCAAATCCCTTGATCGGGCCGGTGCCGAACAGAAAAAGCACCAGGGCCGTAATGAGCGTGGTGACGTGGGAATCCACAATCGTGAGGAAGGCCTTGTCGTAACCGCCGTCCACGGCGAGTCGGACCGGTTTGCCCTGCCGAATCTCTTCGCGAATCCGTTCGAAGATCAGGACGTTGGAATCCACGCCCATTCCGATCGTCAGAATAATACCGGCAATGCCCGGGAGAGTCAAGGTGGCGTTGAGAGCCGCCAGGGCCCCGATCAGAACGATCAGATTCAGGATCAGGGCCGCGTCCGCAACGACGCCGGCCATCCGATAATAAACCACCATAAATAGAATCACCAAGAGACCGGCCAAGATCGTCGCTCGGATTCCCATCCGGATCGAATCCTGCCCCAACGAAGGGCCGACCGTGAGATCCTGAATGGCATGAACGGGTGCCGGCAAGGCCCCGGCCCTCAAGACGATGGAAAGATCATTGGCCTCCTGCGTGGTGAAGCTTCCGGTAATCTGCGCGTTCCCTCCCGCGATGCGATCCTGGATGACCGGCGCCGAATAGACGTTGTTGTCCAGGATGATGGCCAGACGCTTCTTCACGTTCTCGGCCGTGATCCGTTCAAACACCTGAGCGCCGGTGCCGTCCATGCGAATCGAAACATACGGCTCATTGAACTGCCCGATGTTCACGCGGGCATCCGTCAAGACATCCCCCGTCATCATGGTCCGTTTCTTGACGAGATAGGGGCGCCTCCTCACCTCGCCGCTTTCCTTGTCCACGGCCCGCTCAAACATGATCTCGTCGCCTTCCGGAACCTTGCTTCCGTATTCGGCCATAAAGGTCTCTTCATTCTGCGGCGTGATCGAAACAGGAAGGCTGCGGCCCAGCGGGTTTTCCTCATCGAGGAGTTTAAACTCCAAAAGCGCCGTCTTTCCGATCAGCTCCTTCGCCCGCTTGGAGTCCTTCACACCGGGAAGCTGGATCACGATCTGTCGCGGGCCCTGACGCTGGATCAACGGCTCGGCCACGCCGAACTGGTCGATTCGGTTGCGGATCGTCTCGAGCGCCTGGGTCGTCGCGGACTCCTTGATCCGAATCGCTTCGCCTTCCCGGAGATGATAAATCAGCTCGTTACCCGGAGACTCCTTCGGAATAAAGTTCGGATAGTTCGCCTCAATTTTTTTTGCGACATCGGTTTTTTTGTCCGGCCCGGGCAACGTCGCGGTCAACTCCGAAGGCCCCGTCCGTTTCACCGACGTCACCGGAAGCTTCTCCGCGTCCAGAAGATCTTTGAGGGACGAAGCGGTCCGCTCCACCAAGTTTTCAATGGCCTTCTCTTCCTCCACCTCCAGGACCATATGGATCCCGCCCTGGAGATCCAGGCCGAGCGTGACCCCGCGACTCGGCAGATATTTTTTCCACCAGCCCGGGAAGGTTTGATACACCGGCATGGACGGCAAGAAGAAAATGATCGAAATCAGTACAGTCGCACTCAACAACAACAGTCGTCCTCGTATTCCTCGTTTCACGTCGTCGTTCCTCCGATATGAATTAGGCGCCTTCTTCCGGTTCGGTTTGGAATTCCGCAATATACTCGCGCCGGACCTTGATCCGGACGTTATCGGCCACCTGGACCGTCACCACATCTTTGTTCAGGGCCGCCACGGTACCCATGATTCCCCCGGTCGTCAAGATCCGGTCGCCTTTCTTCAGCGCCTCCAACATGGCGCGGTGCTTCTTCTGCTTCCGTTGCTGGGGAAGGATCAAAAGAAAGTAGAAGATCACAAAGATCAAGGCAAACGGCAAGAACGAGACCAGCATCCCGCCCGGTCCGGCGGACGGCGCGGCCGCGGGCCCTCCCCCGGCGTCCTGAGCCCACGCCATCGTCAAGAATGACTGCATTCGAAATACCTCCTTCGTTCAAGGATGCGCCCGTTCGATTTCAGACCGCATCCGATAAAATTCGTTTCGGAACTCCATCAATCGCCCTTCGCGAATCGCAAGGCGGATCTGCTCCATCAGGCGAAGATAGTAGTGAAGATTATGAATCGTGTTCAACCGCAGGCCCAATATTTCTTGGGCCATGAAGAGATGCCGGAGGTAGGCCCTTGAAAAACGGCGGCAGGTGTAACAACCGCAGGCTGCATCTAACGGCGTTTCGTCCTTTGCATACTGGGCATTTTTAATGACGACCCTTCCGAAGGATGTAAAAAGCCATCCGGTGCGCGCATGGCGCGTGGGGATCACGCAATCGAACATGTCCATGCCGCGAATGACGCACTCCAGAAGATCCTCCGGCATCCCCACCCCCATCAGATATCTCGGACGGTCCTCCGGGAGGAGCGGAACGACCTGATCCACCACCTCCAGCATCATCGGCTGCGTCTCTCCAACACTGAGCCCTCCCAGGGCATACCCTTCAAATCCGATCTCGATCATTCGCAGCGTTGCTTCCTGCCGCAATTCAGGATAAAACCCGCCCTGGATGATCCCAAACAGGATCTGATCCGGACGTGTGCGAGACTGACGGCATCGCCGCGCCCATTGAAGCGTCCGGTCCAACGCGGCGCGCGTCGCCTCCGGACTGCTGGGATATGGAAGGCATTCATCCAGCGCCATGATGATGTCCGCACCCAGCGCTTCCTGAATCTCGATGACGGATTCCGGCGAGAAAAAATGGAACGAGCCGTCGAGGTGCGACTGAAACGCGGCCCCCTCGTCCGTCACCTTGCACAGCTCGGCGAGACTGAAAACCTGATACCCGCCGCTGTCGGTCAGTATCGGCCGATCCCATGAAATGAATCGGTGCAGACCACCCATTTCGGCGATGAGTTTATGTCCGGGACGAAGGTAGAGATGATAGGCGTTTCCAAGAATGATCTCGACGCCGAGCATCTGCAATTCATCCGGAGTCAGCGTCTTGACCGTACCAGCCGTGCCGACCGGCATGAAAACCGGCGTCTCGATAACACCGTGCCGCGTCTCGAGCCGCCCGCACCGGGCCCGTGTTTCCCGCTCTGTGGCCTGGACCGTGAAAGTCATCGCTACATCCGCTCCGGAGCCGAGACGCCCAGGATCCCCAAGGCATTCGCCATCACCGTCTTGACCGAACTCACCAGCAACAGCCGGGCCTGGGTCAGATCCGGATCATCCGAGATGATGCGATGTTTATTATAATAATGATGGAGAATGCCGGCCAGCTCCAAAAGATAAAAGGTCAATCGGTGCGGTTCCAACGCGCGTGCGCTTTCCTCGATCAATTTCGGAAAGGCGTCCAGCCGCTTCATGAGCTTCAGCTCTTCCGGCTCCGTCAAACGATCCAGCCGGATCTGCCTGGAATCCTTCAACCGGACTCCCTGCTCTTTGGCCTGCCGATCCACGCTGCAGAGCCGGGCATGGGCATACTGGACATAGTAAACCGGATTTTCATTCGACTGCCGTTTGGCCAGCTCCAGATCAAACTCGAGGTGGCTGTCGAGACGGCGCATCAGAAAAAAGAAGACGGCCGCGTCCTTTCCCACTTCATTGACGACATCCCGCAAGGTGACAAATTCCCCGGCCCGCTTCGACATCGGAACCGGCTGGCCGTTTCGAACCAGCGTCACCAATTGACCGATGAGGATGCGCAACTTTTCCTTGGGATACCCCAGCGCCAGGACGACCGCTTCCATCCTCGCAATATACCCATGGTGGTCCGCACCCCAGATATTGATCAAAAAATCAAACCCCCGCGACAGTTTGTCCCGGTGATACGCAATATCGGAGGCCAAGTAGGTGAATTCGCCGTCTTCCTTCCGGACGACTCGATCCTTATCGTCTTTGAACTGTGTGGATCGAAACCACAGTGCGCCGTCCTTCTCATAGAGATAATCCTTTTTTCGCAAATCGTCCAGCGCGTTCTGCACGGCCCCGCTTTCATAGAGCGACGCCTCGCTGAACCAGGAATCAAATGTGATCCCGAAGACTTCAAGATCCTTCCGGATCAGGGCCGTCATTTCTTTCAACGCGGCCCGTGTAAAAAAATCAAGGCATGCTTCGATCGTTTTCGCGCGATAGGTATCGCCCACCCGATCCCTTAAACGCTGTGCCATCTCGGTAACATACGCTCCCCGATACCCATCCTCTGGATCCGCCACGGGGTTCCCGACCAGGTGCTGGTAGCGCGCATAGACCGATTGCCCCAGCAGCTTGATCTGGCGGCCGGAGTCGTTGTTGTAATATTCCCGATGGGCCTCATAACCCGCCGCTTGGAGCAGATTCGCCAGCGCATTTCCGACGGCGGCCCATCGTCCATGGCCGACATGAAGCGGGCCGGTCGGATTGGCGCTCACAAACTCAACCTGGACACACCGCCCCCCTCCGATCTCGACCTGTCCGAACCGTTCCCTTTTTGCGTCAACCTCCAGCAGGACCTGTCGCCACTGATCCGGTTTTAACGTGATATTGAGATAGCCCGGACCGGCCAGTTCGACACGTTCCGAAATCGCTTGTGGATCCTCTTGGAGGTAGTCTTGAATCGTCCGAGCGATCTCACGAGGCGACCGTCCCTCGATCCGCGCCAGCATCATCGCCACAGTCGTCGCATAATCCGCCTGCACCGTCTCCTTCGGAATCTCGACGACGACCTTATCCGGATCGGGCTTGGAACGGATTTTACCGTCTTCCAAAGCCCTCTGCCATGCCCGAAGGACCATCTCCTTGATCATCCGATCTTTTGTCATAGAACCCTGCAATCCCGCTTTGCTAAATATCCCGTAAAGGTCTTATCCGAAAGATTTTTACCCAACAACTGAACCTGGACGGTCCGGCCTTTCTCGATTTCACCGGATTCCGACGGAAAAATCAGGAGGCCGTTGGCCTTGACCATGGACGTCAAAACGCCGGAGCTCTGGCTCCCTGTCGTCCAGACCTCGTATCGGTCTGCCGTCTTTTTCACCACCGCTCTCAGGAAATGCGTTTTCCCTGTTTTTTTGGTGATCCGCTCCATCAAAACCGCCTCGATCACCGGACGGAAGAGCAGGGCATGGCCTTGCATCTTTCGCAACGCGGGTCGAACGAACTGTTCAAAGGTGACCATCGTCGAAACCGGATTCCCCGGAAGTCCGAAAGCGGGTTTCGTTTTCAACATTCCGAAGGCCAACGGCTCGCCCGGTTTCATCGCGACCTTCCAGAAGGCCATGGTCGCGCCCAGTTCGTCAAGCACATCCTTCACAAAATCATATTCCCCCACCGAAACGCCGCCGGAGATGAGAATCAGGTCGGCCGACAATCCCTGGGCCAGACGATCCGAAAGCTCCTCCCGCGTATCCTTCGCAACACCCAGGAGCACCGGAACGCCCCCGGCTTCGATCACCTGAGCCGCGACCGCATAGCCGTTGCTGTTCATAATCTTGTTCGGGCCCAACGCTTCACCCAGGTCGGCCAGTTCATTGCCCGTGGCCAGAATCGCGACACGGGGCCGCTGGTAGACAAGAACATGCGATCGCCCCACCGAGGCCAGCAGGCCCACCTCCGCCGGACCGATCACGCTGTTTTGTTCCAGAACGACATTCCCAGATTGGATATCCTCACCGCGAAGACGGACGTTTTCACCCGCCTCGACCGGTTGGATGACACGGACGCGGTTTCCCTCGGTCCGTGTATCCTCGACACGGATCACCGCATCCGCGCCTTCCGGCACGGGCGCCCCCGTCATGATTCGGCTGGCTTGGCCCGGTTGAATCGCCTTTTGGGGAAGAACACCCGCCGCAATCTCTTCAATCACCTCCAGAAGGACGGAGCGTTGCTCCGATGCCTGAGAAAGCTCGCCATGACAAACGGCATATCCATCCATCGCGGAACTATTCCAGGGCGGATGATCGCGCACGGATGCCACCGGCTCGGCCAGCACGCGTCCCAATGAATGAAGGAGATCCATCTTTTCCGTCCCCATCCGCTGAACCTGATCAAGAATCGCTTCCAGTGCCTTTTTGACCGGAATCATTCCCATTTTCAAACCCATTAGAGCGGTTTATTATAACGCAAGGTTTTCTATCTGTAAAGGCAGGAAACCTTCTCTACAAATCATGGTGACAGTCGCCTAAATACAAAAGGGGGTGACGTCTGTCACCCCCTTTGCTGTTGAAGATTGGACGGTGTTGCTTACTTACGCTGTTGCTTGGCCGCATTCGCCTTGCGAATAATCCAGCCCTCAAGCCCAAAGGCCAAGATCAGGGCCACGAAGGGATAGACATAGGCTTTTGTCGGAATCGGCGGCTCCAGGATCGTATAGTACCAGGTTGAAATGGATGATTTCAAACCATGGTCGCCGTTGTTGCCGTCCCATGCGAAGAAAACGGTCGGGATGTATTTGCCCATCTCAAACTGGACGTCGTTTTCTTTGTCGTTGGTGGTCATGGCCCTTGTCAGGATGACGCGCCACCGGCCGTCTTTATACTCGGAAAAAACGGCTTTTACGTCTTGATTTTGATGGGCCTCCAGTTTCAGATCACCCCCCATGGCACCATGACCGGTATATGCCTTAACCGTCCCGTCCGACTCCCACTTCCAAAGGTCAATGGCGCGTTTGGCATCGCCGAAGACGAATCGCGGTTTTTCTGGCGGCGTTAACTCTTGCCACTTGGCCGGGAACTGAACACCGACGGCATCATTGAACATCGGATATTCCCTCGAAGCAATCGGCTTTCCGGCCGGCGGAGTTTCCTCAAAACTGGCCGCCTGCGCTAACGCTTCTGGAGAGGACGCACTCTTTATCCGATCGTCCCATTCAAAGGACCAGGCGATTTCTTTGCCGTTGAAAATGGATTTCACCCAAACCTCATCCACGAGACGGACAAAGTTCCTCGGTTTGTGAATGATCTGTCCGGCCAGCCCGATATATTGAGAATCAATCTTCTGCCAAACCGCGTCATCAGGGTTGTTGGGAATATTCCCTTCAACGAAGTGTGCCTTCACCACGAACTGCAGAGCCGGATGAGCCGTCAGAGGATCGATCTTCCGCTTGGGACAAAGCGAGATCACAAAGTTGGCCACGTCCCAACGCTGTTCGGGCGTCAGCACATCGGCAAATGACGGCATCGGTGTGCCGTTCAGTCCCGTGGAAACCTCGCGAAAAACATTTTTGGGGTTGTAAGGATCTTCGCGGTTGCCGCGGAAGTTCCAGCATTTATGCAAGTCGGCCGGAAAGATCGGGAAACCCCATTCGTCTTTCTGTGTTTTGTTTCCATCCCCTCGTCCTTCATTGCCGTGGCATTCGACGCATTTCCCTTTATTCATAAAAACTTCTTTTCCTCGTTTAATGCTTTCTTCAGAGGAAGCGACTTGTTTCCCGAAATCAATGACATGGAATTCTTCATTTTCCATGTCTTGGAAATTCCGCTCTTTTACAAGATTGGTCATGACAAACGAGACCACTTGGTGCCGTTGCTGATCGTTCAGAACTCCGTCCCAAGGCGGCATCGCAGATCCCGGCAAACCATGCGTCACCGTCAAAAAGAGATCGTTCTCCGTCGGAAGCTCTCCGCTGCCGGTGTGACGAATCTTGAATGTCCCCTGGTTAAAATTCCTGGGGCGAGGCCAGAGGCGATCCGCACCCGGGCCGTCTCCTGCACCTTCGGGGCCGTGACACCAAACGCATTTCTTAAAGTAAATCTGCTTTCCGGCATCGATGTCGGCGGGGGAAGGCTTTGCGGGCCGGCCGGCCGATGCAGCTGCAGCCGGCTTTTCCTCTTTCTTCGTTTCGGCCATGGTCAAGACCACAGTCCCGGTTGCAATGAATGCAAACGTGACGACACCCGTCATAACCGCTCTCGTCTTGCTAAAGCCTGATAAAAGCTTGTTCATCGCTTGCGCCCCTTTCACGTAAACGGATGATTAATCCCATGTCCTCGGGAAGAATTCGGTATGCCAGTATTCAAACATATTAACTTTCCAGATTTCGTCCGTGGTCAGATGCTCTTCCCACGGCGGCATCGCGGACGCCCATGGAAAACCTTCCCGTGGAAGCCCCGGCCCCCCCTTTGCAATTCTCCAGAAAACGAATGTCTCCTGGAGCTGGGCAATGGTTCCCGGATCGGAGAAGTTGGCCGGAATCGGGTTGAAGGCGAATGCAAACATACCGCGGCCGTTCAGGTTGTCGCCGTGGCAGAAGTGACAGTTCTGGAAGAAAATGGAACCGCCCTCCTTCACATACAGAAGGTACCCCTTCGCATCCGGCGCAAAGGGATTCTGCTTAAAATATTTATCCTCTTTGCCCACCGGCAGGTATTCACCCTTGTCGTCCACACGATAAGGGTTTCGAGCGGTCTGCAATGTAAAGTTCTGACCCCGCACCGTGGTGGATGCCGGCGGCGCCGGATGAACCGTCCTTAACTCGATCGGCTCGTCAAACTTGGGGACATTAAAATCATACGTCCCGTACCCAATTAGCAACGGGAGAACCACGAAGGAAACGCTCCGGACGCTTTTATAGACAGGGGTGACGGCCATGACGGTATTTAGAATCGGCCGCTTAAATTCGGACCATCCCTTCTCCGTCGAAGAAATAAACAGGAAGATCACCAAGGTGACCAGTCCCATGTAGGTGTAGAGAAGCGCGGAGGGGATCGGCGGAGTCAGCACATACTTGAAGATCGACCAAGCTCCCAGCCAGATCAGGAGGGCCTGAGGAAAGGCAGGAATCCGCTTTCCTATTTTCTGTAAAACATAGTTGATGCCGATGTAAATAAACGTCGCGATCGTCAGGATAAGCAACAGTTCAATTGGCTTATAACCTTCAATCCACATCATTCACCTCCAGAATAATCGAGATATTGAATCTCCGGTGATATTCCTTTAACTGATGGAACTTTCTTCAGCCAGGCTTACGGAGCCGAAACCGCCTTGGCAGCCCCGCCGCAAACCGTGGCAAAGTTCTCTTGAGGCGGGCCAGGCAGGTTGTCTTTCTTCGCCGTATCACAATTCTGCTGAAGCAGATAGTCGGCTATCTTCTCCAAACCTCCATAGGTAAACTTCGTGGCAAAATCCTGGATCATCGGAGAAATTAGAGGATTCGACTTCTGCGCGAATTGATGCACAATAAACGCATTGGGATCCACGATGGATTCCATAACGTATTCTTTGGGTGTCTTGGCATGGGCCTTCCCGGCCTTCACACGCGCCTGATATTCCGCAGAAGCAATGCGCCTTGGAGCATTATAGCCCTCGATGAGCATTGGACCGATCGCGCCGAATTTTGCTAAGGCAATCCCTGGAATCTGATGGCATGCAAAGCAACCCATCTTTGCGACAATCTGATCCGGAGTGTCGGAGGCCAAGACGATCGGAGGACCGGGAGGAGCGGCGGCTTGAGTGCCAGGTACGGCGGCCTTTGGACGATCCGCTTCAGGAATAAACTTCTCATAGGCCGCACGGATCTCTTTTGGAGAAGGCGGCGTCTCCCCTTCCCGATACCACAGCCAAGTATCCACGGCAATCAGTTCTTCGATGCTTAAAGCAATCGGGGGTTTGTGAATGACCGGCATCGGGCTATCACGATCATTGGTCCCCTTAGTACCGAATCCTTCCACCACAAAACAGGCAGGACAAGCATGGGATTCGGCGATATATTCCTCAGCCGTCGTCGCACGACCGCTTCCCTTAAAAGATTCGGTCGAAACAAAATCCGCTTTGATATACTTGGGGTCTTTAATTCGCTCTGCCGCCCTTTTGCCAAGCCCAATCAGGTTCGGAGCGCGATCTCCGATATCACCTTTCTTGAAGGTATGGCAAAGAGGGCATTGACCTTTTCCGATTCCGCGTTCCGCGAATCCACCGACCTTTCCGAAGATGATGGTTTCGCCCATCTCGGACAATTTATCTGTTGGCATCGTATCGATTGCACCGATATCCATCTTGATAACAGGCGGCACTTCACCCCGGGTCTGAGGCAGCCAGTTTGAGTAACTGGCAAATATCCCGGTCATGACCATGTAGAAGCCGATGGCCGTCAGGAGCCCTCGGACTCTGGGGAGATTGTACCCCAAGATGAAAAGCGCAATTGCAGAGAACAGAATGGTGACGGCTAAATACCCTTGAGTCACGTTAGATCTCCTGTGGGCAAGATTTGGGGGCCGGGTTTAAAACCGGCCCCCAGGATTTGTAATGAGGTTGGCGATTACTCCGAGCCGCCGGCCATAACGGGCCGCGCGGCCTCTTTCCTTGCCTCGGCTACTGCATGCTTGGAGGTCAATTCGCCTAACCAGAAAACAAACAACACGAACAACCAGAAGGCCATCACGTTCATGGACATCACGTTCGCCGCAAAACCGATCGTATGCGTGAATGCCCACGGCGAGTTATCCCGGAAGACCTCCATCACGTGCCAGAACAGCCGCACGGAAGACCGGATGTATCCCATTAGAGCCATCAACCACGTGAAAGAGACCGCGAGCGCGAACAGCGCATATTGCGAGCGCACCGATATTTTCCCCCACTCGATCAGACCGGTCAGCTTGGAACCCCTCATCATCGCGATGTTGATGGCACTGCCAATGAACAATGTCGTCAGCGTCCCAACGACCTGGGGCACGGACAATCCCACACGCACGTTGGCTGGGATGAAATATCCATAGATGGCCAGCCACCAGTTGTTCACCAGGGCCACGGCAAACATGGCCATCAAGGCCGCGTTGCCCCACGCCTCCCATTTCACCGTAATGATTTTGTTGCTGCGCTGATACAAAAGGAAGGAAATAATCGTGGTCATGATCATGGTGTTAACGGCCCCGTTCTTGGCCGACATCACGCCGAAGTTTCCGATCACCGGATGCTGCTGCCCACCGATCGCTTTCAACTCCGCAGGACGCATCACCAAGGTATGCGGAGTCAACCAGACGAGGAAAGCGGCCGTAGTCAGGAAGAGGATATATTTAATGTATTTCTGATACTTCTCCGCTCCTCTCATTCTTTCCATCCCATTGAACAGATAGTAATTGGTCGAGAAGAAAAGCGCGCCGATCAGCACGGCCTGGATGATGAACAACCAGGCCAACAGACCGCCCATCAGGGTAATACCCATCTGCTGTCGGAAACCGTACACTTCACGCATCAACCAGTAACCGGCAAATGGCAATGGAATTAACGAGCCCACCGCCATGAACATCGCGATGTACCCCATCCAGTCGTAGTACGCTTTTTCTTCCATATTCCTGGCCGCAAGGAACTTATAGGCAGCATACGCCGCCACAATCCCGCCGCCGAAGACCATGTTTCCGATAATCCGATGGACGTTTAACGGATTCCATAAAGCATTATGAAGAACCGCCCAGATGTTTCCCAAATACCGCCCCTTTTCATCCACACCGGCCGGAGACATCATGAAGCTGGCCCATGAATTGGCGAGCATCATCAAGACGGATCCGAAGACATTCAAAAGCACCCCCATGCAGGCATGCACCCATTTCGCAAAACCATGGGCCATGCGATCCCATCCGTAATAATAAAGATAGAGCGTTCCGCTCTCTGCCAAGAAGAGCAGAGCATAGATATGCATCACCGGCCTAAAAAGGGAGGAGATGTATTTAAAGAAATCGGGGTAGAGGGTGATAAACGAGAAAAGGAGCAACCCGCCCAGGATTGCGGTGACGGAATAGGCCGTAAGACTGATCTTGACCAAGAGATGTGCAAGATCATCGTACTTCTTGGACATCACCGGATCCTTGGTCAACAAACCGACCAACTCGATGATCATGCAAAAGATCGGAACGGCCAAGACAAAACTTCCAAAATAGAGATGCTGCTGCGCGATCGACCAGATCAGGATTCGGTTTTCACTTAATGGGTAAGGAAGGTTATAGCTGGGATAATCAGTGGCTTTCAGCTCAGGAACCGGCTGGCCGGAGACGGGGCCCTCTGTCTTAAAGTAAATATCCTTCGCCATTTCGACTTTAGGCGCAGCCTCGGTTGCGGCCTTTGTCGCCTCATCGGCCATCACGGGGGATGAGAAGAACGGCATGACCAGCGACAGCAACAACGCCGTCGCCACAGCCCCTAATGAAAGCAGGGACCATACCCGCATCCTTTTACTTATCGCCTTCATGGCTTATCTCCCTATATTTTTAAAAAATTAAAAAACTTTACCCCGGCCACCTCTTTTAGAATCAAACCTAACAGCCCTGGCCCTATTAAAAGTGCCAGTATTATCGAGTCCTATGTAGCACCATAGGATGCCTTTGTCAAGCAAAAAATAAAAACCGCGCTTCACAAACCTTAATGAAACAGGAAAAAGTAATCAAGCCCCTGTATTTTCATAAACAACCAATCCATAGTTTGAAAATAAAACACCCAAACCACGAGCATCACCACAAAAGCAATCACCGTTTTCATGACCCCCACCTTTCCCAATGAGTGGCATGGACGCTTACCATTTCACCCGGTCGATGATAACCCGGTTTATCGATCAGTGATAAAGCGCCCCGAACCAATAGAAGAACCAGATCGAAACGACGCAGACGATGACATACAAAATCGGACCGACATTCTGACGGATTTTATCCATTGCCCTCTCCTTGTAACAGCCCCCGCCCAACAAGTGGTGTGATTTTAGTGAATCAGAAAAAATTTGTCAAGCAAAAAATCCGGGTTCCGATTCAACGGAATTTAAGCGCTGGATTCCCCTATTTTTACCCATTTTTCTATCGCCGTTACACGGGCTTCGCGCAGCGAAACCCAATAGTTACATCGCGATACTCAGGATACATTTTAAAACGGATCGACGTCTGGGCGCGCTTGATCGAATCGTTCCAGGAGGCTCCCCGAATCACCCGGCTCTCTCCATCCGGAACCCCAGCAGGATTGCTCGCCGGCAACAACCGGTAGGAATCCTGGTTATACCAATCCGCAACCCATTCCATCACATTGCCGGCGAGATCATGAACTCCATAAGGACTGACGTCCCGCGCAAATTGCCCCACCGACGCTGTATAACGCGCGCCGTCGTCGCCCAATAGATTGGCATATTCAGATCGCTCCTCATTTCCCCATGGCCATTTCCGCCGGTCCGTTCCCCGGGCGGCCTTCTCCCATTCCGCCTCGGTCGGAAGCCGTTTTCCCTTCCATTGACAATAGTCAACCGCATCGTCCCAGGACACCCCGACAATCGGATTCAAAGGCTTGATGAAGAGCGGCAGGTCTTCCGTCACGCTGCTCGAGAGATATCCCGCCAGCCGAGGTTTCCGGTGTCCGGTCAAGCCGATGAAGGCATAGAACTGCGCAAATGTAACCTCATACTTATCGATATAAAATCCGCCTAGGGAGACCCGGCGAACCGGCTTTTGATCATGCGACCCTTCGGGGCTTCCCATGGTAAATTCGCCCGCAGGGATAAAGACCATCGCTTCGAATTCGTCATCCACCTTGACCTGTCGCACTTCCGCCTCGGCTTTCTTGGACTCTTCCGCGACCCTCTCCAGCTTTTTGGCCAAGGGGGTGTATCCCTTATCCGAGGTCTGCACCTCCACCGCGGGAGGTCCCGGTTCCTGGCGGATACCGACTTGGATGATGGCCAGAATGATGAAAACCAGCGACAGGTAAATGGCAATCAGATATTTGCTCATGATGCGCCTTCGGTTCCAACGGCTTCACAAACCGAGCAGGGACTTGTATCCTTAGGACAACGACAGCGGCAAACGGTCTGCTGGGCCGAGAGAGAAGAAGCGTCGGGCACCCATAGAGACGGCCGGACGTTTCATGTTGACATGCACGCGGTATACGCAAACGGCTTCGAGAGTCGCAAGCCGCGCGCAAGGAAAGGGGCGGGTATTTGAACGACGCGGATTTCTCTCACCGTCGTCGGCCCGTCACCGCCGGTTTCGGCTCGCCGATACCGACCTCGCCGTTCGAACCTGTGCGGGACGGCCATGCCGCCATCTCGGATTGTTTTTGACGGCTGACTCTTGACCGGTACAACATCTGACCGATAAAGAGACCGGCCATGAACACGGCCCCCGTATAGAACAGGATATAGACGGCGTAGAAAAAATGTTTCAACGGTTCACCTCCTCAACGCCCACAGCCCCACTCCTTGCCGCTCTGAACAGGGAGCGGGACGGGATCAACCTTTTCTCAAGGTTAGTTCATCCGATTCACGGAATTCCGTTATTTCACCGGACGCGACCGGGGGATCTCCATCGTCCGCAGAGCGGGATGCAAGACGCCTTTCCATCCTTTCCCCAAGGTACACACCGAGCATAAAAACCGCACCGGTATAGACCAAAACATAGAGGGCGTACAACTGCACGACCAGCATGCCGGCCAGAAAAACGGCCCCCGTATAGAGGGCGATGGAGAGCAGTGAAAAAGCACGACGCATCGTCAAACAACCTTTCTCGGCGCGTTGCATGAATCGTTCACCGGGTGATTAAGCCCCTCGACGTTCCTCCCACGCGCGTTCGAGCTTCTCTCCAACATACATCCCTGCCGCAAACACAGCGGCGGTGTAGATAGAAACGGAAAGGGCGTAAAAAAAGAAATGGACCATCTAAGACACCCCTGCCAGGCGGATTTATTATATAAAGTTCATCACGGACGTGTCAAGCCTAACAGCCGGACCGGGTTTTCGACCGTAGGAATCACGCAACAAAAACCGCTTGACTTCTTCAACGTTTTTGTTAGAATGGCGGACACGAAGGCGAAGCCATGGACAGCCCGGAACAGAGAAAGCGAAACACGCCCACCTTTGATTTCATCGTGCTGCTCGGCATGGTGGCCAATCTGATCCTGGCCGTCTTCCTGATTCTTTATTATTTCGGTCTTTTCTAATCGACAGATCTTCACGCATTCTCCATCACGATTCCGCCATGTCTCCGCTGAACAACCCTAATCGGATTTCGTCTCCGGTTCGGTGGAATCATCCTTGGCGCAGCGAAACCCGATCACCGCACTGGTCTGATGCCGGGCGGCCGCAAATCGTTTGGCCGCTCTCGCATTAACCGAAGATTCGTTCCAGGATCCTCCGCGGTAGATCCGAAATTTTCCCGTCTCGGGTCCCTTTGGAATTTTAAAAGGCGCGTTTTTATAATAATCCGGATCATACCAATCGGCGACCCACTCCGCCGCATTCCCCGCCATGTCATATAATCCATAGGGGCTCCGTCCCGACTCAAATTGCCCCGGCGGAGCTAAAAATTTATAGCCGTCCTCTTCACCTCTTAAATTGGCCGCCTTTGCGAGGAAATCGTTCCCCCAGGGCCAGCGGTAGCCCTGCTCTCCTCCGGCCGCTTTCTCCCATTCGGCTTCGGTCGGCAGCCGCTTCCCGGCCCATTGACAATACTCCCTCGCCGCATCCCATGATACCCCGACGACCGGCAAATCGGGTTTGGTGATCAGGGATAGCTCTTCTTGAAAGACGGGGACCACGGGCATCGGATACCTCGTCGCCGCCGAAAATTGAGAAAATTGGGCCTGGGTCGCCTCTTTAAGATCGATATAAAAAGCCGGCAGGTAGACCGCATGCTGAGGCATCTCATCCAAATCCCCGGCGCTGGGCAGGCTGCCCATCTGAAAAGGTCCCTCCGGGATCAATACCATCTCTCCGCCGTCTTCGTCCTTGATCGTTTTGAAGCGGCTGAAATCGCGCTTGCGGCTCTGTCCCTCTTGAATCGGCTCTCCTTTCATGCTCCGGGCCTTGGAGGCCAGTCGGCTGGATTTCCAGGCATCATAAATAAAAAAGACGATCATGAGAAAAAAGGCGATGAATGTGATGAGCGTGCCGTAGTACAGCGTATCTTTCTTCATGCCGTATCCTTTCTCAACGACAAGCTTTCCTAACCCTTGGATGGCGGATGCATCGAAACGCGAGCACTATAACCGACCATCCCTGAAAATGCAAGGCCTGCCCGAATCAAAGCTGCCGCAGTTGCATAAGAGCTCCCGGCGACCTATAATGAAAATCGTTACCGGTGTAATCAATGCGCTCCTGGGATCGGCGAAAGTTTCTGAAGATTTCCGGACTCGGCGTTCTCATGACCCTGGCGACGAGCCGGGTCCAAGGAGCGATGTATTTCCTGAAGACATTCTTATCGCTCCCGTCCCGCCAAACCGCTCCGATAACACCCAACCCCGAATTCTATGTTTATGACATGGGCCGCATGTCAAAAATGATCCGGGATCTGGATTATTCCCGATGGACGTTGAATCTCACAGGCCTCGTGAAGAATCCCCTCGCTTTAACGCATGACGCACTGAAGCGACGGCCTTCCCGCGAAGCCGCCGTGACATTGGAATGCATCGAAAATCCGGTGGGCGGCGATACGATCAGCAATGCGATCTGGCGAGGGGTTTCGCTCAACGATCTTCTCGTCGAAGCCGGAGCGGACCCGTCGGCAAAGAAAGCGGTTCTCAAAGCAGCGGACGGATACAGCGATAGTATTCCGCTCAAGCGGGCGATGGACGGCGATGTTCTGCTGGCCTATGAAATGAACGGGGTTCCCCTCCCGCGAGAACACGGGTATCCCTTGAGGGCCGTCGTCCCCGGAATTTACGGAATGAAGAATGTGAAATGGATCATGGAGATCGAAGTGACGACGGCCGACTATCGAGGGTATTGGCAACAGCGCGGGTGGTCCGATGAGGCCGTGATTGGAATCATGTCCCGGATCGACAGCCCCGGGGCCTATCAGGAATTGATCGGTTTGCACCAACCGATTCGCGGAATTGCCTTTGCCGGATCGTCCGGCATCCGACAGGTCGAGGTCAGCACCGATGGCGGGCGCACGTGGAGTCCATCTCAAATAGATTCCCCTTTATCCCCTTACACGTGGGTATTCTGGCGATTGGACTGGCAGGTTCCCCGGGCCGGGGTCTATCGTATCGTTGTCCGCGCCACCGATCGCTCCGGCCGTCTCCAGACGGCGGAATACACCCGAGGATTCCCGAACGGGGCAACCGGACTTCATACCGTCATGGTTGAGGTGGTCTCGGCAAAATGAATTGGTGTCCCCAAGGGGATTCGAACCCCTGTTACCGCCGTGAAAGGGCGATGTCCTAGGCCGGGCTAGACGATGGGGACGCAAAATAAATGGTGAGCCGCCCGGGATTCGAACCCGGGACACCCGCCTTAAAAGGGCGGTGCTCTACCAGCTGAGCTAGCGGCTCTTAATTATGTCTGGGGGCCCGTGCGGCATGGAACGAAATAGGTCCTCCGATGCCCCCAGACCCCGCGGCAGCCCCAGGCAAAGCCTGTTGGCTGCCTTTCTCTCTAATAAGCAAGCAGAAATCTTAACAAACGACCGGCGCCGTGTCAATCAATCAGCCCCGAAGGGTGTAGGGATCATCCAGTACGATGGCCTCTTCTCTTCTCGTACCGGTCGAGACCAAAAAGATTCGACACCCCATCAGTTCTTCAAGCCGTGACAGATAGGCCTTGGCATGGATCGGCAACTGATCATAGCTTTTCATTCCGGTCGTTGAACAGCGCCAGCCGGCCATGGTTTCGTAAATCGGTTCACACGCTTCCAGAGCGGTCAGACTAGAGGGCATCTCGTTCAACGTCGTTCCGAGGTACCGATAGCCGATACAAATCTTGATCTCATCGCAGGCGTCCAACACATCCAGCTTGGTGACCGCGACGCCGGCGAGTCCGTTGACCCGGACCGCAAAACGGACCAGGACCGCGTCAAACCATCCGCAGCGACGAGGCCGGCCGGTGGTCGCTCCAAATTCATGGCCCCGCTCCTGGAGCTGAACGCCCACATCATCCTTAAGTTCGCTTGGAAAGGGCCCGCTTCCCACCCGCGTGGTGTAAGCCTTTACCACACCGACCACGGTTGTGATGCGTGTCGGTCCCACGCCGGTTCCGGTACAGGCCCCGCCGGCCGTGGCATTGGAAGAGGTCACATAAGGGTAGGTCCCATGATCCACATCAAGATGGGTTCCCTGAGCGCCTTCAAACAAAACCCGTTTGCCTTCATCAATCCAATGGTTGACGATCAGGGTTGTGTCCGCGATATAGTCCCGAATCGCATCGGCATACCCGATGTATTCCCGATAGACCTTCTCCAGATCGAAACGCTCCACTTTATAGAGCTGTTCCAGAAGGTAATTCATCTCGGTCAGATTGGCCATCAGTTTTTCTCGGAAGAGATCGGGTTCCAATAGATCACCGACACGGATACCGATGCGTGCCATCTTGTCCACATAGGCCGGCCCGATTCCACGGCCCGTCGTGCCGATCCGGCGAGCCCCTTTGAGCCGTTCGCTCTCTTTTTCAATCGCCTTGTGGTAGGGCATAATCAAATGGGCGTTACTGCTGACATGCAACCGGCCGCGCACCGAAATGCCTCGTTTTTCCAGGTGGCCGGCTTCTTCAAGAAGCGCCGCGGGATCGACCACAACGCCGTTGCCGATGACGCAGAGTTTACCCGGATGAAGAATCCCGGACGGGACCAGATGGAGTACAAAGGTTTCCCGCCCCAGTACCACGGTATGGCCCGCATTGTGCCCGCCTTGATAGCGGACCACCCCGTCGGCCCGCTCCGAGAGCAGATCCACGATCTTCCCTTTTCCCTCGTCCCCCCACTGGGTTCCGACCACCACCAACGCCGACATTCAATCCCTCACACAAAAAAGCCCTGATCCTGGAGATCAGAGCTCTCAAACCAACCGCTCGCCATCCAACCGTATCCCGCTCGTATCGTAGGCTCTCAGAACAGATATGTCAAGAAAGGCATTGAAACTTGGTGGAGCTGGGGGGGATCGAACCCCCGACCTCCAGACTGCCAGTCTGGCACTCTCCCAACTGAGCTACAGCCCCACGTGTTTCACGAATGCAAAACCATCGTATCATTGTGCCTTATGGCTGTCAAGGCGGATTCAGCCCAAAAAGACGGTCGCACCGCACAGGCGATGCGACCGTCAGGGTTTCTTCAATACAAAGTACGATTCAGAACCGCATTACTTCGCCGCAAAGGCAAAATCCGCCGTCGCCTTGCCCTTGGCCGGAACCGTTACCTTCGCTTCCTGCACACCCAGAACCGGGTGGAAGGCATGAACTTCATAGGTTCCCGGAGGAATACCGTCAATCGTGAAGGTACCGTCTTCGCCGACAATTGCATAATACGGGTTACTAACGGGCTGGAAATAAACTTCCATGTAGTTGTGCTGGTCGCACTGTATCTTCATATTGCTGTCTTTTTTCCGAAGCACAACCGGCTTCTTGATGACCTGTCCTTTTTCAGGCAGCGGCAGATTAAACAAAGTGTTGGCGCTGGCACCGGAGATCTCATAACCATGAGGATTGTGCAGCACACCCGTGGCGGCCTTCGGATCGGTCGGATCGGCATCGGTATTCAAAATTCGAATCTCGGCCTTCTTCACTACCACACCCGTCAACTTGGACGGTCCGCCTTCCACCAAAAACCGACAGAGGTCCGTCTTGACATCCGTCCCGTCGAATTTGAACGGCTTGCCTTTTTCAATCTCTTCGATGTAGACCACCACGTCGGCCAGAACTCCACCCTTGACATTGACCTGCTGCACAACGCGATGGCCCTTGCCGTCCGAATCCGCCTTCGCACAGAACGCCGAATTGGGGAATTTTGCAAAATCGAACTCCTTGGGCGCCGGCACCGCCCCCTTAAACATCACCTTTCCCGTGATGCTTCCGCCATCGGAAACCGGGGCTTCGTCATAGGCCGAAGCGATCGGGGCGCCGATCAAGCTGACCGCGACGGTCAGAACAAACGCTGCGATGAACCCTTTCATTTTATTTTCTCCTTTCTTGTTAAGAAGCGGAGGGAATGCCCCTCGGCTTCATCGACTATTTTTACCATCCACGCTGAAATTGGCTTAATTGAATTACGGGGTCTCTGTCACAAGGGCTCTCGGCAAACAGATATGCGGATCGTACCTTGAGAGGACGGGCAAAACTCCGACTCGGAGGACCCTATGATTCTTTAAACCCTGTGGACCCTAAAAAATGGTAGCGAAGTGTACGCCACAATTTCGATGCTGTCAAGTAAAAAATTTTGGAACACCTTTTTCTGATTGTCAAGCTCAAAAATCAGACAAGTTTTGTCATGACACCGCCCCCGACCGCATGGGGGGCTTGCAATGCGGAAAGGAATGGATTATAAAGAATACCGGACGAGAGGGCGGCCCGAACCCATGGTTTCCATGGTTTCCACGTTTTCCTTCTTCATCACGGCCTTCGTTTCCCTGTTTGCCATCGTGGATGTCATTGGGAATACGCCGATGTTCCTCTCGATCACGCCCCGCAACACCCACGCCGAGCGGATCACGATGGCCACCAAGGCTGCGGTGGCCGTCTTCGTCATCCTGACCGTCTTTGCATTCTTGGGAAACCACCTCTTCCAATTCTTCGGCATCACCATCGACGCCTTTCGTATCGCCGGCGGATTGATCCTTCTCAAGATCTCCCTGGACATGGTCGAGGCCAAGAGTCTCCGGACGCGGCATACCCCCGAAGAGGATCAAGAAGGCCTGGCCAAAGAAGACGTCGCAATCATCCCATTGGCAATGCCGATGCTGAGCGGTCCCGGCGCCATTTCCACCGTGATCGTCCTGACCGCTCAGGCGACTTCGGCTGGTTTGATGGGTGCACTGCTGGCGGCGATCGGATTAAACGCCGGCCTGGTCTATCTGATTCTCAGGAGCTCAACCCGAGTCGTTGAGGCTGTAGAAAAACCTTAAACGCGTCGCAATGTTCTTTCTTTTTTCGTTAATATGCTGTAAAAGAGCAGGTATATAAATGAGAGAGGGAGGAGCCATGGCCCGCTATAAAGAGTACTCGTACGATCAAGGCAA
>JACQCA010000082.1 GCA_016201865.1 Nitrospirota bacterium
AGAACAAAGCCGGCACCCGATCACCCCTGGTGCCGTCCCATCAAGCGTTGGAGAGCGCGGACACCACCGGTTCTCGTTTCTTAAAAACCGGACATTTCTAAATTGGTAGGAACCGGACATTTCTATTTTGGCTTGACAGATGTAAAAGTCGGGTTTGACGCCGGGGGGCGAAGCGGTTATACTCAGGCCCCATGATGAAAATCGGCATCTTCGGCGGGACGTTTGATCCGATTCATTCCGGCCATCTGGCGATTGCGGAAGAGGTTCTGAAGACGATCGGGCTGGATCGCGTCCTTCTGATTCCGGCCGGACGTCCGCCGCACAAGAAGGGGCGAAAGGTTCTTCCGGCGCAACACCGCATTGAGATGGTGCGGCTTGCGGTTGAGGGGCACCCTGGACTGGAGGTGTCGGATCTGGAAATTACCCGCCGGGGAAAATCCTACACGATTGAGACGGTCAAAGCCCTGGAGCGGAATTATCCTAAAGAGACCGAGTTCTACCTCATTCTGGGACTGGATGCCTTTCTGGAATTCTCCTCCTGGCGCGCGTCGGACGAGTTGATGGCGCGGTGTCATATCGTCGTGGTGTCCCGCCCCGGCTACCGTTTCTCGGACCTGTCCCGACTGGATTTTCTCGGCCGGATGGATCCCGAATGGCTCGACGAACTGGATGCGGGCCGTCGCTTCCGGCGCGATCTTCCCCTGTCGGCCGGCACCCGCCTCATCCTGATCCGCGTCCCGGCCCACGACGTCTCGGCGACCCAGATCCGGGACCATCTTTCGGGTGGAAAGCGGCTTAAAAACCTCTTGCCTCCCCTGGTCGAATCTTATATAATTAAACACAAAATTTACAGCCGTGCAACGAGTTCATCCTGAAGAAAGCGATTCCGGCACCCTTAGGAGTAAAAACGGTCGATTCGAGAGAAAAAAGCCTGCTGGCGGCCAAAGCCGCCTTGGATAAAAAAGCCTCAGACTTGATTGTGTTCGAGGTGGCCGGATTGACGACGGTCGCAGATTATTTCGTCATCTGCTCGGCCGAATCCCAACGGCAGGTCCGTGCCATTCGGGATCATATTGACGACACGCTCTCTCAGCGGGGCTGCCGCCTCTTTAGCACGGAGGGGGAAGAGACCTGCCGCTGGGTCTTGATGGATTACAGCGATCTCATCATCCATATCTTCAAAGAAGAGGTGCGGTCCTTCTACGCCCTCGAGCGGTTGTGGGGCGATGCGCCCCAATTGGATATGGAAGAGGAGCTCCGGCCCCGCGCGCGGCAACCGGTTAAGCGACGAGCGAGCGTCCGGGGCGGTCTTTCGATACCCAAGACGGCTAAAGGAGGGAGACTGCGCGCCAGGAAAGGCTGGTAGATCCCCACGGGCATGCCCGTGGGGATTTCCTCAGCGAGCATGGCGAGCGAGAGGGGGAGGCTCCATCCGGCTTGGCCGGGGGAGGGGGCGACGCGAGCCCCTATAATCGATGCGTCTGTTGGTTTTAAGTCTGGGTTTCGTCATTTTAACCGCCTGCGTGGGATGGCTGGCTTATTTTAACCCCGGCCATACGACCCTCCGTTTCTCTCCTGAACTGTTTCTGGATATCCCGACCGTCGCACTGGTCCTGCTTTCCATGGCCTTCGGCGGACTGCTGGCCGTCTTGGGGGCCGGATTTGCCGAGATCAAGCACCTGTTCCGGGGCTGGCGCCAGGCGACGTTGAAGAAACGGGAGGAGCGGATCCAAGAACTGCTGCGGTCGGCGATCAACGCGAAGGCCTTGAGGCGGTTCGATTCGGCGATCGGTCTGTTTCAGAAAATCCTGTTGCTCGATCCGAACCACGTGACGACCCTTCTCCGCTTGGGAAACATCTATCGTCTCCAGGGCAATCTCACGGAGGCGATCCGCATCCACCGCAAGGCCAAAAACGCAGAGGAAAGGAACATGGAGATTCTTCTCTCTCTGGCGAAGGATCTGGCGGAGGCCAAGCGGATGGACGAGGCGGTCCAGTTGCTCCAGGAGATTCAACGTCAGGAGGGGGACGGCCTGACGGTCCAGATCCATCTTCGGGATCTATTTGTGAAACAGGGGCGATGGGAGGAGGCGCACGGGGTTCAGGAGAAGATTCTTCAGGGGCCGCTCGGCGCGGAGGAACTGAAGCGCGAACAGGGCTGGCTGGAAGGGATCAAGTATGAGCTGGGCCGGCAGTTGCTTTCGCAGGGGCAGCCGGACCGAGCCCGTCGTTATTTCCGCGGGACGATCAAGCTCAACCGACATTTCATCCCGGGCTATATCGGGTTGGGCGAGATCGCGTTGGATGAAGGGAAGCCCAAGGAGGCCGGCGAGTTATGGGAAAAGGCCTTCGAGATGACGTCCAGCATCCTCCTGCTGCATTGGTTGGAGGACCTGTACTTGGAGCTGGGTCAGCCGGCCAGGATCATCCGGGTGCTTCAGGAGGCGATTCGACGCGATCCCGAGAATCCGGTCTTGCGGTTTTATCTCGGAAAGCTGTATTACCGTCTCGAAATGGTGGATGAGGCGTTTGAGGTTTTGGCCGCGCTTGATCCCGGAGATGAAAAGATGCCGGACCTCCATAAACTCCTCGGAAATCTTTACCTGCGGAAGGGGAACTTAGAGGCGGCCGTGGATGAGTTTAAAAAGGCCTTGAATCTCCGAAAACGCGTGCTGGTCCCTTATTACTGCCCGCTCTGCGATTATCACACCGCCCAGTGGTCCGGCCGTTGTCCCCGCTGCGGTCACTGGAACAGCTTTGAGGCCTCGCCCATCATGGGGGAATGGACGCCTTCCAAGATCGCGGCCAAGGCCGAGCCGACGTAGCGCGCCGATTAAATCCATCATCATGAAAGGTTGAATGTCGTGACTTTCTTGCGCCCGAAACCCTTGGTCCTGATCATCTTAGACGGCTGGGGATTGAGCCCCAAGCGCGAAGCCAATGCGATCGCACTGGCCCGTCCGGCTTTTTATGGAAGCCTGTTGAAGGATTATCCGCACACCGAGCTGGACGTGGCGGGCGAAGCGGTCGGACTGCCGGCCGGCCAGATGGGCAATTCCGAGGTGGGCCATTTAAATATCGGCGCGGGCCGGATCGTTTATCAGGATTTTACGCGGATCAACAAAGCGATTCGCGAAAGCGCCTTCACACGAAATCCCGAGCTTTTAAACCTGCTGCATCTCGCGCAAAGCGGGACGCTACACCTGATAGGGCTTCTTTCCGACGGCGGCGTCCACAGCCACATCCGGCACCTCTTCGCGATTCTGGAACTGGCCAAGGCCCGGGACTTACAGAAGGCTGCGATCCATGTCTTTTTAGACGGGCGGGACACGCCGCCCAAGAGCGGGATTGAGTATGTAACACAGTTGGAACAATTTCTTGAACGGATTCATCTGGGCCGAATCGCCACTGTCACGGGCCGGTATTACGCCATGGACCGCGATCAGCGGTGGGAGCGGGTCCAGAGGGCGTATGAGGCGATGGTCTCGGGCGTCGGGGCCCGGCATCGTTCGGCGGTCGAGGCGGTCCGCGAGAGTTATGCGGCCGGCGTGGCGGATGAATTCATGCTTCCGGCCGTCATCGTGGATTCCAGCCAGAAGCCGGTCAGGACGATTTCGGATGGCGACGCGGTCCTGTTCTACAACTTCCGCGCCGATCGGGCCCGTGAAATCACACGGGCGCTCACGGATCCCGAGTTTGCCGGCTTTCAGCGGAAGACGGTTCCGAAACTGTCCCGGTTCGTAAGCATGACACGCTACGACGAGAAAAACGGTCTTCCGGTTCTGTTCCCTCCGACGTCGCTCGACCGGATTTTCGGGAAGATCGTCTCGCAGCAGGGGATGCGGCAGTTCCGGATCGCCGAGACCGAGAAGTATGCCCATGTCACCTACTTTTTCAACGGCGGCGATGAGAAACCCTTTCCCGGCGAGGACCGGCTGCTGATCCCGTCACCGAGGGATGTGGCGACGTATGACCAGAAGCCGCAGATGAGCGCGCCGGAGGTGACGGATGAAGCGATCAAGCGGATCAAGTCCGGTCAGTATAATGTTGTGATTATGAATTACGCCAATCCCGACATGATCGGCCATACCGGCATACTGCCGGCGGCCGTGAAGGCGGTGGGCGTGATCGACGACTGCCTTCGTCGCGTCGTGACGGCTGTGAAGGAGGCCGGCGGCACGGTGATCGTCACGGCGGACCACGGGAACCTGGAACAGATGGTGGATGAAAAAGGCAATCCCCACACGGCGCATACCACGAACCCGGTGCCGTTGATCCTGGTGGACGAAACGAAACCGCGTCTTCGGGATCATGGGATCCATGCCGACCTCGCGCCGACGATGTTGAAGCTGTTGGGCCTGACGAAACCGGATGAGATGACGGGGGAATCGTTGATTAAAGAGAATAAAGGAGGATGAATGTCATATCAATTTTTGGCCGATAAAACGCTGCGGGGCGAATGTCTCACGCGCGACGAAGCCCGGACTGTTCTGAGTGCGTCCGATGACCAATTGCCGGATCTGATCCATGCCGCCTCTCGCGTCCGGTTTGCGAATTCGGGCCGGCGGGTCAAACTCCATATGCTGATCAACGCGAAGAGCGGCCTCTGCGAAGAGGACTGCCATTACTGTTCTCAGTCACGAATTTCCAAAGCGGACATCGATCAATATCCGCTCCTCTCGAAAGAAGAGATTTTAGATGGCGCCCGTCGGGCCGTCGCGGCGAAGGCGCTACGGTACTGCATCGTGATCTCCGGACGCGGGCCGCGCCCGAAGGAGATCGCCGCGATCACCGACGCCGTCCGGACGATCAAACAGGAGACGCCGCTTTCACTCTGCTGTTCGCTGGGACTTCTCACATCGGAGGACGCCCAAACCCTCAAGGCCGCGGGCGTGGATCGGGTGAATCACAACCTGAACACGAGCGAAGCGTTTCACAAAGAAATTTGCACGACGCATACCTACCGCGACCGGATCGAGACGCTGAAGAATGCGCGTGAAGCCGGGCTGGAGCTTTGCTCCGGCGGGATCGTCGGGATGGGGGAGTCCGACGAGGATCTGATCGAAATGGCGCTTGCGCTTCGAGAGATCAAGCCTGATTCGATCCCGATCAACTTTCTGCATCCGGTCGAGGGCACGCCGCTGGCGAAGCAGACTCCGCCGTCGCCGACCCGATGCCTCAAGATCCTTTCGCTCTTCCGGTTCGTCCATCCGAAGACCGAGATCCGGATCGCCGGCGGACGCGAGCACAGTCTCCGCTCCCTCCAGGCCCAGGCGCTCTACATCGGCGATTCGTTATTTGTCGGCGGCTATCTTACAACCCCGGGCCAGAAGCCGGAGGAGGCCTGGCGGATGATCGAGGATATGGGGTTTGAGATCGAAACGGTCACAAGCGGAGTCTCACCGTAAAAAGATGCGGGTGTTTTGTGAAAGCACATTACCTGGGGCATATCGTTTTTTATGTGAAGAACCTCGAACGGTCGCTGGCCTTTTATCGCGACCTTCTCGGATTCCGCGAGGTCGGCCGGATTTTTGACGGGAAGGCCGCGGCGCTCACCTCCGGACGAACGCATCATGAGTTCCTGTTCATCGAAGTCGGCCCCGCGCCCGGTCCTCCGTCCGGCCGCCGGATCGGGCTCTATCATATCGGGATCAAGATCGGCGATTCGCTGGACGAGCTGCGCGCGGCATTGAAGGAGCTGGAAAAGGCCGGTGTGACGATCACCGGCACGAGCGATCACACCGTCAGCCAAAGTCTTTATCTCCTCGATCCGGACGGCAACGAGGTCGAGCTGTATGTGGATGCCGATCCCGAGATCTGGAAGAAAGATCCCGCCGCCGTCCTCGCGCCCATCAAGCCGCTTCGGCTCTGATAGGACAATCATATGAAAAAGCGGATCGAAGGGAAGTTCATAGGCCTGATGTTGTCCGTCACCTTGTTAGGCTGCAGGGCCAAGATCGCCGGGGATGATTACATCATCGGTCCGTTTCCGGCCCCGTCGCAGCAGGAGCGGTCGGACCGCGACCGTAATTTACAAAGCCCTGCGCCTGAAAAGGAAAAGTCGGACCCAAAAAACAAAGAAGATAAACCTTAGCGCCGTATTCGTTTGGATAAGTTACTCTCCGCTCGGCGCTTGATCGCCTTTATGGCCCATTCGGTGAGAAGATCCGGGTCCTCAATGATATCCACCGGGACTTCGTAATAGGTCTTGAGCATCTGTTTGGCGTTGGGCCGGAAGGGTTTCATCGCCCGCTGAGTGTATTCTTTGGCCGTCGTCGCATCCGTCTTGAAGTACAGCCGGCCTTTGAAAATAATTCCGAAGAAGGCCCCGTCCTGATAAAGCCCGTACCCGCCGAACATGGCGCGCGAGGACAATCCGTCCAGATCGCGCAGTTGATCCAGGACAAATTCTTTGAAGGAGTCTCTTTTCATGACCGCTTAGGGACGCTTCTTCCGGGCGACAGACCCGCAGAGGCCGCAGGCGGAATCTTTCGGCTCGTAATCCGTGACGGTTCCCGCGGCATCGAGATGGATATGGCAGCAGTCCTGGAGCATCTTTTTGAGGAGGCCTCGCCCGCGCTGAACGCGGGATTTCATTCCGGAGAGCGAAAGTCCGAAACGATCCGCCGCCTCGCGCTGGCTCAGCCCTTCCAGCTCCACCAAAAGAATCGCATTCCGGTAGTGAGGAGGCAGGCGCTTCATCATCGGGCGGAGGCAGGCCGAAAGCTCCCGGCGAGCCGAATTCGATTCGCCGTCATCCTCTCTCAACCCGCCGCGGGCCGCCGACTCTTCAGACTCGGCTGCTTCCAATTCCGCCGCCGATCCGGCAGGGACTTCGCGCTGTCTCGCCTTGGCGCGGTAGTGGTCCATGACGGCATTCCGGGAAACCTGAAACAGCCAGGAGACCAGGCGGTCGGCCTTGTTCACGGCGCCGATATGCCGGTGGATGCGGACAAAGACGTTCTGGAGAATATCCTCCGCGTCCGCCTCATCACGCACCCGTCGCGCGATGAAGGCCTTCAGGCGGCCCTGAAACTCTTCCCAAATCGCTTTCGTCTCCCGCGCCATCGTCTTACCTACTTACAGCCACAGCCGTCTGCATCGTCTGTTCCGCAACAGGCTGGCTTCTCGGATGGATCGCAGCAGACCGCCGCCTCGGCCGGGGGACAGCAGGGAGAGACGGCGGCCGCCTTCTGCACTTTTCCAGCAAAGAAGCGTTTTAAATTCTCAGGCACTTCGTTAAACGGGGTCGGTTCCGGAACCGGTTGCGGTAGACCGCCGTAGATTTCTCTCAGGATTGCGTCTATGATCATCGCCTTGGGTGCTTCGGTATAGTCCTTTCCCTGGAACACCCAGACCCGGCAGTGGATCTCGCCGTTGCCGGCGCATTCTTCACAAGACTCACACCGGCTTTCACGGAACTCGAGAGCAATCTCTTTGCCGTTGACTCGGATCGTCGGGGAGCTATAAAAGCCGAGATTCCGGGCCTGCTTTTCCGACGCCACGAGCGTCTTCCTGACCTGGACTTCTACTCCGGTCAGTTCCAACAGCCGGGAGATCTCAGACAGCGCGGCCTCCAGGTTTTGATCGGTTCCCCTGCACCGGCTGCAGACGTCCAGGTCAAGATAGAGGAATTCAATATCGATTCTCTGTCTCTCGGATGGCCTTGCGGTTTGCGTGCTAAGAATAGGGTGGGTCATGGACGGCCTCCTCCTTTTAGGTTTCATAGCGCCTCTACTTAGAGAGACGGAAGAACCGAAAAAAGGACGCAGGACGAAGCCCTCTCGCCCTGGGTACGGATAGTCCCCGAAGGACAGCGACACGTCATAGGTGACCCGGCCCATCACGACGGTGTCCACGCCCGCAAAAAAATCGGCGTAGCCATAGTCCTAATCCGAAAAGAGCCAGTCAATCTCGCCTTTCGGCCCCGCGATGTATCCGTCCAGACTGGACGCGATGAACAAAATGACCTTGCGCATAATTCAACCCGAAGCGCCAAATGATTAGAGCCAAGCCGCCTCGTCATGCGCTCAATGCGGTCGGCTCCGATGAGCCGGAAGGGTCTGAATCATTACGGAACAAAATCCAGCCGTGGGTAATGTTGGTCGGACAGCAGGTATTGTAAGAGCCTGTTTAACACGTTGCGCCGCCATCCACGACTATGATTGTGCCCGTTGAATACACGTTGTTGAGTAAGTATAGGTAGGCATCCGCTATTTCATCTGCAGTGCCAAGGCGCGCCAATGGCAAATTGGGGATGAGTGCCATGATTTGCTGCGCTCGCTTATCATTCGGCGCTTCTATGTCTACAAAGCCGGGGCAGACCCCATTGACACGAATCGGCGCCAGCTCAACGGCGAGCGTCTTGCACAACGATTCAACCGCTGCATTGATTGTAGTCATTGCTGAATAACCCGGATAGCTCCGAAGCGAGGCAATGCCCGATGTGAGTGTAATGGATCCACCGGCTCGGACATAACCGGCCCCATGTTTGGCAAGGTAGTACTGGCCCCAGAACTTGTTATCGAAAGCTGCACGGACATTATCGGTGGCATTTTCAAGAAAGCGCCCCACCGGACCCTGCGGCCTGATGGTTGCGACCAAATGGTCGAACGACCCGACACGACGAAAAAAGTCACTCACGGATTGTTCATTGACCGCATCAAGCACCTCCGTCTGCACCCGACCCCTTAAATGGGATCGCGCATTTTCCAGTTTCGATGCCGAGCGGGAGGCAATAACAATTTCTGCTCCAACATCAGCGGCCTTGCGCGCAACACCGAGACCGATTCCGGAACTTCCTCCGACAATGACCACTTTTTTATTTTTTAGCATGGCATCCCAATTCGAAAAAGACTCCAACGATAAAACCGATCCGCCTTGCAATGCGCTCGGTGCGGTCGGTTTTATTTCTTAGGGTTCTCCCTTCAGTGGTTCCAGTCGGGCAATGTCAGCCAGATCCTGCGGCCGTCCGGAGGCTTTTTTGTTTTGGATGAGATGGGACCGGCTGATAACCGGAATCCTTATGCCTTCGACATCGACTTCCTTTCGGTGGGGCCAAGCTTCGTCGAAAGCGACGCCGTCGATGGAGGTCAAAATATCAATGCGACAGGGCGCCACGCCGATCTGAAAAACCGATTCCTGGGTTTTGAGGTCGTTCGCCGTAATGCCCGACAGCGGCGCACCGAACCGGGTCAGCGCCCTTAAGACGCGCCGGGCGTTCTCGTCCGAGCTGCGGATCCAAACATCGATGTCGCCCGTGGCTCTGGGAAGACCATGTACCGCCAAGGCGTAAGCGCCCACGAGCAGGAACTCAACCCCTTCGTCGCTCAAGATGGACAACATGTCGCGGTAGTCGGGATTCAGCAACGCGTTCTCCTTTGAAGGTCCATGCCTCCAGCGTCAGCGGCCAGATCATGGCGAGTCGATCGGCGGCCGTAGTGGAACGAAGATCCATCTCGTTCCCTTGGTCTTTCAAGCGGCTGATGCGTACAGTTCGTTTTTGATCAGGCATGGGACTATCTCATTCTCTATCAGCACCGTTCAGATTCGATCCGATGAACAGAATCACCTTGCGCATGATGCAATCCGAAGCACCCACGACCCCAAGCCGCGCCGCCGCGCAATGAACCCACTGCGGGCGGCGCCGGCCTGGAGTTAAGGAAAAAGTCGAAAGGAGGGATGATTAATAACGCCGGCCGCCGCCGGATCCTCCTCGTCCTCCTCTGCCCCCTCGTTCTTCGCGTGGACGGGCCTCATTGACATTGACCGCTTTGCCTTTTAGATCTTTTCCATTCATGCCGTCGATCGCCGCCTGGGCTTCCGAACCTGTGGGCATCTCCACAAACCCGAAACCTCTTGATCCTCCCGTGAACTTGTCCTTGATCACCGTGGCCGATTCGACGTTCCCGAACGCCGCGAAGGCTTGACGCAAATCATCATCCGTGACCTCGTGGGACAGATTTCCTACAAAGATTTTCATCTATTCTCCTTTCCTGTTATGGTGCGGTTAATGACGATCGAGGCCGAATCGCTGAAACAGCGACTCGACCCAATGGCCATGGCGGATGTTTCTCCGATGCGGTGACTATAAAGCAAATCGTTTAAGCAGTCAATCTGAACACGGCCGGGCCTGTTACGGGATCAGGACGGTGGAGCCCGTCGTTTTCCGGGACTCGAGGTCGGCATGCGCCTTTGAGGCATCCTGAAGCGAGTAGGTCCGGCCGATCTCGATCTTCACGCCGTCGTGAAGCACTGCGTCAAACAGCGCCGCGGCGCATGCCAGAAGGTCTTCGCGCTTCGCGGTGTAATGCATCAGGGTCGGGCGGGTGAGGAAGAGCGATCCTTTGGTCGAGAGGATCGTGATCTCCAGCGGCGGGACCATCCCGGACGACTGTCCGAAGCTGACGATCATCCCTCTTGGCCGTAGACAATCAAGCGAGCGCATGAAGGTGTCCTTCCCGACCGAGTCATAGACGACCGGGACGCCCTCGCCCCGGGTGATCTCGCGGACGCGCGCGACGAAATCCTCCTCGCCCGTCACGATTACATGATCGCAGCCGTGCGCCGCCGCGATCGGGGCCTTCTTCCGGCTGCCGACCGTGCCGATCACGGTCGCGCCGAGTTGTTTGGCCCACTGGCATGCGATCGTTCCCACGCCGCCGGCCGCGGCATGAAAGAGGATCACATCTCCGGGCTTTACGACGTAGGTTCGGCGGAGGAGATACTCGGCCGTCATACCCTTCAACATCATCGCCGCAGCCTGTGGATCCGAGATGCCCTCCGGAAGTTTCACGAGGCGGTGCGCGGGGATCACCCGCGCCTCGCTGTAGGCGCCCGTCGGCCCGCCGGCATAGGCCACACGATCACCCGCCGCGATTTCGGCCACGCCGGGTCCGACTGCCTCGACCCGTCCGGCCGCCTCCGATCCGAGCACGGCCGGCAGAGAAGGAAGGGGATAGAGGCCGCGACGATGATAGACATCGATGAAGTTCAGGCCGATCGCCGAATGCCGCACGAGCGCCTCGCCGGGCCCGGGGGCGGATACCGAAATCTCCTTCAACTTTAGGATTTCCGGCCCGCCATAGTGATCGATAAGAATGGCCTTTGCCTTGTTTTCCATTTCGTTATCCGTTGGTCTGTTTTGTCCGAGAGATCATTGCGGCTTACGAGCCGCCACGATCCGGATCGCCATTGGGAACGCGACCGATTTTCCCTTGCGGTATTGATCCGCGGCCCGTTTGATTTCGGATTCGGCCTGTTTCCTTTGGTCCGGAGAAAGCTTGGCGAAAAGCGGCTGGAGCGGCGCGGCCATGTCCATCAGGCTTGAAAAATATTCGTCCGCCGTCGCATAGACCGACTCGCCCGTCAGCTCCTCATCCGTGAGCCCTTGCAGCCCGGCCCGTTCGACCATTCCGAAGAGATCCCCCGGCTTGGCTAAACGGAAAATTCCGGGCTGTTCCGGATCGGGAGGCGGGAGCGTCAGAAAGGTTTTCAGAGCATTCATCGGGAGGGAGATGAAGGGATTATTTTCCGGCGCCGACCAGACCGCGGCGGCCAAATAACCGCCGGGTTTCAGCACGCGCGCGATCTCCTTCACGGCCTTGGGGACATCCGGAAGAAACATGAGACAGAAACGGCTGATGACGGCATCGAAGGAGGCCGAGTCGAACGACAAGGCCGTAACGTCTCCGGTCTGGAAGGTGACGTTCTTGAGGCCGAGTGTTTTGGCCTTTCGCCGTGCGACCGCGAGCATCTCCTCGGCCAGATCCAGACCGAGTACGCTTCCTTGATGGCCCACGGCCTGGGCCGCGAGGAGCGCGGGATATCCCGTTCCGCATCCCAGATCCAGCACCCGCTCACCCGAACGCAGCCGCGCGTCGCCGGCCAGTCGGTAATTGATAAAGGTCATGTTCCGATCAATCAGAGTATCCCATTTTTCCCAGGCCGGAGCGACGCGGTTCCAGTCCTGCCGTTGCGTTTCGATGATCTGTTGCGGGTCCATTTGCGGCATCGGAATTTCTCCTTTGTTTAGAATGAAGTCCTTTTCAATCGCTGATATGGATCGTAATCTTTCCTCTCGCGTGTCCGGTCTCACTGTAGGCATGCGCTTCGGCCGTTTTCGATAGCGGAAAGATTTTGTCGATCATCGGACGGACCCATCCGGCCTCGATCCATTCCGTGAGAAGCTCGAGGTCCGATGCCCGTGCACCGAGATTGACCAGACGGGCCCGTTTTCCACCCACGATCGAACCGATGACGATTCGTAGAATCGTGTCCAGGCTCGGAAGGGTGGAGATGTAGACGCCTTTGGGACTCAGCCGCGGTTTGCATTCGGTGAATGAACGGCTTGCGACGGGGTCGAAAATAATATCAAAGGATGAATCGGATTTCGTAAAATCCTCCGCGGTGTAGTCGATCACGTGATCAGCCCCCAGTCCCTTCACAAAATCCGTATTTTTTCGGCTGGTCACGGCCGTGACCTCGGCGCCGTTTGCCTTTGCGATCTGTACCGCGAAGGAGCCCACCCCGCCGGACGCGCCGTTGATCAGCACGCGATCGCCGCTCTTGATTTTTCCGTGATCGCGCATCGCCTGAAGCGCCGTCATTGCGGCCACCGGAACGGCGGCCGCCTCTTCGAAGGTCAGGTTGCGCGGTTTGATCGCCGCGTTCCGATCCGGGACGGCCGCGTACTCGGCGCAGCCTCCGCCGGAAAAAGCGGACAGCATTCCGTACACGACATCTCCGGTTTTAAATCGGCTCACGGCGTTTCCGACCCGCACCGCCTCGCCCGCGATGTCCAACCCCGGAATCCTCGGCAGCTTTAGGAAGGGGATCCGGGGCTTTCCGCTTCGGAACTTCCAGTCCACCGGATTGACCGAGGCCGCATGAACCTTGACAAGAAGCTGGCGATCCGTGATTTTCGGCTCCGGGAGTTCTCCGTACTCCAAGACCTCCGGCGGCCCATAGCGACGATAGAGAATGGCTTTCATGGGTTGCCCTGCTGTGGCTCTATTTTGGCCCTATTTTGACGGCAAGGCCGAGGCAAAGTCAACCGCCCGTCGCAGCCGGTCGTACTCCAAACGACGCGTCAGGCCGGTTTTCTTCTGCAAATCTTGCGATCACCAAACTCGCGAGCGCCCCTCCGATCAAAATATCAAGAATCGTTACAATGGTGTAAGAAGTGGAGAATCCGAACCAGTTCCAATATGGACCGTGACTCACAAATCCTATCGTCAGACCAACCCATGCAACAAACTTAAGCTTGCCAAGATAACTCAGGCCTTGTGTTTGACGCAGCAGCCCAAATACAAGCGCGGCCGATAGGATTTGCATCGTCAATCCGATGCCCATCAATTTACCCATATTCATATCGAAGCCTTGAGGCAGGACATTGACAAAAGCCGCAACCTCGCCCGGCTTATGGTCTTCCTCCGCATAGGGCAGATAATAAATGCCTTGTACCGGCGCATTCGCCTTAAGAACCTGAGCGACCGCGGCCTCATCGCTAAATTTATTCGCGACCATGTCGTGCCAGGGCAATACGGCCCAGGAAATAAAACCCCATAGAAACAAAACGACCCCGCCCAGCACCACCGCCAACAGAGGCTTTTTCATGACGCATCCCCCCTTTCGACAGGTTTACTTCGCCCTACGCCGAAGGTAAAGGGTCTTCTCAACCGTCGCATGGACCGTCCCTTCGATATCTGTCAGATCGACGGTATAGACCAGATGGATTGACTCGTTGTGAGCGAGTTCATCCCGAATACCTTGCAGCTCCTCGCGGCTCAAAACAAACTCGGCATAAAGCGTGCCGCGGCCGGGTTTCCTAAACGTGATCGTTGCGGCCTTGTCCCATACATTGTATTCGGGTCCCAACAGATGGATCAACATGACCATGTAGATCGGGTCAACGGCGCCGTACATGCTGCCGCCGAATAGGGTGCCGACGTAATTCCGTGTTTTCCAGTTCAAAGGGATCTTGATTTGAACCCGCATGAGGTCGCTGGAGATGCGGGTAATACGTCCTCCCGTCCGGCGGTATGCCGGAAACAGATTGAATCCCCAGCGCATCAGTCTTGTTCGAAAGGATTCGGTCATCAAGCCTTCTTAATGAGAGGGTAACCTATCAGAACGGCAGTGTCGAGTCAATCTGCCCAGCGGGGCCAGATCATGGCGATCCTCCTTTCTGCAGGCTTATCGGTATGGTCCCGCTGCGACTGGACCCGTCGGGTGAAATATTGAATGACACTGTAGAGCATATAATCTTCTCCACCTTGAATTTTATCCACGACGGACTGCTTTCTCATGGACGGCGGTTTCGGTTACTCCGACTTTGATGCGCGTCAACGCCCAATAGATCCGCAACCCCAACAACAGCGCGAGCACCATTGCATAGAAAGCGGGACGGGTGATGTCTTTTTTGACCATCCACCAGAAATGAATCACGGCGCCGATCGCTATCGGGTAGACAAAATAGTGGAGTTGCTTCCAACGTCGGCGCATTCGGCGCTGCATCTTATTTGTGGATGTAACGGCCAGAGGGATCAGAAGCAGAAAACAGACGAAACCCACCGTGATGAATGGGCGTTTGATGATGTCGCGCCGGATCTCGTGCCAGTCGAAGAATTGGTCGATCGCGAGATAGCCGGTCACATGGAGACAGACGTAAAAGAAGGAGAACAGCCCGATCATCCGACGGATCTTTGTCGGCCAGGATAGATGAAAGAGCCGATGCATGGGAGTCAGCGCTAGAGTGCCGAGAAGCAGATAAAGCGACCAGTCGCCGAGAAAGCGGATCATCTTTTCGATGGGGTTGGCTCCGAGGCCCCCGAATCCCTTCTGGATTGCAAGCCAGGCCAAGGGGATTAAGCAGGCCATAAAGAAAGCCGCCTTGAGTCGGTAGGTGGATGATTCCATTTCAGTCTCAAATCAGAAATACTTTCTCAGGTCCATTCCGGCATAAAGATGGCCCACCTGGTCTGCGTAACCGTTGAACATCAACGTCTCCCGTTTGAAGAACTCGCCGATCCGCCGCTCTTTGCGCTGACTCCATCGAGGGTGGTCGACGTCGGGATTGACGTTGGAGTAGAAACCGTACTCATTCGGCGCAGCCTTTATCCAGGCGGTTACCGGCTGATGTTCGACGAACCGAATCCGAACGATCCCCTTGATTCCCTTGAAACCGTATTTCCAGGGAACCACAAGGCGCAGCGGCGCACCGTTCTGATTCGGGAGTACCTCGCCGTAGAGCCCCACGGCCAGGAGAGTCAGGGGATGCATCGCTTCGTCTAAACGCAGTCCCTCCACATAGGGCCAATCCAGGACACGGCGCCGTTGGCCCGGCATTTGGTCCGGATTTAGAAGTGTGGTAAATTCCACGTATTTGGCCTGGGAGGAGGGCTCGACGGCCTTGATCAGAGACTGGAGTGGAAAGCCGACCCAGGGAATCACCATGGACCATCCCTCGACGCAGCGCATCCGGTAGACCCGCTCTTCCAAGGGGCTCATCTTGATCAATTGGTCAATGTCATATTCCCGGCTCTTCTTGACCGCGCCATCGATACGCACGGTCCAAGGACGGATCCTGAAGCGACCGGCGTTGGCGGCCGGATCTTCCTTGTCGGTGCCGAATTCATAGTAGTTGTTATATCCAGTGACATCCTTATACGGCGTGCGTTCCTCCTTGGTGCCAAAGGGGCTCGGCCTCACACCGGGGATCTTCGGTCCCGCCACCTCGCCGACGAAAACGCCGGGTAATAACAAACCCGCTCCCAGGACGGCACCGGCGGCAATGAACTGGCGACGGTTCAGGTAAGTTGATTTCTCCGTGATTTCTCGACCTTTGATTTCGTCCGCTTTTTTGATCATCATCGCCGTGTTTCTCCTTAAACGGAAGGGTCCGGGTATCGGACCCTTCCGTTATGCGATCGGAAAGATTACTCGTCAATGCTGATGATCGGGCAGTTCACCACAACTCCGATGGGGCCCCACGGCTTTCCATCCGGGCCGGTGATCTGACCCGCGAGCGCCAGCCGCGCGACGGACCGGAAATCCGTTTGCTGCATGCCGCTCTTTACCGGCATCGCGGTCTGGGCCCAGACGGATGCGTGAACGTCCCATATGGGGCTGTACAGCAGCGCACGCTCACCTGACGGGATCTCCTCTACGATGTTCAAAGGATCGCCCTCGCCCATCAGCGCCGAGCTGAGACCCTGGCGCTGGAGATTGTTCTTCCCCGTGGGGCCGTTCACGATCGGGGCCAGACCGGTCAGTGCCGAGTTGAGGGTGTTCGAGCCCTTGTCGGGGGTCACCTTGAGATTCGGGGTATAGTTTCCGGCCTCGATCGCGGCGACGGCGGGGTCCGAGGCGTTGAAGGTGGTGTAGTAGACCGTCTTGCCCTCGAAGAAGCCACGGGTGATCCGGAAGGCGGCGGTGCGTTTCGAAAGATCGATCCGGATCAGCCGGTCGTGTTCACCCGAGTTGTTCTTGATATGGGGCGCGTTGAGCACCGTGCCGTCCGGCAGCTCGATCAGCGGAGTATACAACGGCTCACCGATCGCGCCGGGTTTCGCCTCGGCCGGCGGGAAGCCCGTCGGCCCGGGTTGGACGATCCGTTCGGGTGAGAAGTCCACGCTGCCCAGGAACTCGACGATCCCATCGGTCACCTTGACCTTCTCAACGGCGGCCGTTCCCTTGGCGTTCGCGATCTTCGGGGCGTAATGCACGCCGCGCCGCGCGGCATCCTCTCGGTTCGAGGACTCGGTCACGACAAACCAGACCGTCTCCCCGGCCCGTCTCCCTTCATGAATCGGCAGCGTGACCTCCGTAAGGTCGGCGTTTTCCTTCGCGCTCTTGAGCAGAAGCGTGTGGTGTTTCTTCATGGCGTGATCTTTCATCATATCGGCCGCGAACGACGTTCCTAAAAAACCGAGGCCAGCCGCCAGCCCCAGCGCGGTGATGGATCGAATTCTGTGTCTCATGGCATCCTCCTTTGGGTTGTGGACCCGAACGGGTCCGTTTCGTTCTGCGGGTAAGTCGCCGGAGAACCGGAGACCTTACTCCTTATCTTTTTCTGAAGCAGCAATCGCCGGCCTTTTTCCTGAACTGCAAGAACACAATTCATTCCTGCCACAACACTCTCCGCTTTTCTTACCGGAACCGCAGGCGCATGACGCATTCTGCTTCGTTTTTGAGCTCTGTTCCGCCATTGTTCTCACCTCCCTCGCTGTTGTGGACCCGAACAGGTCCGTTTAGTTCTACGGGTAAGTCGCGGGAGAAGCCGAAACCTTACACCAACCGGCGGTCAGGAGCGGTCTTGGCGGGGGTGAGCTATTGCAAATAGAACATTTCTGGCTGAAGCCGGCGAATCAATGATCTGAACATGCTCGTATCCAGCCGTCTCCATAATAAGCACAACCTCATCCGTCGAATAAAACTTATAAATGGACGAGGGAAATTCTGCTGCCACCTTTTCTTCTTTAGGTTTGAAACCAAGGATGAGACAGGAGTCCTTCTTCATCACACGCTTGATCTCTCGAAGATCATTGATGGGGTTCGACCAAAAGTAAATAGTATGAACAGAGAAGACCCTGTCGAAGTAACAGTCGGGATAAGGAATACTGATGCTGTTGCCATGTTTTATCTCTACTCGACCCTCCTTAATCCACCGTCGGTTGTGCCGGGTTGCCATTTGGACCATCGTTTCCGATATATCCAGACCGGCAACAAATCCCTGAGGAGTTTTAGCCACAGCCTGAGCAATGGTTCGACCGTGTCCACAGCCAATCTCCAGCACCTTATCCTCGGGTTGCAAGTTCATAAGCTGTAAAGCAGCCATATTTTCTCTATATGTTTCGGTTGCCATGATTCGTGCAAGCAGCAATCCGAAAAGCCCGCTCGGACAGCGGCTCTGTTTAGCGATGAACTCAGGACGTCTCATCGTCTTTCTCATCGGCTTTCGTCCACGCAATGCCAGCCAAATACCCTGCCAGTAAGCAATAGATGCACCAGTGAGCGCCAATCCAAAGCCGATGCTTTGTTCGTGCCAGCCTGCAATACAACTTTGAGGGATTACGACACCGTAACCAATCGCAGCAGTGGGAACAAGAAATCCAAGCAGCGGATAAAAATGACTAAATTTCATGCGCGGTGTTTCCAATTGAATGAGCTGTTTCATGGTATCCTCCTGTGGGCCTGGAACCCGAACGGGTCTGTTTAGTTCTGCGGGTAAGTCGCCGGAGAATCGGAGACCTTACACCGATGTTAGGATTCCAGAACCGGATGATACGCTCGGAAAGAATCCTGGCATGCGGTAGGTCGGGTGCGGAGGGGAAACCTTACGGCGGGGGGTGAGGATGCCGTTAGGATCGGTCTTGACGAGTTAGGCGCTTCAACCGCTCTCGCGCTTCATCGGAGAGCCGGGCGTTCGAGGTGTTTGGGGTATCCGGCGGAGAGATCGACTCCTCGCGGCGAAGCAGAGTCCGGATCAGCCGGATCTGTTTCTGGTATCGCTCGCACCATTGACAGATCAGGAAATGGAGCCGCACGGCGATCCGGCGGCGGAGGGGGATCGGTCGGTCCATCGCGTCCGAGAGGATCCGGACCACCTCACGGCAGGGCGGCGTGTTCCGGATGAGCCAATTTTCAAGCCAGGCGGGTCGCATGGTCAGGTCGTCGTTCCTCCAATCCAATGAAGTTCAAGGCATTGGCGCAGATGCATCCGCGCACGGTGGAGAATCACCCAAAGGTTAGTCGGCGTAATGTTCAAGGTCTTACAGATTGCGTCGGTTTCCTCCTCTTCGATCTCCCGGAGCGTGTAAGCGCGGGCCGTCCGGGGCGGCAACTCGCCGAGACAACGGCCCATTGCCTCCCAGAAACGGGACTGTTCGAGTGTGCGGTCGGGATCGGCCCAGTCGGCCGGCGAATTTTCGTCCAGCTTCCAATGACCATCCTCGCCGAACACCTCGGCGTCCATGTTCGCCGGTTCGTCCCGGTCGCCGAGTCCCACCTCGCGACCGCCGCGCCGGAAATGGTCCAGAATCTTGTGTTTGAGGATGCCCGCCAGCCAGTTGCGTTCGGAAGAGCGGCCCTCGAACCGGTGGCGGGACTGGAGCGCCGCGAGAAACGCCTCTTGGAGTACGTCCTCGGCCGTGTTGGCGTCGCGAAGACGGGAGAGGGCGAAGCGATAAAGATAGTCGCCGTGTTGCTCCACCCAGTTTTCAGGGCCACACGGAACGTTGGTCATAGGATGATTCTTACTGCGAGGACAGGTCGCATCGGATTCATTTTTTCTGTTGTTTGTCCGAAAGATCATTGCGGCTTCCGGACTGTTACGATCCGGATCGCAATCGGCGTTTACCCTACTGTATGACGGAATGACGTCTATTTTGGGGTAGAGACGAGGCAAAGTCAATCCCCCGCTGAATCCAGTTCGAAAGAGCCTTGTCCGTCCGATAACCGCTGAGGCCGACAAATACAAACCCTTTCATCGGGCGGCCGGTAAAGTCCATCGGCCGGGCATGAGGCTCGGTCAGCGCTTTCTCGTAATACTCGGGTTTGACGCGAACGACCAGGTCGTCCTTGATCACGCCGCAACACATATGGCCGCGCAGCATGAAGGCGATGCCTCCAAACATTTTCCTTTCAATCATGCCTTTTCGTTTCGCAAAAACGTTGCGGACTCGTTCGGCAAGCGCTTCATTGTAGGCCATTCATTTGCCCTTTTTTCCTAACGGGTGCCGGCAGCGTGAGCACGTATTCAATGCTAACTTTCACCCAACGCCGTAAAACCTTTATATCATTTAACATGGTTTTTGGCAAAACAAGATTGGACTGCACCCCTGAAACTGGACGAACTATGTTAGAGTACCCGACAGGATCACCGGCCCCCGATAAGGGGCAGAAAGGATCTTGTCATGAGAAGTCAGCGAACCTTCAGTTCCGAGTTCAAACGCCAAGTGGTCGAGGA